>DAIDGS010000091.1 GCA_027459845.1 Vulcanimicrobiota bacterium | reverse complement strand
CGCCATGCGACCTAACGGTGGGGCGTTAGATCGCTTGGGCCCAAGCCCAACCCTTCGGCGCACCGATCCCGGTGACTTGATCGTAGCCGGCCTTGGCCGAGTACGCGCCGTTGCTGCCGCTGGTGACGTCGGTGTAGTTCGTGTAGTTGCCACCGAAGATGCTGTAGATCTGCGGGAGCACGTAGCCGAACTTAGTGCCGTGCAACTCGCTGGCCTCGGCGATCAACGCCGTGAACTGCGGACACGACCACGACGTACCGTCGACTTCGAGCGCACCGCTGTTGTAGACGACGACGCCGACACCGGGCAGCGCGACGTCGGGCGAGTTACGGCCCGAGGTGATCACGCCGGCGACCCCGGACTGGTAGCTCGGCAGCGGGAACTCGACCGAGACGCCGCCGCCTGACGCGAAGCCGTTGCCCGAGTCGGTTCCAGCGGTGATGCTGGCGAGCGCGCCCGTCGAGGTATCGGTGAAGTTCACCGAGCCGACGCCTACGAAGTAGGTATCGCTGGCCGGTGCGCTGACCGCCGCCGAGCCGGTCCCGCACTCGTTGCTCCCCGAATCGCCCGAGGAAGCGTTGAACGTGGTGCCTTCCGAGGCGGCCTGTTCGGCGATGCTGTTGGTGGCCGTGTCGAACGGCGTGTCGGAGGTTTCGCAGCCGCCGAACGACGAGTTGGTCGCCGCAACGCCGTCGCTCACCGCCTGGTTATAGGCGTCTTCGATGTCCTGATCGGAGAGCGAGGGGAAGTTGTAGACGCGGACGTTGACGCCCGGTGCCAAGCCGACGATCGTCTCGACGTCGAGTGAGGCTTCGACCGAGTCGCTGCTCTGGCTGCTGGAGTAGGTGCCGCCGCCATCGACGGCGACGTTGGTGATGGTGCCGGTCTCCGTAACGCCGGCGGCGCTCAGGTAGGCGTTAATGTCGGACTGCTGCACCGGCGAGTCGATGATGACGCCGACGGTGACGCCGGCACCGTTGCAGCCGTGCTGCACCGGGAAGTCGAACGCCTTGGCGACGCCGGTGGCGAGCCAGCCGTTCGAGCCGCTGAGCGGACCGTTATCGGCCGCCGCGTTGTTGCAGCCGCCCGGCGCCGCGGTCGGCGTGGCGGTTGGGGCGACGGTCGGCGTCGCAGTCGGTTTGGCCGTCGGCGTTGCGGTCGGCTTGGCCGTCGGCGTTGCGGTCGGCTTGGCCGTCGGCGTTGCGGTCGGCTTGGCCGTCGGCGTCGCGGTCGGCGCGACGGTCGGCGTCGCGGTCGGCGCCGGGGTCGGCGTCGGCGAACCCGCGCTGGCCAGCGAGACGTCGTCGACGTACTGACGGGTGGTCAGCGCACCGTAGCCGTCGCCATGAACGCCGAAGTAGAGGTAGTACTGGCCGCCGGCGTAGGCGCTGAGGTCCCACGTGCCCTGCACCCAGCCGTTGACGTTGTTCACGGTGGTGTACAGGTTGGAGACGACGTTGCCGTACTGATCGAGCAGATCGGCCTCTTGCCAGGCGTAGTCGGTGTTGACTTCGTTGGAGGTTTGGTAGAGCCACGCGCTCAGCAAACCGTTGGTCGGGATCGTCACCAACTGGCAGACGCCGGAGTCGCCGTAGGGCTCGCCGCTGGTCTGCTTGCCGTCAAGGTTGTCGTACTTACCGCTGTGCGGGTGGGTGGTGACGACGAACGCGTTGACGTTGCCGCACTGGAACCAGCCGTCGTTGATGCGGCCGGTTTCGAAGCCCGGATTGGTGATGACGTTGGCGGTCATCCGGTGGATCGCATGGCGCACGAAGCGGCGGTGCGGGACGCGGATGTGCCGCGCGACGTGACGACGCCCGCGCGCGTTGAGCGCGACGTGCATCGGCACGCGGTAGTGGCTGAGCAGGTGCGGGGTGTGCGCGACGATCAGATCGTTGACCGAGACCGTCTTGACGAAGCGCGCGATGCCGGCCGGGACGGTGACCGGACGCACGTTGGTGTAGTGCACGCCGAGGCTGCGTCCGCGGCGGAACTGGACCACGCTATGAATTTCGGTTCCGAAGAAGTTCTCGACCGCACGGGTCGGTGCGATGGCATCGACGATCGTGCGATTCGGGAAGAGGTGCGTGATCCGGAATCCGGAGTTGCGGAGCGCGCGAATCACCTGCATCTCTTGCGCCATGGTCGGCGCAAAGAAGTTGTCGAACTGCCGGCGCGTCAGGAAGTGGTGAAAGAGTGGCGAGCGCCGGTTGCCCTGATTCTGCACCAGCATGTCGAGCTCGCGTTGGTGCCGGTAGTTGAGCAGGAGCGAAACGCGCGTGAGCGCGGCTGGATTGCGGCGGCCGAGATCGCGAACGCCGATAACGTGCGGCGTCGCGACGACCGGACCGCTAACGGACTGCGGACGACGACCAAACGCCCGCATCGGATACGCCGATGCAGGAGTGAGGGTCGCCGCTGCAATCCCGATGGCCACCGCTGCGGCGATGGCTCTCCGATATGCGTGCATGAGCCTCCAATCGAATACTCAGTAACGAACGGTATGTTAGGAAGCCGTCCACCCCGGGACCAAGGTCCCACGGCAATATGCCGTAAACCTTACGTAAAGCATCCGCCGGCGTCTAGACGCCGTTTCGCACATGTAGACGTTTTGCAGATATATGCGTTTTGCACTCATCAGGTAATCCGGGGGCCCGGGTGAGCGCCGCTGCAGGCGTCGGCCGCGGGCGGTGCGAACGAGGCGCGGCCATGTACCCACGGATGCTCGGCCGCGCCGCTGCAGCGCTCGGCCTGGCTGCTTCGTTGCTCGTGCCCTACGCGCCGGCGCTGGCGGCCTCGCAACTCACCGGCGTCAACGTCAGCCCGGCGGCCGGCGGCGGGGTGAGCGTCACGCTCTCGTTCGCGGGCGGCGTGCCGACCGGCTGGAGCCTGACCGGCAACAACACCCAGACGCCGACCGTGCAACTGCCCGGCACGACCACGGCGCGCTCCGCCAACCAGTTTGCCTACGCGGGCGCCGGGGCGGTGTCGTCGGTGTCGCTCTCCAGTTCGCCGGCCGGGTTGACGGTGACGCTCCATCTGATCAATCCGGTGCAGGTGATGCCGAGCAACACGCCCTCGCAGATCGTGCTCAGCGTGGGTCCGCCGCTCGGTCCGCCGACGACGCCGGCACCGACCCAGTTCGGGCCGACCGGCGGCGGTTTCGGCGCGGGCGAGAGCTTCGAAGTGATTCCGCTGAAGTACGCCGACGTGAGCGAAGTGGTCGGGCTGCTGGTGCAAGGCTCACAGGTCGCGCCGAGCAACGCATTCCAGCCGGAGGGCTCGATCTTCAGCCTGCCGACCTCCAACAGCGGCTATCCGACGTCGTCGTCGCCGTTCTCCGGCATCAACGCGACCCCGCCCAGCGAAGGCGAGCGCGTGAGCCAGCACATCGGCTACGATCGCCGGCTCAACGCGATCGTGGTCTACGGCACGCCCGAGCAGATCGCCAAGTACAAGGCCTTCATCGAGGCGGTCGACATCCCGGTGCCGAGCGTGGTGCTGGAGTGCGCGGTGCTCGAACTGGATCAGACCGCCGCCAAGAACCTGGGCATCGACTTCACCAACCCCAACGGTGCGGTCGCCAGCGGCGGCGCCGAGCTCGGGCCGACCAACGGTCCCAACCCGGTCGGGCTGACCGCCAGCCTGCAGGCGTCGCTCTACGCCGACATCGCGCGCGGCGCCGGCAAGATCCTCGCGACGCCGCGCATCCTGGCGCTCAACGGCGAGCCGGCGCAGATTCTCAGCGGCGATGCGCTGCCGATCTCGAGCACGACGATCACTGGCGGATCAAGTCAGTTTGCGTCTACCTCGATCAGCTACGTTGCGGTCGGCATCAACCTGCAGATACTGCCGCGCATCGATCCCAACGGGTTCGTGACCTCGCACATCTACGCCGAAGCCTCGAGCGTGACGCAGTACATCAACACCGGCGGCCAGGAAGTTCCCGAGATCAGCCTGCGCCAGGTGAACACCGAGGCGACCGTGCGCAACGGACAGCCCTACATCATCGGCGGGTTGCTGCTCGACCAAGAGATCACCAACCTCTCGAAGATTCCCGGGATCGGCGACCTTCCGATCATCGGCGGACTCTTCCGCGTGCGCCACGACACCACGCAGCGCACCAACCTCTACGTGATCATCACGCCGCACATCATCCGCAACGTCGGCTATCCCAACCAGCCGCTGCCGAGCCTGCCGAAGATGGACGTGCCGGGTGCGGTGCAGGTCTTCTCCAGCCCGCCACCGGCGCCGCCGTCACCGATGCCAACGCCGCCGGCCGCGACCGAACCGACCGCAAGCCCGCAACCGTAATGGGGCCGGGCGGCTAGCACGACCACGCTTGGGGTCCGTACGACGCGCGTCGAAATGACCAAGTCGCGTCCGCGCGCGCAGCCAAATTAGAAAGAGCCTCCGAAAGAATCCGGAGGCTCTCCTTCTTGCCGATCCCGCGTTTCGCTTTACGGCAGCACGGTGCAGTCAGGAAAGTATCGACAGATGCCTAGTATGGGCAGTAGTAGGGCGTGTAAGGCGGGTTCCACCATGGCACCCACGCGTAGCCGTTCCAGTAGGAGCAGATCCCCGGGGCGGTCTGCTGCACGAAGACGTTGATGCCGCCGTACGCCAACCAGAACCCGTAGGCGCCGTTGTACCACATCCAGGGCTGGTATGCCCAATACGCGTTCCAATATCCGTGATACCAACCGCCGCCCCAGTATCCGTGGTAATAGTCGGGATGCCGAGCATAACGCATGTCCAGGCGAACCTTAGAATGTGCGTCGTGGAACGCCGTGAGGCCGCGATAGAACCGATGGGTACCCGAGATCTTTCCCTTCACGATACCGAGCGTCACGCCCGGGACGGCAGCTTTGAGGTTGGAGCCGTGCGCACGCGGCTTGGCCGAATAGTTCGTCGAGGCCGCGTGCATCTTAGCCTTCCCAACGTGGTAGTTGGTCGAGGCGGCGTGGAACGTCGTCTTTGCTGCGTGGTAGTTGGTCGAGGCCGCGTGGAACGTCGCCTTCGACGCATGGTAGTTGGTCGAGGCCGCGTGGAACGTCGTTTTCGACGCATGGTAGTTGGTCGAGGCCGGGCGCTTTGACGAGCCGCCCGGCGTGTAGACGGTCGGACGATATGCGCTGCCGTTCGAACCTTGCGCCGCTGCTCCGGAACCCGGCGAACCGAGCGAACCAAATCCTCCCCCGCTCTGACTCGCGGACTGGTGACTGGGCGCCTGATGCGCCGCGGCGTGGTGCGCCTTCGCGTGGTGGTGGTGGTGATCGTTCGCGGCAACGGCGACGCCTGATGACGCCAGCGCGATAAGCCCCGCGATCGTGAAAATACGCGATGACACCTTCATGACAAAACCTCCACATGAGAGACGTTCTCAACGTGACTGGCCATTCCGCGAGGGGTGACGCTCTTCTCTGCCCACCCCGCGGGACCAGTCCTGCGCCGAGGGTAACATTCCTGCGTCGGCGCAGCATCCCGGCAGCGTTGGCAGGGCGTGCGCGGCTCAACCTCAATACAAGGGCGGCGGTACGAGCCGCAGAACGGGCAGGGTGACGTATGGCGAGCGACGGCCGATTGGATATCCGCTTCTTCGGAGGCTTGCATCTCACGTTTGCCGGCGAACCCTGGGATCTCAAAGTCTCGAAGGGTGCGCTTTGGTTGCTCGCTTACTTGCTCCTCCACCGTAATGCGCCGCTTCAGCGCGAGGTCATCGCATTCAAGCTCTCTCCCGACGTCCCGGAGGAGAGGGCGAAGGGGCGACTTCGCAGCTATCTCAACGAGCTAAAAAAAGCGCTTCCGCCGAGACCGGACGACTCGCCTTGGATCGTTGCGGATAAGACGACGGTAGGGTGGAACCGGGAAGCGCCGTTCTGGTTCGATGTCGGCGAGTTTGAGGAGGCCAGCGACGCGCGGTCGTCAGTAGAGGTTATCGCCCTCTACTCCGGCCCGTTGCTCGCCGACATCGATATCGGCGAGCGCGACTGGCTGGAGCCGTTCCGCCAAGAGTTCCTCGAGCGACAAAAAGGCCGCCTACGCAAAACCGTTGAGGAGAAACGTGCTGCCGGTGACCTCGAGGCCACCGTCGCACACGTCGGGCAACTGCGTTCGGTCGATCCTTACGACGAGTGGGCGATTCGCACGCTCATGCAAGCGCACCACGCTGCCGGCGATCGTGCGCTCGCGGCTCGCACGTACAACGACGCCGTGAAGCTGTTCGCGGCGGAGGAACTCGAGCTTTCCGCCGAGACAAGAGCCCTCTACGATCGCGTTGTCACAACCGATGCGCCGGCTACTCCGCCGACCGTCGTGGAACCGACGGTCGACGTTGCTTTGCACGACCGCATCCCTGCCCAGCTTACGCCGTTCATCGGGCGCGAAAGCGAGCTTGCCGAGGCCGTGGGCGCGCTCGAAGGTACGCGCCTGCTGACGCTTGCCGGTACCGGAGGCGTCGGGAAGACGCGCCTTGCCATTCAGTTGGCAGAGATCGCGGCGGAGCGCTTCCCGGACGGGCGATGGTTCATCGACTTTGGGCCGCTTTCAGACCCTGCATTCGTCACGTCTGCAATCCTCTCGACGATTGGTCTGCACGAGGAATCCGGCCGGACGATCCAGGAGACGCTCGTTCATAACCTTCGAGAAAAACAAGCGCTGATCATACTCGATAACTGCGAGCACGTCGTCGCCGAAGTTGCCCGCTCCGCCGAAAGGTTACTCCAGGGCTGCCCGCAGCTTACGATGGTCGTCACGAGCCGAGAAATCCTAAAGGTAGGCGGCGAGGTCGTCCATCGGATTCGCACGTTCAGCGAAGACGAGGGGATACGGCTCTTTGAGAACCGCGCCAAGGCCGTTCAGCCGAACTTTACGCTAGACGCGCAAACACTGCCCATCGTGAAACAGATATGCGCTCGCGTTGAAGGGATCCCGCTCGCGATCGAGCTTGCCGCTGCGCGAATGCGCATGATGACCGCGCAGGAGCTATGGAAGCGACTCGACGATCGCTTTCGTATTCTCACCGGGGGCAGCCGCACCGCGCTTCCGCGCCAGCAGACCCTGCATGGCCTCATCGGCTGGAGCTACAACCTTCTGCGCGACGACGAGAAGGCACTGCTGCGAAGGTTAGCGGTCTTCTCAGGCGATTTTGCGATGGAAGCCGCGATGTCGGTCTGCGGCTTTCATCCGCTTAGCGAGAGCGCGGCCCTGGAGTTAATTTCGGAGCTCATCGACAAATCGCTCGTTCATGCCGAGCAGTCGGCAAACATCCAACGCTATCGGCTGCTCGAATCGACTAAGGCCTACGGGTTAGAGCGCTTGGACGAAGCCGGTGAGTGGGAAACCGCGCAGCAGCGCCATGCGCGGTACTTTCTCTCGGTAGCAGAGAACGCCGAGAGCTTGCACGGAACGGCGCGCTACGATGAATTTCGGGAACAGACCTCGCACGATTATGCCGATTATCGTGCCGTGTTGCAACGCGAACTACTGGAGCGCGGCGACGTGCGCGTTGGCGCGGCGTTAGCGGCAGCCCTGGCACGCTACTGGATGGAACGCGGCCTTTGGAGAGAGGGTCGCTATTGGCTGGAATTGGTCGTGCAGCGGGAAGCGAAAGAGGTGCCACTGGAAACCTTGGCGATGGCGTGGCTCGGGTTGGCCGGCCAGTATTACGTAGCGGGCGACTACGATGTCATGGGAAGCTCGGCAGCGCGCGCCGAGCAGGTCTATGCGACGGTGGGCGATTTGCGGGGCCAGGGGCGCGCGCGCATCCAGCTCGCCATCGCCGCTACGTACGCGGGCGAGTTCGAGAAGGCGGCGGATGCGTACAACGGCATTTTGGAGATCGCGCGCGAGCTCTCCGAGCCACGCATGGAAGCCGTTGCGCTTCAAAACCTCGCCGAGGTGCTCTCGATGTGGAAGGCAGACTACGAAGAGTCGGAGCGGCTGTATGCGCGTGCGGTAGCGATTCATCGCGAGCGGGGCGACTCACGTTCTCTAAGTACCGCGCTCGGGGACTGGAGTCAGACCGCGGCAGATCGGGGAGCGTTCGATCGAGCCAACGCGCTCGCGACGGAAAGCCTTGACATCTGCCGACAGGTCGGTGACGAAACGCGCATCGTAGAGCAACTCATACGCATCGGGCGCTACCGGGTTTGGGCAAACCAGGCCGATGCCGCCGCGGCGCCACTCGGCGAGGCGGTCAGGCGCCTTCGGGGTTCCCTTCATCCGCTCTTTTTTGCGCGATGTATCGACGGTTGTGCCGAGCTCGCTACCGCACGCGAACGGTACGAAACCGCGGCAACCTTGCTTGGCTTTGGCGACGCCTGGCGCGAAGCCAAGCGGCTTCCACGGGCGGGCGACTACGCGAGTCGCAGTGCGACGATCCGCGACGGGCTGCTCGCAAAGCTGGGCCAGAGCGAGTTCAACGCGCGATCCGCATCGGGCGCCGGGATGCCGGCCGATCGCATTTTCGAGTTCATGTCCGCAGCGCTCGGCGATGTCGGCCGCGCTTAGCGCATCAGCACGTCGCGGTCGGCCTTGGGGTTTTGCAGCGGCGCCTGAAGGGCAAATGTTACGGTAACCGTCACATCGCCGTGGGCGGGGACGGTGAGCGAGCCCAACGCACCAAGATCGCTCGCGGGGTCGACCTCCGGCTGCGAGAACGTGTTGCCACTCACGGGATCGACTTTACTGTAGCTCGGTGCAGCCGAGGCAAGTCCCAGGTACTCCTCCACCCCGCCGTTTGAGAGGACGGCACGCAGGAGGAAGTCGCGCGGCTTTATGGTGACATCGCGGCTCCCGCCGTGGATCAGCAGGGTATCGTGCACGAAGTATCCGTCATTGATGTCGTTCCAGGCGTTGATCACTTGAAACGAGAGCTGCGAGCTGTTGGGTGCCGCCGATGCCTTTGGGGCAGCAATTGCGACCAGTTTCCCGCGCCAGGGGCGGCCGGGCGACCAGGTCACGCCGTTTCCGAAGGTCGCGCTGGTCAGGACGCAGTTGTAACCGGAAATGGTGGAGGCTGCGCCAGAGGTAAAGGCAGCCGTCGGGACTTGCGCCGAGTAGCCCGCGGCCGAGCCTGAGGCCAGGGGTGGCGTGATTCCGTAGTCGACGACGACTGCGGCAAGGGATTTTCCGCTGGCGTCGAGAGCGGTCCAGGTTTCGCTGAAGGCCCGCAGGGTGTAGGCGGACCGGTTGCCGACGACGGTGTTCCTTTGGTTGCCGTTCGTCTGACATGCGCTCACGACGAGCGGGCCAGCGGCTACCGGCTGCACGTTTACCGGCGGATCGGCCGCGGCTGCCACGCAACACATGACGGCGAAATAGACTGTGGCAGATAGCCAAACCCGCATAGTCGTCGACCTCCCGATTCGGACTTTCTGCATTGGCAGCGTTCAGGCATCGTTCCTTCATGCTGTTGCCTCGACAATACGCCGTAGCTATCGCGCGAGCGTTTCTCCAGCGTTTTTCGCTCAGTCGTCCCGGCGACGCACCACCAATGGTGCGCCGACGCCGTTCCGATAGACTGGCCGCGTCACCAGTCCCTACGGAAGGAGTTCAGACGTGAAAACGACCCAAAATTTGCTCGAACGCGGGTGCGCCCTGGCCCTCTGTGCCAGCGTTCTCGCCGCCTGCAGCGCGGGCGGAGGCTCGGCCTTCGCGCCGACCATGGCGAGCCCCGCCAGCGGCGCCGTCGGCGCGCGCAACCTCCTGCTCGCCGACGCTGGCGCGACGCGCCCTGGCGGGAAGCTTCTTCGCCGGTCGCCGCTCGAACGGATGGCTACGCCCGTCCGGGCGATCGATGTCGGTCCGCGATCGGCGAGCTCGGCGACGTCCGCGGTGATCGTCCTGAAATACAATCACGCCGCGGAGCTCCAACGCCTGATTGCGAATCTACGACGGACCCGCTCGTATCTCACGCCGCGCCAGTTCGCCGAGCGCTTCGATCCGACGCCGGCGCAAGAACAGCACGTCATCAGGGAGCTCACGCGCCGTGGGTTTCGCATCCGCCACCGCTATCAGGATCGGCTGGTGCTCGATGTCAGCGCGCCCGCAGCCGCCGTCGAGCATGCCTTTGGCACGACAATCCACGACTTTCGCCAGGGGCGGTACGGCGAGCGCTTCGCCAATACGACGCCGATTCGCGTTCCCGCAGCCTTAGCTCCGCTCGTCGCGGGAGTCGTTGTCGATAACCTCGTGCGCCTACACCCCCTGCTGCACAGCATCGCGCTCAATCGCACATCACCGCATCCGGCAGCAGCCACGGCGAACGCAGTCGCGAATCCGGGTTTTGAGACCGGCAAGCTCGCGCCGTGGGCGCGCTGCATATCATCGCAAACCGGTGGTGCCGCCTACGTGACCAGGCGCATCGCCGAGAGCGGACACTACAGCGCGTACGTTGGCGCTGCGCCCAAGGCGCCGCTGTCGGGCCAAGACGCCCTTTGTCAAACGATCACCGTTCCCGCTCAAGCGACCTTGACCGCGTGGGCGAAGGGGCTGTCAAACGATCCGAGTAGATCGGCACTGCAGTTCGGCGAGATCGTCTCGCCGAGTGGAAAGCTCCTCCGCAAGCTCTGGACCTTCAGCGGCAAGCACACCAATCGCCTCTGGGTTAAGCACGTAGCCAATCTGTCAGGCCTCGCCGGTAAGACCGTTACTCTCGAGTTCGGCGTGGCCAAAGCAGCGGACGGAAACGCGCGAGTGGGTCAGTATCTGGACGCGGTGAGCGTCATCGGCGTTGCCACGACCCCAAGCCCAACCCCAAGCCCAAGCCCAAGCCCAAGCCCGAGCCCAAGCCCGAGCCCAAGCCCGAGCCCAAGCCCGAGCCCAAGCCCAAGCCCAAGCCCGACGCCATATCCGACCATCACCCCGGTGCCGACGCCAACGCCGCAAGCGGGCCTTGGACCGGACAGCGGTTGGGGTCCGAGCTTCGTCGCCAATGGCTTCGATTTTCCCAGCGCGGACGGTTATAACGGCGCAGGTCAGACGATTGCGATCGTCATCGATGCAACCGCGTCTCCCGGAGATCTGGCGACGTATCTTCAGCAATACGGAATCACGCAAACCGGAAGTGTCGTAAACGAGCCGGTCGACGGCGGAAGCACGAGTTCGTACGACGGCATCGAGGCAAGTCTCGATCTCGAAACCATCTCCGCGCTTGCGCCGGGGGCTAATGTCATCGTTTACGACACTCCTGATCTTAGCGCCCAGAGCATCATCGACGCGTACAACCAGATTGTCAGCGATGCCAAGGCAAGCGTTGTTAACTCGTCTTTTGGAGGCTGCGAAACAAACGACACCGCATTTGACGTGGCTACCGACTACATCGCGGCAGGTGCAGCGGTCGAAGGGACGACTTTCGCCGCGTCGTCGGGGGACAGTGGCTCAGATTGCTACGGCGGCTTCGTCAACTACTTCGGCGCGTCGGCACCGGCGAGTTCGCCGCACTTCGTTGCGGTAGGAGGAACCGAGTCGGTCAGCCCCGCCTTCGCGAGCGAAGCTGCGTACGGCTGCACCGGCCCGGCGACCGCGATTACGAATCCCGTCGTTTGGAACGACTGCGTCGCCCAGGGGGGCGGTGGAGTCTCGACGGAGTTTACCCCAGCCCCGAACTACCAGATCGGGATAGCGGGTGCGAGCCAGCAGGGCCGTAACGTGCCCGACGTTTCATTGCCCGCCGCCTATGACGACATGTACGACAGTAGCGCGGGGATCAGCAGCACGGGCTGGTTTCTCGTCTGGGGCACCTCCTGGTCCAGTCCGACCTACGTCGCGATGCAGGCCGAAATCAATCAACTCTGCGGGCACCCGATCTGGGGAATCAACGCTCTCTACGGTGCATTTTCCGCGGGAGCGTACCGCGACTTCATCGACGTGACTGGCGGGAACGACAACCCGAATACCGGCGACCAGTTCTACGCAGCGACGACCGGCTTCGATACGGCCTCTGGCATCGGGATTCCGCTCGGGCTACCGATCGCTCAGGACAACGGCTGCGTGCCGCAGGGTAACCTGCGGCACCGGCGGTGAGCGCCGTGCGTTCGCGCAAACACGGGACTAAAGGCCCATACGGTGGCAAGGAAGTGCCGCGTTCTGCGGTAATAGGGGCGAGCAACGCGATGCACGGGTCATCGATGGCACTACGAGCCTTCTTCGGGGCACGGCTTTCCGCCGTTGCAGCCCTCATGTTCAAGACATGGCATCGTGCCGGAAGCCGACCGTCGAGCGTGCGCGTGCCACGACGTGAAGGTGACGGGACTGCGCGGATTCGGCCCGATCGATTTCGGGCGTGTCCGCGGCTCAGCCACCGCACGTGTGCTGCGCCGCGTCGGCGATACCAGGATCTTTTCTGGCTTCGGGATCGGTCGGCGCGATTTGTCGCGCCGACCGCCCCTCCTCCCCGCCCATGCTTGCCGTACCGTCAACCTTACGCATTCAACGCACTCGCACCGAGCCTACGCGAAAGGAGGCACATGAGCATCACAGGTAAGCGCATTACTATGGCGTCGATTGCCGTGCTGGCAACACTGCTTGCGGGTTGCTCAAACCCGCGGGCCGCCACAACCGGTAACTTCGCGGTCGCGATCCGCCGCTACATGAGCAAGCAGAACGAAAACCTCTGCACCCAAAGCCTCATTCTCCCGCAAGTTTTTGACAGTCAGGACGCTTACGGCAACGTGCAGCAAAACGACACCACGCAGTACGACGACCTTGAGAAAGCTGGGGTTCTTACTAAGAGCACGCGGCGGGTATTTCATCCTGCAGCGAACGCATTTGTTACCGCCTACACCGACACGCAGACGCGTTACGTACTCAGCGCCATGGGCAAACGGATTGCTTCGATCGGAGCCGCCGACGCTCCGGGATACGACGTCTCGTTCTGCTATGGGAAAAAGGTGCTGGACAGGGTGACTAACTTCACTGTTCCCAGTGCCAACGGACCGGCGATCTTAAGCCGCGCGACCTATACCTACGCGCTTACTGACGTCCCCTCCTTTGCGACCAATGCGTGGTTCCAGGCCGCGTTTCCCGATGTGAAAGCCACACTTGCGGGCGCCAGGACCTCGCGCCATCACTTTATGCTCCTCCTGACCAATAACGGTTGGGAAGTCACGCAATAGGAGACTCAACGTCATGAACGAGCATCCTACTAAGCCGCCGGCTACAACTACCACGGAGCGGGCGCTGCGCCAGTTCGTCGAAAGTCACGGGCGCGACCCGGTCGTCGCACTCGTCGGTGGGGCCGTCGCCGCCATCGGAACACTCCTGCCGTTCGCGTCTTCCTCTGGAATGTTCGGGGGAACGTCGTCGATATCGTTGATACAGGCTGGATTCTACGGATTCTTGCTCCTGTTACTGCCGATTGCTCTGGCGGTTCTGCCTATCGTGCGCAAAAGCAGTCGCCGTGAGACTCTTATAGCCTACGGGGTCTCGTGCGCACTGCTAGGCGTGTTCCTCGCGCTTTGGCTGGCAGCATCCGGCCTCGCGTCTGTGCTCGGGGCGGGCATTGGCGGGTTCGGAGCCGGGTTCTACTTCTCTCTCATCGGCTACGCATGCACGACCTTCGGTTACTTCGGCTTGGCACACTCAGATACTCCCGCGTAATCCCTTAGCGCATCACGCGCACCTTTGAATCACCGCTGCGCTCAACGCGCATAGGAGGAGACCACCATGGACGACCATCCCACCACCGACGCCGCTGCGAGCGCGCCGTTAAGCCCCTACCAAGGCCCACCCACCTCGGACCCGCCGGCCGGCCGGCCGAGTGCCGCCGCCCAAGCGAGCGCGGTAGACGCGGGGAGCGCGGCCGGGTTCCAGCAGCAGGCTTCGCCACAGCAGCAGTCTGCACCGCAACCGCAGAATGCGGCACCGCCGCAAGTCGTGATCTACAACAACAACCAGGTTTCGGGGAGTCCCGCTGTTACGGTCGTGGTCGCGCAAAAGAGCGTCTTTGTTGCGCTCGCATTGACCTTCTTTTTCGGGCCGCTCGGGATGTTTTACTCGACCATCATGGGAGCGGTGATCATGCTCGTCGTTAGCGTCATCGTGGGCGCGCTCACGCTGGGCTTTGGCCTGCTCGTCACGTGGCCCGTTTGCATGGTGTGGTCTGCGATCGCCGCCGATCGACATAATAAGATGCTCGTCGCGGGCGGCGCGGTCACACAGTCGATTCACAACTAGCGACTCGGTCCCCGGTCGCGTCAGCCCGCGTCGGCGCGAGATGCATCGCGCTTTCCGGGCGAGGCGCGACCGGGGCTTGCGCTCGGCGGCGGGTTTCTCAGTCGAACGCTGCGGCAACGCACGGCGAACGCACCGGGAATGGCCTTGGGGTAGTGTGGCGGCAGGTTGCCGTTACGCTCACAGGAGGTTCCCAATGCAAGACACCACTTCGTCCGCAACGTCCCGCTTAGACCGGCCAGGTCTGAGCCGACGCATACTCGCCGGTTTGCTGCTCGCCGCGCTTTCGACCGCGGCTCTGACACCGCCGGCTCGGGCGGCCGACGCGCCCGCTCCGGCAGCCACGGCGACGCCCGCCCCGGTAGCGATTTCACGGGTACGTCCGCGCGTCGTGGTTGTGCCGGGCGGTACCCTCATACTGGCACACCTCGATCAGCCGCTTTCCTCGCAGACGGATCGGACCAACGACACGTTTTCGTTCACGGTCGCCGAACCGGTCGTCGTCAAGGGCATGTTGATCGTCGCGGCGGGTGCGCGCGGTCAAGGGCATGTTGCCGATGCGGAAGCGGCGCGGTTCCTCGGGCGATCGGGCATGCTTGAGCTCGCCTACGACTGGGTGGTTGCGGTCGATGGCGAAAAGCTCCATGTTGCAGGCTTCGCCGGATCGGTCGGAGGCGGGAACCTGGACACGTCGCTGGCCGCCGGCGGCGCGGCCTCGGTCGCCTCCGCGGTCGTTCCGTTCGCCGGCTTCGCCGCGCTCGCGGTACGCGGGAAGAAGGCCGAGGTCGGTACCGGCGACCTGCTGCAGATGGCGGTCCAGGGAACCGTCCACGTCACTTCAGGACAGGCAGTGCAGTTTCACGACGGGTTCGCGCACTGATGCACGCGGTGTGTCGCGCCGCGGCCTCAATGGTGGCCGCGGTGGCAATCGCCGCGGCTCCCCTGCTGCCGGCGGCAGCGTCCGGACCGGCAGCAGCCGGCGCCCCGGTGGCGATTCGCCGCGCGCTGGCGAATCTATCGCACCGCACCTTCGAGTTTCCGCTGATTTACCGCGAACCGTGTACCCAGGCAGGCTGGATCGACGCTTCGCACAAGGACACGGCAGACATTGACAACCGCGACCTGTTTGCCGCACAGACGCGCGATGCCCAGCTCTCAGCGGTGCTTGCGCGGTGCGCGTTGGAAACATCGAGCAGCCTGCAGTTCTTCTACTTCACCGCGATGGCGCTGAACACGGCATTGCTGGCACTGATCGGCGACCAAGGAATGCACGAATGGACGAGCGCCGATCGTACCAGGGCGCGTGAGGTAGCGCGCATTGCAACGTGGTTGGCGTCGAATGCTTCGGCCACTGCGCTCCAGCAGAGATCGGCGTCGATCGTCCTATCGCAGCTACAACAGGCGGTGGAGCTGTCGGGTACCGCAACGCACGCCCGGTACCCGCTGCGATTTGCACCGACTCCGCTGATGGCGATTCGACGCTTCATCGGCCAGGCGCGAGGGCGCGGATGGCGCGTCTTTTCCCTGCTGGAGTCGGACGGTGCGATCTTAGGCACCTACGGCAACGGCAATGCCGGCGGATTCGTGGTCCTCAGGCGTATCCGGTCGCTCGGCTGGGCGGTGGTCTCGGGCGGAGGCGGAGTCGCAAGTACGAGCGATGCGACGCGCTATGGTCTACCGTTAGGCGCGATCGCCAAGCTCGGGGGCGCCCCCGGTGGTCTGCTCGAGCCGGGGCAGACGGGTGCCTCGTCCCGCGCGTATCCGCCGGGGGTAACGGTGCTGCTTGAGTCGCCGAAGGGTTTTCCACTCGACGAGCCGCGCTGAACGTCGCCAACTAGCAAAAGTCGTGGGCGCGGATGCCTGCGGCGGTCGCCGCGTCGTCGAAGGGCCACACACGCTGCGCCAGGAGATCGATGCAGCCACCTTCGCGTTGCAGGCGACCTTCGACGATCAGCATCGAACTCAAACGAATCGTGCGCCGGTAGCGCCGGTAGACGTCGGGTCGGACGATCACGTTGACCAATCCGGTCTCGTCCTCGAGCGTCAAGAAGACGAATCCCTTGGCGGTGCCGGGTTGCTGGCGCGTGATGACCAGGCCGCCGGCGCGAACGAGACCGGACGCGGGCAACCGCGCCAGCGCGCGCGCGGTCACCACGCGGCGCGCGGCGAGCTGCGCGCGAAAGTGCTCGACGACTTGGCGCTGCGGGCTCACGCCGGTCGACCACAGATCGAATCGCGTTTCGAGCTGGGCGCTCAGCGGTGCGAAGTGGGCCGGCGCCTCGACCACGTCCATCAGGCGGCCGAGTTCGCCGCGACCTTCGCGCTCGCCGATGCCGCGCAGCGCCCACATCGCCTCGCGGCGCTGCGGGTACCACGGCGCAAACGCGCCGGCCGCCGCCAAGTTCTCCAGCGCCTCGCGTTCGAGCCGCGTTCGCACGACGAAATCCAGCAGGTCCTCGAACGGGCCGCCGGCGAGCGCGGCCTCCAGGCGCATTCGCTGCGCCTCGCCGAGCCCGCGCACCAGATGAAGCCCCAACCGCAGCGCGCCGTCGGGCTCGACGCTCGAACGGTACCCACTGGCATTGACCGCAATCGGGCGAATCGTGACGCCGTGCCGGCGCGCGTCGTTGACCAGCACCTCGGTCGAGTAGAATCCCATCGGCTGCACGTTGAGGATCGCTGCGGCGAAGATCGCCGGAAAGCGGCACTTGACGTAGGCCGACGCATACGCCAAGAGCGCGAAACTGGCAGCGTGCGACTCCGGGAAGCCGTAGTCGGCGAACCCTTGCAGCATCGCGAAGAGCCGCTCGGCGGATTCGGCGTCGATTCCGCTGCGCGTCATGCCCTCGATCAGACGCGGGTGAATTGCGTCCATGCGCGCGCGCGAACGCTTGTGCCCCATTGCGCGGCGCAGCACGTCGGCTTCGCCGGCCGAAAACCCGGCGGCTTCGATCGCCAAACGCATGCCTTGCTCCTGAAAGAGCGGAACGCCGAGCGTGCGTTCCAGGACCGGGCGCAGCTTGGGATGCGGGTAACTCACCGGCTCCAAGCCGGCGCGACGCCGCAAAAACGGGTGAATCATTTGGCCCTGAATCGGTCCCGGCCGAATGATCGCGACCTGCATCACGATATCGTAGAAACAGGCCGGCTTCATGCGCGGCAGCATCGACTGCTGCGCGCGCGACTCGATTTGAAAGACGCCGATCGTATCGGCGCGCTGCAGCATCGCGTAGGTGGGCGCGTCGTCGGGAGGGATGGCGTGCAGCGCGAGCGGCGCCGTGCTCGGCAGCCAGCGGTCGCCGCGCGCGGCGCAGGCCGCGTGTAGGGCGAAGGCTTCACGCAAGAGCGAGAGCATCCCCAAACCGAGCAAATCGATCTTGATCAACCCCAACGCCTGCAAATCGTCCTTATCCCACTGCACGACGGTGCGATCGCGCATCGTCGCCCACTCGACCGGCGCGACTTGCACCAGCGGATCGCGCGTGAGCACCATACCGCCGGAATGGATGCCCATGTGGCGTGGAAAGCCTTCGATCCGCCGGCACAGCGCGAGCAGGTCGCCGTCGCCGGCGATCGCCTCCAGCGACTCCTGCGCCGCCGCTTCGCGCGCCAGTGCGGCGACGGCGTCGGCGCTCATGCCCAGCGCCTTGGCAACGTCGCGCAACGCCGAGCGCGTGCGGTAGCTGACGACTTCGGCAGCCATCGCGGCATTCGCGCGACCATACCGGCGATAGACGTACTGGATGACCTTTTCGCGATCTTGATGCGCGAAGTCGATGTCGATATCGGGAATCTCGCGGCGCTCCTCCGACATGAAGCGTTCGAAGAGCAGGTCCATGCCGATCGGATCGACCGCGGTGATGCCGAGCGCATAGCAGACCGCCGAGTTGGCTGCCGAGCCACGTCCTTGGCAGAGCACGCCCATCTCGCCCGCGGCGCGCACGATATCCCACACGATCAGAAAGTATCCGGCGAGATCCACCTTGGCGATGATCCCGAGTTCGTACTCCAACTGCCGCTCGACGTTGGCGGCGAGCGGCGTCGAATAACGCTCGGCGGCACCACGATAGACCAACTCGCGCAGATAGCGTTGCGCGCTGCTCCCGGCAGGGGCGAGAAAGTCGGGGAACTGCCCGGTCAACCGCTCCAGCCGAAACTGCGTGCGCTGCGCGATCTCGAGCGTGCGCGCGATCGCATCGGGATACGGCGCGAAGATTCGCGCCATCGCTTCCGGCGACTTGAGATGATACTCGGCATTGGCACGCAGCCGGCAGTCGGCCCGGGCGCGCTCCAGCGTGGTGCCTTCCTTGATGCAGTACAACACGTCGGCGGCGGCGGCATGATCCTTGTGCGCGTAGATCGCCGCATTGGTCGCGACGTACGGAAAGCGACCGGCGCGCGCAAGTTCGAGCAACTGCAGGTTGCGCTGCGTATCGCCGGCCAGCAGATGCTGCTGCAGTTCGAGATGAAAGCGCTCGCCGAAGAGGTCGCGCAGCCGCTCGGCCTCGGCACGGGCGGCCACCGGATTGCCGGCGGCAAAAGCGCGCTCGACGCGCCCGTTAAGGCCGCCGGAGAGCGCGATCAGGCCATCGCTGCAGCCGCTGAGATCCTCCAGCCGCAGCCGCGCATCGCCCTTGCGGCCGCGCAACTGCGCCCGCGAGATCAGCCGGCAGAGGTTGGCATAGCCGCAGGCATCCTCGACCAGCAGTACGATGCGCGCACCGTCGTCGAAGGTGAGTTCGCTGCCGACGATCGCCGCAACGCCGCGTTCGCGCGCGCGTGTGGCGAACCGAACGCTTCCGTAGAGACCGTCGCGGTCGGTGAGCGCGATCGCGGCCAACTCCAGTTCGGCGGCGCGGTCGATCAGTTCTTCGGGATGCGAGCCGCCTTCGAGAAACGTAAAGTTCGACCAGCAGTGCAACTCGGCATACCCGGGCGGGCAGCGCTTAGTCGTAGGTACCCCGCACGTACCACCGCGTTCCCTGCCGGTAGATGCGCGCCAGCATGCCGTCTTCGAGCAGCACGTCGTACTCGTCGCGCACCAGCGGCGTGGTGACGTAGGTGCGCTCCTCGATGCGCCACGGTCCCACGCACTCGAGCACTGCCCGCGATCCAACCAGCGCCGGTTGCCCGCCGCGCAGGCGCACCGCCACCTCGCGCGGCGG
>DAIDGS010000090.1 GCA_027459845.1 Vulcanimicrobiota bacterium | reverse complement strand
AAGTACCCGCCGAGCTGCTCCTTGGTATCGGCGAAGGGACCGTCGAGCACGGTCGTCGCGCCGTCGGCCCCGACCCGCACGCAGGTCGACTCGGTGCCCGGGCGCAGCCGCGCGCCGCCGACCAGCACTTTGGCGTCCTCGAGCGCCTGCCGGTAGGCCATGTACGCCGCGAAGCGCGCCTCCCCGCGCTCCGGGCTGAGGTTTTCGAAGCGCTTTTCGTCGGTGAAGAGATGCAGTATGTACTCCATGGTCGAGCTCCTTTCGCCCTATCGACGTACCGGCAACGCCGATTTCGACATCCGCGAGGCCTTCGCGCCGCCGGCGCGGCGGCTCCCGCAACCCTCGCCCGCGCGATCCGGTCGGGAGCGGTAGTCACCCTACCGACTGCGAGGCCAGCATGCGCGTCGTCGAAGTTTCGGCCTACGGCGAGCCCGAGGTGCTGCACGTCGCCGATCGCCCCGAACCGCTCGCCGGCCCCGGCGAGGTGGTGATCCGCGTTGCCGCCGCCGGCGTGACCCGCGCCGACGCGCTGCAGCGGGCCGGGCGCTATCCGCCGCCGGCCGGCGCGTCCGACCTTCCCGGCCTCGAAGTCGCCGGAACGATCGTCGCGCTCGGAGCCGGGGTCACCGATTGGGCGGTCGGCACGGCGGTCTGCGCGCTGTGCAATGGCGGCGGCTACGCCGAATGGGTTGCGGTGCCGCACGGGCAAGTGCTGCCGATGCCGGCTCGCTGGACGCCGGTCGAGGCAGCGACGCTGCCCGAGAACGCATTCACGGTTTGGGATAACCTATTCACGCGCGCGCGGCTGGCAGCCGGTGAAACCGTGCTGGTGCACGGCGGAACGAGCGGCATCGGCACGACCGCGATCATGTTTGCGCGGGCATTCGGCGCGCATCCGATCGCAACCGCCGGGAGTCCGGCAAAGTGTCGTGCGGCGTGCGAACTGGGCGCCGAGCACGCGATCGACTACCGCAGCGAGGATTTCGTCGCGGCGGTTGCCGCCCTTACCGGCGGTCGCGGCGTCGACGTGGTGCTCGACATCGTCGGCGGTGACTACATCGCGCGCGATCTCGAGGCGCTCGCACTCGACGGCCGCATCGCCTGCATCGCATCGCAGGGCGATCCGCACGTCACGCTCGATGTGCGGGCGATGCTCGCCCGGCGCGCCGCACTGCTCGCATCGTCGCTGCGCGCACGCACCGCCGAGCAGAAAGCCGCCATTGCGAGCGAGTTGCGCGCACGCGTCTGGCCGTTGTTGCCGCGCCGAGATCCGATCCGGCCGGTCGTCGATTCGGTCTTCACCTTCGCGCAAGCCCCGCAGGCGCATCGACGACTCGAAACGAGCCGCCACATCGGCAAGATCGTGCTCGTTCCCGACGCCTCTTCCCAGCCGGTGTACACTGAAGCGTAGAACCGCCATCGCCCAAGGAGCCGTTCATGTCGAAGACCTGTAGCCATCTCGATCGCATTCGCGAGGTCACGCCCAGCGCGCAGGGCTGCGAGGAGTGCCTGCGTATCGGCGCGCGTTGGGTCCACCTGCGCGAATGCTTGGAGTGCGGCCACGTCGGCTGCTGCGACTCCTCCGAACACAAACACGCCACCAAACACTTTCACGCAACCCAGCATCCGGTGATGCGCTCGTTCGAACCGGGCGAACGCTGGAAATACTGTTACGTCGACGAGCTCATGTGGGAGTGAGGCGCGAACCGTGAGCGACGCTCCCAAAGCCACCGTAAAGGTGCTCAAGAACGGGCCGTATCTCGTCTCCGGCAAGGTACCGCTGCGCCTCGAAACGATCGTGCCGGACGGCGGCGCTTCCTGGGAGTGGGAGACCGGCCGCACGTTCGACACCAACGAACCGTACGCACTGTGCCGCTGCGGCCACTCGAACGCGAAACCGTTCTGTGACGGAACCCACGCCACGATCGGCTTCGACGGCACCGAAACTGCATCGCACGCGCCTTTCGCCGAGCAAGCCACGACGTTCGACGGCAGCACGATCGTGCTCGACGACGCCGAGGCGCTGTGCGCGGTCGCGCGCTTCTGCGACAACCGCGGACGCATTTGGAACCTGATCGCGCGCGACGGCGAACCGGGCGTGCGCGAGACGATCGTCCACGAAGCGACGCGCTGCCCATCCGGCCGACTGGTGGTGCGCGATGCCGCCACCGGCGCGCCGATCGAGCCGACCTTCGAACCCTCGATCGGCGTGGTCGAAGATCCCGCCGAGCACTGCAGCGGCCCACTGTCGTTGCTCGGCGGCGTAGCCGTCACCGCCGCCGACGGCACCGCTTACGAAGTGCGCAACCGCGTGACGCTCTGTCGCTGCGGGCGCTCGGCCAACAAGCCGTTCTGCGACGGCAGCCATATCCCCGACTTCAGCGACGGACTGAGCTAGCCCTCACGCGATCCCGTTGCGCACGCGAAAGACGTTCTCGGGATCGTACCGACGTTTCGCCGCGATCAAGCGCGGCGCGTTGCTGCCCCAGTAGTCGCGCGCGAAGTCGGCGTTGAAGTAGTTGCTCTCGGAGAGGTACGAGCCGCCGGCGGGAGCGACGGAGCGCAGCGCCGCCATCGCATCGCCGATGCCCTTCGCCATCCGGCGCGCATGCGCGAGGTCGGGCGCGTGACCGGGAACTCCGGGAAACGGCCCCTGCACGCCGTCGGCGCAGATGGCGAGCGCAAACGACTGCGTGACGACCGGATTGGTGGCGGTGTCGTGCGCCGCATCGATGGCGGCTTGCGGCGCGCCGGCCAAACCCTTGTTGAAGTGGAGCGCGAAATCGAACGCGCGGGTCGCGCGAAAGAGCGCGTCGGCGAGTTGTGCGCGACCGCCGTCGGATGCCAGCAGCGTTTGCGGCATCCATACCGAGTCGTAGCCGTAGAGATACCAGCCGGCCTGCTCGCCGTCGCCGGCCCACCACCAGTCGGAACCGTGGCCCGGTCGCGGATCGAGCGCGATCGCCTGCGGCGCGTACCGGGACCAAAACTTCGGATTCCACCATCCGCGCGCCGGCCCGGCGGCCAGGATCGGATCGGCCTCGAACGCATACGCAGCCGGCGACGAGCGCACGGTGGTGAGAAACGGCTTCCAGACCGCCGCCACCTGCGCCGAGTCGAGCCCCTGCGCGACCATGTTCACGGCGATCGTATTTCCGCCGGTAAAGGTCACGCTCTCGCCCCAGTGCGGGTTGAAGAGCGAGCCGGCGTAGAAGTCGACGAAGCGGCGCACGAGGTCGCGATAGGCGTCGTCGGAGGCGGCGCGGATGCGCAGCACCGCCGCACCGAAATACTCCGACAGCTCGTGTAGCGCGAGCGTCACCTCGGTCACAACGCCGAAACTTCCGCCGCCGCCGCCCTTGAGCGCCCAGAAGAGTTCGGGATCGTGGGTTGCGTCGACGGTGCGTACCACGCCGTCGGCGGTGACGATCTGCGCGCTACGCAGGCTCGATGCCGCCGTCCCGTAGCGCTTGGAGAAGCTCCCGAAGCCGCCGCTCTGAACGAGACCGGCGACCCCAACGGTCGTGCAGCCGCCGCCTTGCACGTAGCGGCCGTGCTGCGTGGTGACGGCGTCGTAGGCCTGCGCCCAGATCGCCCCCGCGCCGATCCGTACCGTCGTCGCGCCGACCTCGATGGCGTTCATGCGACGCGTCCACAGCAGCAGCGAGTCGGCCGCATTCGACGTGCCGAGATAGCTGTGCGCGCCGCCGCGCACCGCGAGCCGCAATCCGTGGGCGCGTGCAAAGCCGACCGCTTCGGC
>DAIDGS010000089.1 GCA_027459845.1 Vulcanimicrobiota bacterium | reverse complement strand
TGAGCACCTGACGGTACTTCCTTAGGAAGTACGTCCCGGCGGCGAGAAACTTAGCATACCCGCGGCCGTCCAAGGCGATCACGTCCACGGCCGGGCGCTTTCGAGGACGCGATTCGAATCCTTGCCTGGGACCCGCGCCCGTGGTATTATCCTCGGGTTGTCCCGGTCGCCGTCCGCGCCCGGGAGCGTGCGACATCGGTCGCACCGCACGGAGAGGAAGACGAGTTCGATGGCCAAGCGCTGTGAGGTCTGCGGGAAGGGTCCCGCCACGGGCAATAACGTCAGCCACGCGATGAACAAGACGCGTCGCCGCTGGCTGCCCAATTTACAGGCGGTGCGCATCGACGACCGCGGCACGCATCGCACCGCCAAGGTCTGCACGCAGTGCCTGCGCTCGAAGCGCGTGACGCGCCGCGCTTAACCGCGCTTCTCACCTCGGGCGTTCCATCGACGCTCGCCGAATCGGCGGGCGTTTTTCTTTTGTGGAGTTGCCGTTACCGTTGTCGATCGGGGCAAGGGAGGCACGCGATGAAAACGGCTACCGTCCGCATCGAGTTCGATCCCGACACCAAGACCTACGGAGCTACTTCCGAGGACCTTCCCGACATCTACGCGATTAGCGACGACCGCAACGACGTGCTGCGCCGCTTCGTCCGCTCCGCAAATGTGTACCGTAACTACCTGCGAGAGCGCAACCAGCCGATACCGGCGACGCTGAGCGCGAACGCCGAAATCGTCACCATCACCATCGAAGCCGCCTGAACCGCGTCTCTAGGTTTAGCGCGTGCCGGTGACGATCGCGTACGCGAAGCTGCCGGCTGCAATCGCGTCACGAACCTGACTGGCTTGCGCCGCGATGCGCGGTGCGATCGAGGGCTCCCACGCGTCGATGGCGAGCATCGCATCGTAGAAGCGCTGCGCGAACTCGGCGGCTTCGGGCGTGGCATCGGCTATCTCGCTGCGCTCGAAACGTGCACGAAGGACGGCGTTCGCTTCGGCGCGGGGTGGTGCGTTCCGATCGTCGAGCGCGGCAACCGTCAGGACGAATCGCCCGCCCGGCTTCAGATTCGCGCCGATCGCGTCGAGCAACGGCGCGTCGAGCGCACCGTCGCCGGTGACTTCCAGCGCCGCGACCGCGTCGACCGGCGCTGCGCGGTACGTGCGGTAGTCGCCCTCCACGAAGCGCGCGCGCGGATCGCCGGCGAGCATCGCTCGGGCGGCGCCAAGGGCTTCGGGGATCCGATCGACGCCGACGTAATCGGCGACGACGCCGGCGTGTCGCAGCCAGCGCGCGAGAAAACCGCGCCCGCAACCAAGATCGAGCAGCGCTTCGTTGGCCTCAAGCCGCAACGTGGCGACCGCCTGCGCCGCCATCGCGTCGCTCAATAGCGAAAGGCGGCCGATCGCGCTTAGGGCGCCCGCATCGCGGGCGGCGCAATCGAGTAGCGCGTCGTCGACCCGCGCGTGAAAGGTGCGAAAGAGCGCGGCCACGATGACGTCTTGAAACACGCGCGCATCCTTCGCCTCAGATGCCGTCGGCCGCCTTTCGCAGTGCCTCGATATCGAGCTTTTCCATTGCAAGCATCGCCTTCATCGCGCGGTCGGCGCGCGCCGGGTCGGGATCGCGAATGAGATCGCCGAAGCCTTGCGGTACCAGGTTCCACGCGAATCCGTAACGGTCGACCAACCAGCCACACTGCACCGCGCGTCCACCGGCCAGCAGGGCATCCCACAGCGCGTCGAGTTCGCGCTGCGTCGCGCAGCTCACGAACAGCGCGATCGAACCCTGGAACGGCGCGCCGGGATGGGCGGCACCACTCGGGCCGCCGTTGAGCGCCATGAACTCCTGACCGTCGAGCGTAAACTCGACCGTCATCGCGGTGCCGGCCGGTAGCGGCCCGGCATCGCCGTAGTAGCTCACGCTATCGATCGACGAGTTCTTGAAAATCGAAACGTAGAAGCGTGCGGCCTCCTCGGCCCGATCGTCGAACCAGAGAAACGGCGTGATGCTCATGGAAACCTCGCGTGTACGGAAAATATCACTCGAGCGAGCGGTTCGGAGACGCAGACGCGACGCTCCTGCAGCGCCCGGCCGCAGGCGTCGATACCCCCCCCGAAGCCCGCGCGGGTGTGGGCGAACTCGCCCGCCGATCCGGCGCAACGCGCCAGGGAGGCTTGCTCGATGTCGGCGTCATTGTTGGAGCGCACTACCGCTCCGGTTCTCGATCCGGTTGCCGTTCAGAGCGCAGCCGAAACGTTTCTCGCGGCGCTCGCGTATGACGCGCACGTGCGCGAGCGCTGTCTCGCCGCAGGGCACGACGAGCCCGCGGTCGCAACGCTCATTACCGAGGTAACCGGTATCGCGGTCGGCACCGACGACCTGCCCGCGATCGCGCAGCATCTCGTCGCCAACGAAAGCACACAGCTGGACGAACTGGGCCGTAGTTACCCGCAGATGAATCTCATTATCTTCACGACTCGCTAGCGCACGGCGCAACGCCGGAGCGCGCGGGCGTGCCGGCACGCATTCGATTGTATGGGGCGCATCGCACTGCGACGGCAGGCGATGCGCCTCGTCGCGTTGCATTAGACCCGCGAGCCGACCTCATTGCCAAGGAGAGCATCATGCCGTTGCAACCGCACGAAGAACCCGCCGCTGCCGAAAAGTACCTCGCCGCCCTCACGAACGACGCCGGCGCCCGCGAACGCTATCTGGCGGCCGGGCACGACCACGCTGCCGTCGCCAAGGAGATCGCGTCGACCACCGGAATGGATGTCGCTCCCTCGAACCTCGATGGAATCGCCGCGCACCTCATGTCGCAGAACTCGGCCGAGGTCAACAAACTGGCCGATACCTATCCCGCGATGAACTTTATCATCGTTACTACGGCGTGAGCACGACGGCCGGGCCACCGCGGCTCCACAGGTAGTTAAGCAGCATCGCGCGCGACTCGACGCCGAGCTTGGCGTAGACGTTGCCGAGGTGGATTTCGACCGTTCGCTCGCTTAAGAAGAGCTGGGTCGCAGCTTGGCGGTTCGTCATACCCTGGGCGACAAGACCCGCAACCTCGCGTTCGCGCGGCGTTAGCCCGCTCGATGCCGGGGTACGCTTTCGTTTGGTCGTTCCACCGATACGCAGCCCCTCAACCCCAAGACCCTCCAGCAGCAAACGGTCGGCCTCGTCCGGGACGCCCTCGGCCTGGGCGGCATAAGCGGCGAAGAACGGGGCACCGAGGGTTGCAAACGCCCTTCGCGCGCTCCCAAGCTCGGCGGTCGCATTGCGGCCGAGCAGCTTGAGTGCTACGCCACGCATCAACGCTTCGTGCGCCCGCGCCCACGGGCTCGCGTCGCTGCCCGGCGCAGCCACGGCAAGGCGCTCCAGCAGATCGGAACGTTCGCGCGCGTGGCACCACAGCGTAAAGCCGAACGGCGCAAAGCCGAGCGCGATGCAGCGCGGCGTCGGGAGCGGCCGCCGTAGCACATCCGCGATGCGGTCGTCGATCGATGGGATGCGGTCGCGCTGGGCGAGCGCCGCCCATGACGCGACTTGGAGGAACGCCTCGTCACAGCCGTCACGCAGGGCGGCATCCGTCATCGCGCGGATCCGGGATTCCCACGGACTCGTGTCACCCCTGAGCGCCGCCATCATCGCCGGGAGCGCGAAAAGCGGCGCGGCTACCGCCGTCACTTCGTGGATTGCCGCCGCCTCCGCAATCAGTTCGCTTGCCGCGGCCCAGTCGCCGGCGGCAACCTTCACACACGCGAGGAAGAACACCCCGGAGAACAGATTCTGATTACCCAGCCGAGTACGCCGAAGCAAGTCCGGCAGTTGCTCGCCGGCGCGATGCGTTCCACCGTGCCGGAAGTCGATTAGGACGCTGGTGTACGGCAGCAAGTTGGCGCCACCGGTGAGCGCGGCCCGAGCTATCGCCGCATCGATGTGCTCGCGCGCCAAGGCGTAATCGCCGCTTCCCGTCGCCTCGATCGCTCGGGCTAGGAGAGAGAGTACGACGGCACCGGGCGGCGGCTGGGGGATCGCGGTAAACTCGTCATGCAGTATCCGAATGCGCTCGGCGGCATAATGGGTCGCGGCGACGAACAGGCCGACGGCGAGCACGTCGGCGCGATTCTCAGCGCTCTTGAGGCGCGGAAGCCACCGATCGACCTCCGCATTCGACGCATCGACGCGCTCGAGCGCCCACAGCGCTACGACGAGCTGCACGATAAGCCCACCGATGCCAGGCTCCTCGGCTTGGTCGCGTACTCGGTTCAACACCGACCGCAAAAACTCAACCGCTTCCGGATCGCGATTGACGCTACGTAGCGCCCACGTGTATCCAAGCGTGAACCGCACGAGGTTCTCACGCGTAGGCTCGCCGGCCGCAAGCGCGCGCTCGAAGGCAGCGACGGCAGCGTCGCCACTGCGCCGGCTCATTGCGAGTTCGGCCGATGCAACGTAGGCGTCGAACATAAGCGTCTTATCGTCCAGTGCCAAGGCCTGCGTCGCGATCCGCTCGTAGTCGGTGAGGTCGCGTTCTTTGAGGCCTTGCAGCACCTCGACGATCTGACGGCGTAGCGGCACGTCGATTGCGATGGTGCTGCGCACCGCCTCGGCGACGCGCGCGTGCCGAAAGCGCAGGGCCGGTCCATCGGCGACGAAGTACGGACGGCCCACGTTCCCGACCAAGCGCGCGACGCGCTCGGGATCGTCGTAACGCGCGAACAACACGCGATACTCGATCGGCTCGCCGAGCAACGCGCAGAACTGCAGAAACTCGCGGTCGTCGCGGCCCAGCCGGCGCACGCGCGCGGCGATGAGTTCGCGCGCGCTCTTCTCGGCGGCGTCGTCGCCGGCGTCGCCGTGCGCCGCCTCCTCGGCCAAGGTGACCAACTCGAACGGATTGCCGCCGGCGTGATCGACGACCGTCTGCGCGAGCACCTCGGAGAGCACCGGGAAGCGCGCGCGCACCAACGGCAGCGCGTCGCCCGGCGTCAGCGGCTCCAGCACGAGTGCGCCGTCGCGCCGCGCATCGGCATCCGCGGCGGCGATGCGCTCGGCGTAAACGATTGCGAGCGGTCCCGTGAGATAGGCGGCGGCCAAGTGTTCGAGCGTCTGTGCCGACTGCGGATCGATCCACTGCGCGTCGTCGCACAGAATCGCGATCTTGCGATCCGCCCCAACGCCCTCAAAGAAGCGCGCGAAGACGTCGCGATAGCGCGTGGAGTCGAGCGTGATCGGGGCTTCCAATCCGAAACGCCGCGCAAAGCTGCGATCGAGCGCGGCCAATCCCTCTTCCAACCCACTGGTGTAGCGGTCGGCTTCGGCGCCCAGCCCCGCAAGCGCGGCGCCGATCAGTCGATTGGCGAGCATAAACGGCGTATTGCGTTGGATCTCGTGCGCGGCGACGTCGAGGGGAAACCAACCCTCGTCGCGCAAGTCGCTCGCGATGCGTTCGAGGAAGTGGGTCTTGCCGATGCCGGGTTCGCCGCGCACGTATAGGATCGCCGGAACGCGCTTGCGCTCGGCTTGCAGGATGCGCTCACGCGCCGAAGCAAGCGCGCTCTCGTGCGCGTTCAGAAGCCCACTCCCGCCGACGCGAATCGGGTGACGGTGTCCATGGAAGAGCCAGAGGCTTCGCGCCGTAAGCTCGCCGGTTCCTTCGATCGCGCGGTGCCGCTCGAACGCACGCTCGCGCTGGCAAACGCACTGCGCGAGCGCTACGGCATCACGCGCCTGGGCGAAACCACCTATCTCGACCGGATCGGGATTCCAACGATGACCGCGATCGTGCCGGAATCGCCCGATCTAATCGGTGTCTACAACGGCAAGGGGGTCACGAAGGCGCAGGCGAGCGCGAGCGCGCTGATGGAGGCGATCGAACGACAGATTTGTGCCCGTATGGAGGGCATCGCGCGCGTCCGCGTTCCGGTCGCGACCGTCCGCGAACGCGTCGATCTCGACGCCCTGGGCTGGCTCGGCGCAAAGGTCGAGACGATCGAGTGCGTTCGCGGCGTCGATCTGCGCGACGGCGCGGTGATCGACGTGCCGCTCGGGCTGGTCCAGTGCCCGCGCGTCGGACCGCGCCACTTCGCCTGGACCACCACCAACGGCCTCGCGTCGGGCAACACCCGCACCGAGGCGCTCTACCACGCCCTCTTCGAACTGATCGAACGCCACCTCTGGTCGCGGGTTCACCTGCTGGCGCATCTCTGGCCGCGGACGCTGCGCAGCGCGACCGGCAGCGCCGGCGACGTTCCCGACGATCCCGTCGCCACCGAAATCGCCCTCGACGACGACCTGCCGCCGCCGCTCCACGGGCTGATCGCGGCGATTCGCGCCGCCG
Organism: Vulcanimicrobiota bacterium; assembly: GCA_027459845.1. Lineage (GTDB taxonomy): Bacteria > Vulcanimicrobiota > Vulcanimicrobiia > Vulcanimicrobiales > Vulcanimicrobiaceae > DAIDGS01. The sequence continues at coordinate 42,613 of DAIDGS010000089.1, read as the reverse complement.
GCGTTTGGGTGCGGCTCCTCGCCTATAGCGAGCCGGGCTGGCCCGTCGGCATGCTCGCGTGCGTCAGCGAGCCCGGCGACGATACGCTCTTCTACCATCTCGGTATGGGCGCGTCGTGGTCGCCGCTGCACGCGGCGGTGCGGGCCGTCACCGAGGCGGTGCAGGTGCGCGCCGGCGACATCCAGGGCGCGCGCGAGAATCTCCAACTGCCCGGCGAGGGCGCGCGTGGCTTCGAGCACGGGCGCCGCCCCAGCGGCTATCCGCGCGGGCGCTGGTATTTCGACGGGCCGGCCAAGGCGGCGCGTTTCGGCGACTACGTCGACCGCTCGAGTTCCGATCTCGGCGAGGAGGTCGCGCGTCTCGTGGCGCTGCTCGGCGTACACGACGCAGGCGCCGTCGCGGCCGTCGATCTCACCCCGCCGGGACTCGACCTCGCGGTGGTGCGGGTGGTCGTCGCCGGATTGGAGCGTGGCCTGGCTGACGGTTCGCTCTCGGCGCGCGGACGCGCGCTCCTTACGAATCCGCTCGCCGGGTTCCAACGATGAGGGTATAGCCGAAGGCCCCGCGATCGATCGCGTGCAGCACGCGCGCGGGGTCGAGCCCGCCGCCGCCGTTGGGCGCGGCGCCGACGGCGTCGAGCACGTGGCGCGAGGCGATGCGCGCGGCCGAATCCTGCACGGCCGGCGTCAGGTGTTCGACCTGCGTGACGGTCGCATGCGTCCGCAGCAGGGTCAGCGCGTCGCCGACGCGGCGCTCGTGGCCGGGTTCGAGCGAGAGCACGGTCAGGGCGTAGCGCCCGAGCGCGTTCAAGTGTCCGGCGATCGCTTGCGCCGCTCCGGCGGTCGCAAGCGGGACCTCGAGCGCGAAGACGGCGTCGTAGCGCGCCTGCGGGTCCTCGGCCGGATCGCCGAAGGCGTAGGCGGCGCCGGGGCGGGTCACGCTCAGCCAACCGCGCATGAAGTCGTCGCCGCCGGCATCCAGCACGGTGCCCCCGTCGTGCGGCAGGTCGACCGCCTCGACGATCTGCGTCAAGCTGCGATCGTCGAGCAGCCGCCCGCGCGCGATTCCGCTGAACATCCGGCTCTCCTCAGGCTGGGCGGAGTACTCCAACATGCTTTTATGCTAGCGCCTGCGGCGGCTGCGAACATCCGGGCTTCCCCCTAGTTCGTGGCGCCGCCCTTGGGGTACGTGCGCGCCGCCCCGTGCTCGGCCTGGGCGCGAGTAGCCTGGCCCAGCGGCACGCGGAAATCGATCCCGGTCAAGGTGGTCGGCGCAGGCGGCAGCGTCACCGTGCGGCGTTCCTTACCGCCGCCGCCGCGAACCAGCACCGTAAAGGTCCCGGCCGGCAGCTCGCGCAGGGCGTAGGCGCCGTCGGCACCGGTCGTCACGCTGCGCCCGAGTTCCGGCACGCTTACCACCAACCCGGGGGCCGGACGGATCGTCCGGCTCCGCGGATCGTAGTAGCGTACCGTCCCGGCGATGCTGCGCAGGGCGGTTACGTCGATCTCGATCGGATGGGGCGCATTCGAGCGCACGACGGCCGTCACCGGGTGCAGCGTCGAGAGGTCGTAGCCGGGCGGCAGCGAGTCGGGCGACGCGGCGACGACGTAGGTGCCCGGGGCGATGCCGGCGATCGTGAAGCGGCCGTTGTCACGCGTCGTCGCGCTAGCCTTGGTTCCGACGACCTGCACCAACACGCCGGGCACGCCCGTACCGGCATCGTCGGTCACGTAGCCGAAGAGCTTCCCTTGCGTGTAGCTGACGCCGAAGTTGACCGTGCTGCCGGCTTGGGCGACCGTTGGCGAGCCGGTCGTAAAGGCGAACGGCCGCGTGCCCTGCACGTGCGCCGCCAGCGTATGAGGGCCGTACGGCACGTTCGCAAAGCGATAGTAGCCGCGCGCATCGGTGACGGCGGTGCGCCCGCCGTCGAGCGTGACTGCAACCCCCGGTAGTCCTACCTTCGAGGGCGTGTAGACGCCGCTGGCGCGATCGTCGCGGAACACGTAGCCACCGATGGCGCCGCGCCGCGTCGGGAAGAGCAGGTCGGGTACGCTATCGAAGGCGTGCCGAAACGTGAGGCTCACGCCCGGCGCCGATGCGGTCGTGGTGCCGGCGCCGAGCGTCTGCGTCGTACGCAGGTACGTCAGGCCGATCGTGCCCTCGTCGGCGTCGCCGAAGCGCGCCGTGTAGTCGAGCGATGCGATGCGAAAGGCGAGCGCACCCTGCGTCAGCGCCGAGTCGCTCTGCAGGTAGCTCGCATTCAGGCGCGCGGCGCGACGCATCGTCCAGCTCAGGTTCACGCCCGCGGTATCCTGGGACGGCGAGAGATCGAGCCTCAGGCCGCCAAAGCCGAGTTTGGCGAGCAGCGCGGCGTTTCCGAGCAACTGCGCGAGTTGTGCAGGGTCGCTGACGTTGATGCCGGCGGCTTCGAGTGCGGCCTGCAGGCCGGGAACCGAACTAAAGATCGTGGCGACCGTCGGAATATCGACGTTGTGGCTGTAGTAGGCGGTGGCGCCGAGGCGGCCTTGATTGATACCGACGCTCCCGCCGTACCCGTTGGCGAAGCGCCCCGCCAGATCGGTGGTCGGCTGCCACTGCGCACCCAACGTCAGGTGACCGCCATTGTAGGTGAGCGCCAGCGGCACCGCGAGCGTACGCGCCGAAAAGCCGGTCGGCGCCAGCGCGGTGAAATCGGAATAGAGCACGCCCGCGTTGACGGTGAACGCTCGGTTCAGTCGATCGGTGAGCGTCGACTGCGCGGTCTGCGTGTTTTCGCGAAAGTTCGGCAGCGCGTAGTCGGACTGCGCGACCGCAGTCGTCAGCGACAGCTTCCGGCTCAACGCGCGCGCGTAATCGAAGGTTCCGAAGAACCCTTGTTGCGCGTCGACCGCCAGCGACGCGAAGTCGTACGGCTTCTCTAAAATCGAAGCGTCGAGGTGCTGGCGCGCGTCGTCGTAGTTCACCGCCGCCGCAAAGCCGACCGCGTGACTGAGCCCGACTTCGGCCGACGCGCTGAGGTGCGCGTTGGGGTGATATGCGTACATCAGCGATCCGAGCAAGCCGCCGTCGGTCGAACTCTGCACGCCGCGCGCGTTGATGATATCGTAGAGGTTTGCCGAGAGCGTGCCGGTGCGCGCGATCGGAACGTCACGGGTGAGGCCGACGGTCCACTGCGGGTTGGTCGGCACGAAGAAGTTGTCGAACTGCGCGAGCGTCGAGGCTCCGGCGTGGAAGGTCCACAACCCCTTGCGCACGTGAATGCCGCGCATGAGCGCATTTTGAAACGTCAACGGCGACGTGGTGACTGCCTCGTCGAGATACGTAACGGCATATCCTGGGCCGGCGACTTCGTACGAGAGCAGCGGGAAGATGGTCCCGTGCGCGCCGCCGTTCGGCGTCACGTAGGTTGCCGCGACGAACTGCAGCCGGCGCAACCGATCGCCCTGGCGCATCGCGAACGTGAAGCCGTTGCTCAACTGCCCGGCCGTTGAATCGTAACTCCCGAAGTAGCTCCCGCTGGCGCTGGTCGCGTCGCCGCCGTCGGCGGCGTGCGGATGCGAACGCTCGGGAGGCGGCGCGACGACGACGATCAGGTTCTGCGTTCCGCCGGCGCTTACCACCACCACGATCGTGCGTCCCGGCGACAGTGCGTGGATCGTCACCTGGCCGCCGGCTGCATCGGCTTGCGCGATCGCGCCTTCCAACGCATACGCCGCAGTCGCACCGGCCACGGCAACGACGATCGACTGCCCTTCCTGCAGCGCGTAGGTCGGGGGGACGACGCCGCTTTCGGCGAGCGCCCAACTGGAGAGCAGCAACAGCGCACCGATCAGCCCAAGTGCGGCTGCCGCGCGGATCATGGCGCGGTGTAGACGCCCTCGCCGGCGAGCGTCTTCCCTTCATAGCCGAAGGTTGCCAGCACGCGGTAGCGCCCCGGCGGCAGCCGCCCGGCGTAGGACGCCCGATACGTTGCGCGTTCGCCGGGCAGCAAGCGGCGTGTATCGAACGCGATCTTGGCCGCCAGCGCGCCGCGCGCGTCGATGAACGCCACCACGCCGCGCGGAATCACCGGCTCGGTGCCGACGTTGCGCAACTGCTGTACGACGGTCAGGTTGCGACCCGCCGTCGGCGGCAAGACGCGCACCTGCCCGCCGGCGAGCGCGAAGTCCTTCGTGAGCACGAAGGTGATGAGCGATCCGAGCGAGCCGGTGAGCGAGACGCTTCCGGCCTGCGCGACCGCGCTGGTCGCCCGAAAGAACACGACCACCGCGCGAACTGCGGTGTGATTCGGCACGGTCAAGCGCACCTGCACGGCTGCCGAGCGGCCGGGCGCCACATAACCGGCGCGCCGCGAGAAGACTGCGCTCGCAGCGATCGATCCGGGCGTGTCGCCGGCCGGCACGAAGACGCGTCTGCCGTGGCGCACGATCACGTCCTCCGCCTGCATGCGGTAGCCGAAGCCGACTTGGGTGCCGTCCTCGAGTTCGATCGTTTCGACCATGCTTTGACCGAAGGTGCCGTGCGCGACCACCGTCGCCGGACGTAGCGAGAGGCTCGGGGTCGCCGCACGCTGTGCGCGTACGCCCAGCGTCGGAAGGCCTGCCAGTGCCAGCACCGCCGCAGCGATCGCCAGCCGACGCACGCGCCTCACTCGGGCACCGCCCCGAGTTCGAGCGGGATGGCCGAAGGAATCTGCGCCGTGGTGGCGCCGTCGTTCACGATCAACTCGATGCGGTGGCGCGTCACGACGCCGGGTAACACGTGTAGCGCGAAGGTCTGCGGGATGCCGGTCAACGCGACCCCGTCGAGACGCACCTGCACGCCGGGAATCGCCCCGTCGAGAAACGCCTGCAATGCGAACGCGTTGCCGACCGGCGCCTGGATGCGCAGCCCGATCGCCGAGATCACCGCGTAGGACGCCGGACGGCGAACCACGGTGACGCCTGCGGCGAGCGATCGACCGCCTGCGATGGTGCCGAACTCGGCGACCGCAGCGCCGACGCCGGTCTGCAGCGTCGCCCCGCCCGCGACCGGCACCACGGTCACGCTCGGTTGCGCGGACAGCGACGCGCGCACGGCGTCGAACGGGAGCGCACGCGGACCGGCCTGCGCCGGCACGGCCGTGCCGATCAGCATCATCATGATGGCCCACGCGAGCGCACGACGCATCTCAGTTCGCACTCGCGGTGAAGTCGAGCGTCTCAGCGAGCGGCGTTCCGGTCGTCGGCCCGGTCGGCGCCGCAGCGCTCAGCACGGTGAGATCGAGCGTGTACTTATACGACGTGCCATAGTTGGCCGCACTCCGCACGGTCTGCGGCGAGGTGGTCAAGGTCACGCTTTGCACCGCGTAGGTGAGGCCGGTCGGTGCCGCCGACGCCAACGCCGCCTGCATGTCGTAGTTGGCGCTGCTCGTGCCCGACGACTTGACCTTCGCGTTGAAGAACGTCCGGAGCGTGTACTGCGTTGGCGTCAGGCTCGTCTGCGTCACGCCGGCCGGCAGCGTGCCGTAGGCCGAGACGTTGCCGAAATCGAGCGCTGCGGCGCTGGTGTTGTTGCCCGAGGTGAACGCGACGCCGCTGCCGTTCTGGATGAAGTAGATCGCAAGCGCCGCCTGGTTGACGAAACTCACGGCGAGCGTTGCGGTCGCGGTCGAGCTGGTGGTGGTGTCGGTTGCGGTAAAGTCGATCGTATCCGCGACGGTGCCGCTGCTCGGCGGCGGCGCCGAGGAGACCGTCACGATGAAGTTCTTGCTCGCCGCCTTGGAGTATTTGACCGCCGAACCGACGTTCTGCGGGGTCGTGGTGAGCGCCACGCCGCCATACTTGTACGTGACGCCGGCGACGGTCGAGGCGAGCGCGGCCGAGAGCTGATATTTGGTGCCGCAGGTGCCGACGCAGGTCGCTCTATAGCTGAAGCTGGTCGTAAACTTGTAGCTGGTGGCCGGCGTGAACGTCGAGCACGACGTTCCCGCGAACGCATCGCCGGTTCCCAAATCGATCGCGGCCGCGTTCGTACCGCTTCCCGTCAGGGTGCACGCGCCGGCGTTCTGCACCAGCGTCAAGGTGATCGTCGTCCCAGCGTTGACGTGCAGGATGAGCTGCGTGTACGGAGCCGATGCCGCGGCTTGGGGTGCCGACGACCACACCCCGCAGGCCACGATAGCGGCGACCACGACTCCCAGCGCACGGTTCCACATGTGCTCAAGCCCGAGCGGGGCCGAGCCTCAGTTCGCAGTCGCGACGAAGTCGATCGTGTTGCTGATCGAACCGGCGGCTTCGCTATACGGAATCGTCAACCCGAGCGTATACGAGGTGCTCGATCCGTAGGTACCGCTCGACGTAATCGTCGCCGCGCTCGCGCTGGTCACGGTCGTGGTGCCGACTTTCCACGTGTTGGTGGAATCGGCGGTCCCCAGTTGCCCGGTCAGCGTGTAGTTTGCCGAGGAACTATTGGCCAGATTGACCTGCACCTGAAAGGGCGAGCTGGCGGTGAAGCTGCTGCCGCCCGGGGTGATCGTGACACCGGTCGCCGGCGTTCCGCCGTAGGCCTGAATCGTGCCGAAGGCCAGGGTGGCGGTGTTGGTGCCGCTACCGGTCAACGGAACGCCCGAGGGATCGCTGTTGAAGATCAGCTTGATCGACGAGTTGACGGTCGCGGTGACGGTCAGCGTGCCGCTGGCGGTCGGGCTCGCCGCCAGGGCCGGCCCGGCCAGCAGCGCGGTCGCCGCCAGCATGGGCAGAACCGCCCGTCCGAGTTTGGTGAACATCTATGCCTTTCTCGCCCGGCCTTCGCCGGGGCAGGGGAAGGCCGCACCCGTTCGCGCCTCCTTCGATTACACAACCAAATTCGGCAGAACGACAAGGCCACCCCTCCCCGCCAGCTTAAGGCCGGGTAAGCGGGCAGTTAACCTCCGGTTGAGATTTGGTCGGGGAGCCGCTCCAGGGCGGCGACCGCGCGTGTGATCTCGGGCGGTTCCAACGCGAGCACGAACTCGAGCCGCGCGTGCGAGGCGTCGATCGCGCTCAGTCGCACCGCGGTGAGGACCGGCCCGCGCCGGCTCGGCGCGAACGCGAGTTCCAGCAGCCCTCCGGCCAGCGCAAACGTCGCCGGCGGGCCGTTGCCGGAGTTGATCTCGGCCAGGTAGCGACGCAGGTCGCGCAGTTCGCCGGTTCGCAGCGACAGGTCGAAGGCCGCAGCGATCGCCGGCGTGCCCGCCTCGATGCGACAGAGCAGCAAATCCAAGCCATCGGGCTCGGCGACCTCGGGGTGCTCGAAGCCCAGCACCGCGAGCCGCACGTGTGCGGTCTCGGCGTTCCCCAAGTGAAGCTCGAACGGATCCACCGCGGATCAGCCGTAGATGATCTTGTGCTTGGGCGGGGCGAACTTCAAACGCGGCCCGTCGAGCGCGGTCGCCTTGATCGCCACCGTCTCGACGTTGGAGCGCTCGCAGAAACGCATGGTGCGATCGTCGTCGATCTGATAGCCGAGCGGGTTCCACTTCACCAGCGCGCCGACCGGATCGACGGTCGCGCCGCCGTAGGGGGTGGTATTGGCGACGGCGCGCGCAGCCAGCGCGGTCGAGAGCAGCACCGCCGCAAACGGCGAGCCGCCGAGTGCCATGAACGATGCCACCGCCGCCGCGAAGACGTCCCCGATACCGTGCGCGGGATAGGCCGGAAAGAACGGTCCCGCGATGCGATGGTAGCTGTAGCCGTTGGTGAAGAGCAGCTTCACGCGGTGCTTCTCGGGGTCGCGCTCGAACGACGTGATGACGACCGCCTGCGGCCCGAGATCGAAGAGGCCGTTGAGGTAGGCGTGCTCGCTCAGCGCCTGGCCGCCGGTCCCGAGCAGCACTTCGGCTTCGAAGCGATTGGGCGTAATGATCTGCGCCAGCGGCAGCAGGCGCTCGCGAATTGCGCGGGCGGTCTCCTCGCTGACGAAGAGTCCCTTTTGGTAGTCGCCGATCACCGGATCGAGCAGCACGATGCCCTTGAACTCCTGGAGCTGGGAGACCACCACGTCGACGTGCTGCGGCTTGGGGAGGTATCCGATCACGATGATGCCGGGGCGCTGCTGCACCAGAAAGGCGACGTCGCGGCGGAACTGCTGCGGATCGGTGAGCGTGTTCGAGCGCCCGGTGAACCCGCCGTGCGCGCTGGCGAACGACGACGGCGCGTGCACCACCCGCGCACCCAGCGCGTTGGCAACCGCAAAGACCGCTTGATTGCCCAGAAACCCCATCCCGACGCTGTTCTGAATCGAGCCGATCAGCGGGAAGTTCTGGGTCTCGTCGTTGCCGCGGTTCACGGCGCGAAATGATCCCAGCCGCTCGCGGCCAGCGGTTCGCAACGGCCGTCGCGTAGCAGCGTGATCCCTTCGGCCGCCGCGCGCAGCGTGCCGATCCGCAGCAGCGGTCGCCCGAAGCGCGCGCGAAAGCGACCGGCGAGGTAGTCGAACGCCCGCGGCCGCACCGCCACGAGCAACTCGAAGTCTTCGCCGCCGCCCAGCGCAAAGGCATCGGCGTCGCTGCCCTGCGCCGCCGCGATCGCGCGCGCGCTGGGTGCTACCGGCACCTGCTCGATCGCCGCACCGCAGTCGCTCGCGCGACACAGCCGCGCGAGGTCGGTCGAAAGACCATCCGATACGTCCATCATCGCCTCGACGTTTCGGCTTGCGGCGAGAAAGCGCCCCTCGGCGCAGCGCGCCTGCGGCCGACGAAAGGCCGCCAGCGCCGCGTCGGCCGAGGGAAGCTCGCGGAGCGACGCATTGCCGGCGACTTCGAGACCGGCGCGCGCCGCCCCGAGCGGGCCGGTGACGGCCAGCACCGCGCCGGGATGTCCGCCCGCGCGGCGCGTAGCGTTGCTGCTACGCACCTCGCCGACCACGCTGACCGCCAAAAAGACGACCGGCGCCCGGGTGAGATCGCCGCCCACGATCGCGAGACCGTATGCGGCCGCCGCGGCGGCCAGCCCACGGTAGAGCTGCTCGATCGCCACGTGCTCCGCGGTCGGAATGCCGAGCGCAATCGTCGCCAAGACCGGGCGCGCGCCCATCGCCGCCAAGTCGCTGACGGCGGCTGCCATCGCGCGCCAGCCGAGATCTTCGAAGGTCATCAGCGCACGCGCGAAGTGCACGCCTTCGACGAAGGCATCGCTCGAAATGGCGCTGCGGTGCGAGCGCGACGGCTGCCACAGTGCGGCATCGTCGCCGATGCCCAACACCACGCGCGGATGCGCGGTCGAGGCGGTCAGCGCCGCGATCGCCGCCACCACCGCGTCTTCGCGCAGCGCGGGCGGCGACGGGAGGCAGGCCGCGGTCATGCGAGCAGCGCGCGCGTGCGCCGCACCGCGGCTGCCGGATCGTGGTCGCCGAAGATCGCCGAGCCCATCACGAGCACCTGCGCGCCGGCCTCCGCGACCGCGCGCGCGTTGCCTTCGTGAACGCCGCCGTCGACCTCGATCGTGCAGGCCGGGTTGCGCGCGGCCACCAACGCGCGCAGCTCGCGCAGCTTTTCGAACGATCGCGGGATGAAGCTCTGTCCGCCGAACCCGGGATTGACGCTCATCACCAGCACCAGGTCACAGTCGTCGATGATGTCTGCCAGCATCGCGATCGGCGTCTGCGGGCAGAGCGCGACGCCGACCTTGGCGCCGATCGCGCGCACGTGCGCGAGCAGCCGCTGCGCGTGATTGGTCGCTTCGAGATGAAAGGTGATGCGATCGCAACCGACGGCGCGAAAGTCGTCGACGTAGCGCTCCGGCTCGACGATCATCAGGTGCGCGTCGAAGGTAAGCGCGGTCAGCTTGCGCAGGTCCCCGATGATCTTGGGCCCCCAGGTGATGTTCGGGACGAAGCGCCCGTCCATCACGTCGAGGTGCAGCCACTGCGCGCCGGCCGCTTCGACCGCGGCGATCTGCTCGGCGATGCGGGCGAAGTCGGCCGAGAGCAGCGAGGGCGCGATGGTAGCGTTCACGGGGCTCCCTTCGCCTTCGGGCGTGGCTTTTCGTCGTAGACCACCGGCGGTTCGCTGCCAAGGCGGGTCTCGCCGACCAACCGGCCGTTGACGAACATGTCGACCACCGACGTGCCGACCGCGGTCACGGTGAAGTCCAACTTTTGGCCGGGCTCGGCAAAGGCATGGTAGAGATCGTACTGCCCGGTCGCGTCGGTGACCCGCACGCGCACGTCGAGCTGCTGGCCGGCACCGCTACCGTCGGGTACCGGAACGGATGCCAGCACGTGTGCTTGGCGAATGATGTAGCCCGACTCGTTGGGGCCGGCGCTGGCCTGCAGCGAGACCGCGTCGAAGCGCCCGATCCGGGTGCCAGGCGCCGGAATCTGGCGCGCGATTTGTCCGTGTGGAGGGCCGGCCGGGCCGAGCGGCGTCCAGACGATCTGCCCGAGCGTGATGCCGTCCTTGGCCGCGAGCGCGCGGGCCGCATCGGCGCTCAAGCCAACGAAGTTCGGCACCGCGACCTGCGGCACGACGTTCTTGCTCAGCGTCAGATCGACCACGTCGCCCTCGGCGACGTTCGAGAGCGGCGCCGGCTGCTGCGCGACGACATGGTCGTTCGGGACGAGCGCGCTGGTGACGTAACCGACCTTGCCGAGCTGGAGCTTGGCGCGCGCTAAGTCGAGACGCACCTCGCGCATCGACTGATAGCGCAGATCGGGCATCGCGCGCGCGATCAGGCCATCGCTCACCACGAACGAGATCTGCCGCCCCTCGCGCACCTCCGAGCCGCCGGCCGGGCGCTGCGCGATGATGGCGTCCTTGGGGTAGCGGTCGCTGGTGGTCCGGTCGATGGTCTTGGCGCGCAGTTTGAGACGGGCGATCTCGCGGCGCGCGTCGGCGATGTTTTGCCCGACGAACGACGGTACCGTCAGCGTATTCGACGACGGTACGACGAAGTCGTAGATCGCTTGCCCGAACCAGACGACGCACGCGACGAAGAGCGCCAGCACGATCGGGAAGACCCAATCGCGCGGCAGGTACTCGTGCAGCGTCTCGCGCCAGTCTCGCGCACCGTGCTCGCGCGGCGGTACCGGTAGGCTCAGGCGAGCGCCTCCAGTTCGACGGCGGACAAGTCGAGGTTACTGAACGTGCGCGCAGCGTCCTCGTGGTCGTCGAGGGCCTCCAGAAAGGCGAGGGCCTCGTGTAACTGGCCGCCGCGTAACTCGATCTTGGTCTTGGCGCGCATCCCGAGGTAGGCATCGCGAATCTTGATGCCGGCCACGCGCAGCGCCTCGCGCGCACTGGCCAGCGCCGTCGGCGCGGTATAGACGACCGCCTCCTGAGCGTCGTACTCGACGTCGTCGACGCCGTCGACCAGCGCCCGCTCGGTGAAGGCGTCCTCGTCGGCACCGGCCGGATCGCACTCGAGCACGCCGACCGGATCGAACATCCAGCCGACACTGCCGGTCTCGCCGAGCGCGCCGCCGTGCTTCGAGAAGAGAAAGCGCAACTCGCCGGCGGTGCGATTACGATTGTCGGTCGCCGCGTCGACGACGACCGCGACTCCGTGCGGGCCGTACCCCTCGTAACGAATCTCCTCGATCTCGCGCTCGTTGGCACCGCTCGCGCGCGCAATCGCCCGTTTGATGTTCTCCTGCGGCATGTTGAACTCGCGCGCGCGCTCGACCGCGAGCTTGAGGCGCGAGTTGGCTTCCGGGTCGGGCGAGCCGCCCTTGGCCGCCAGGATGATCTCCTTGCTCAGCTTGGTGAAGAGCGCGCCCCGCTGGGCGTCGACTTTGCCCTTCTTCAGCTTGATGTTATGCCACTTCGAATGTCCCGACATACCGGCCCATCTTCGCTATCCCGGGCCCACGATCCAGGTGGGAATCCACATTCGGTCGTGCCAGGCGTTCCAGGTGATCGGAACGGCCGCCAGGATCGGATAAAAGAAGACGAACGAGGCCAGGACGATCAGCACGTACCCGCCGATCGCCGCCACCGCCAGGGCGCGCGACTGATCGTCGCGCCCCTTGGCCCAGGCCCATACGCGCTGCAGCACGATCGCATTGCACAGACAGACCAACGGAATGTCGACGTAGTAGTGGTACTCGAAGGCGATGCGGGGCGACCAGCGCCACGGCACCCACTGCAGGAGGTAGTCGAGCACGATCAGCGCGTAGCCCTTGTTGCGCAGCCTCCATGCCAGCACGCCGACCCACGGGACGGTCAGCAGCCCAAACCACAGCAGCATCGGGTTGGGCATCGAAGTGATTTCGCGCAGACAGCACCCGTTGGGATTGGTCTGATCCTTGCGATGATCCTGATAGTAGTATGCGATCGGAACGTAGTCGATCGGCCACTCCCACCACTTCGAGGAGTACGGATGGGTGGCTTTGAGCGTGTCGTGATACTCGAACATCGAGTACTGACGATAGATCACGTCGTTGAAGTTCTGGATGTCGCCGGGCGCGTGCCGCAACAGATCCGGACCCCATACCAGCGTATAGACCGAAGCACTGATGAATAGAATCGTGACCAGCGCGCCGTCCAGGCGCACGCTGCGCGGATTGCCGAAGAGCGCCGGACGCTTGCGCAGCAGAAAGCGCTGCAGAAAGACCAGAATCAGCACCGTGAAGCTGACCCCGAATCCCATCACGCCATACCACTTGCTGCTCACCAGCAATCCCAGCGCGACCGTGAAGAGGATCAGCCAGAGTTTGGACGACCGGCCGCGCTCGGCGACCTTCCCGTCGATTTCGACGGCGTCGCCGCGATAGGTCGCCTCGCCCTCCGGCGTGTGGTAGGTGACGCTTCCATCGCGTGCGTAGTCGACCGTCAGGTCGCCGTCGCGCAACCGCAGCACGCCGCCATCGTTTTGCGAATGCGCTCCGCGGACCACCTTGCCGCGTTCGTCGATGCTGCCGCCGTCGGGTGCGCGCAGCACCGTTCCCGCCGGGCCGACCAGCGCCACCGACCCGTCGGGATAGGTGTACTCGCGCCGTCCGTCGCCGAAGATGCGCGGCATCGCGACGTAGCGCGCCAGGAGGTAGAAGCCGCAGGCGCAGTAGACGGCGGCCACCGCGGTTGCGGCCGTATCGAACTTCCAGCCGAAGTGCATCGCCTCGGCCAGCAGGTAGCCGAGTAGCGCCGACACCGCGATCGCGAGCGCAAAGCCCCAGGCCGGCACGTCGACGTGTCGGCGTTCGATGACCTGCGCCGAAATCCAGAAGCGATAAAACGCATAGACCGCCGCCACCGAGAAAAAGATGACGATCCCTTCGGGCGTTGCGATCCGCGACTGCACGAAGTGCATGCCGTCGAGCGTCAGAAAGAGCGCGGTGATCGCCGCAAAGAGCGTCGATCCGGTGACCCGTTTGGCGAACGCATAGAGCAGCATCACCACGACCGCGCCGAAGACGACGTTGAGGAAGCGCCAACCGAACGAGTTGTCGCCGTTGCTCATGTGTCCAATGATCGCGTTGAGGAACGTCCAGCCGCCCAACCCGTGCCCCTTGGGCATGCCGCCGAAGAGCATCATCGAAAGCGTGATGATGAGTTTGGTCAGCGGGGGATGCGTATCTTCGTAGATGCGCACGTTGCGTAAGTACTCTTCGCCGGCGCGTGCGAAGTAGATCTCGTCGAAGATCTTGGTACGCGGGCTCCAGTAGTTGATGAACGAGAGCACGAAGTTGAGCAGGCCGAAGCCGAACATCACCACGTAGTCCCACGGCTTGCTCAGGCCGCGCAGGCCCTCGCCCGGATCGAACCACGCGCGCGCCTGCAGGACCGCTTCCGGACGCGCGGCGTCGGCGGCGACTGGTTCGCTCGCGAGCTCGCTCTCCAAGCGATTGCTCTCGCGCTCGGCGGCCTCGGCCGGGTCGGTGCCGAGGTAGACGTACCCGAGCCAAAAGAACGTTCCAACGGCGAGCAACGCGAACAGCGTCGTGCCCGGGCCCCACAGGTTGAGTGAGTTCACGCCGGGGACGTGGTGGCTGACGTCGTAGAGGTACTGCAGCGAGTACTTGAGATTGGCGTACAGCACCACCGTGAGCGCGATCGCACCCCACAGATAGCGCTTGGCAAACGGTAAGCACACGATCGTAAAGACGACCGCGTCGAAGACATAACGCTCGTGCATGCGCGTCGCCAGCACGAAGAAGGCCAGCGATGCGATCGCACAGCCCTGCAAAAATGCCGCCGCCGTCTTCTCCTGCAGGTACCGCCACACGACCAACCCGACGGCGGCAACCACCAGCACGATGCCCCACACGTACTGCGGAAACATCAGCACGTAATTGGTATCGTTCTGCCACATCTGGCCGCGAATCGCCCAAAGGTTGAAGGCGTTGACGCTGTTGTACGGATAGACGCTCGAGCCGAACTCGTAGCGCCCAAACAGCCAGACGAACGCGCCCAGCGGATTGCTGGGATGAAACGGCTCGCTCAGCCCGACCGCGAACACCAGCGCCGCAACCGCCCCGATCGCGGTCGCGAACAGGCGGCGCTTGCGACGTTCGGCGTCGGGCGCGGCAAAGGCGAAGGCGATGAAGAGCGGCAGCAGCACCGCGGCCTGCGGCTTGATCAGCAGCGAGTAGCCGAAGGCCAGCCACGCGCCGACGGTCCACCAGCCCGGGCCGCGATCGTCGTCGCCACGCAGCAGCAAGTAGACCGCCAGCAGGGCAAAACCGGCCGAGATCGAGTCGACCTGCCCCCACAGCGCCGAGTTGAAGATCACCGCCGGGTTGAGGACGTAGAGCGCCGCCGCACCGAGGGCGAGCGCGGGGCGCGCATATCGGCGGACGATCGCATAGAGCAGCGCGCCAACGCCTAGATCGGCGAGGATCGCCGGCAACTTCACCAGCACGCGAAGGATCACGTAGTGGCCGGTGTCGGCCGCCCGGAAGAGCGTCTCCCAAATCCAACCGGCGAACGCGAGAATGTAGAAATAGCCGGGCGGGTAGTCGGCGAAGTTGCCCTTATTATAGAACTGCGCGAAGCCGTGCTCGGCGAGCGACAGCGCCCAGGCCTCGAACGTCTGCACGTCGGTCTCGAAGCCGCGGCTGCCGATAAAGGCCAGCCGCACGACCAACCCGACGAAGAGCAGCGCGATCAGCGCCCACCCGTAGGAGCCTTGAGCCGTCTGCGGCGCCGTTTTGACCTTCACCGATTCCCCTTTTCTCGGAGCTGCACTCACCGCTACAGAGTCGCCGAAGGGCTCGCGGTGTTGGCCCCCGCGACGGCAATCGCGCCGTCGAGCGAGCCGAGCAGAAACGCGCCGAGCTCCCGGTTGGGGTGGCGCGCGACGACGGCGACGGCCTCGGCGACGGCGGTTGCGGCGGCCTCGCGCGCCCCGAGCGCGTCGAGGGCGCCGACGACCCGCTCGACGTCGGCCACATCGAGCGCGCGGCCGCGGGCGTAGGCGTCGGCAACCACGCTGCGGGCCGGCGACGGCGGCCCGCCGATCGCCCATGCGACCGGGAAGGTCCACTTGCGCCGCGCGATGTCGTGCCCGCTCACCTTGCCGGTGGCCGCCGCCGGCGACCAGATGCCGTGCACGTCGTCCTGAATTTGGAAGGCCATTCCGTAGGCGTGGCCGAGCGCGCCGTAGCGTTCCACCGCATCCGGCCCGCACCCGGCCGCCAGCGCGCCCAGACGACACGAAGCGGCGAACAGCGCCGAGGTTTTGCAGGCGATCATGTGGTGGTAGGCCGCCAGATCGACCAGCGGCTCGCTCTCGAAGCGCAAATCGAGCGACTGCCCTTCGCACATCACGGCATGGGCCTCGTGGAGCACCATCAGCATCGCGTACACGCGGGACTCGTCGAGCACCTCGATCGCGTCGCCCAGGGCCGTAAAGGCCAGCGCGCACATCGTGTCGCCGGCGGCAATCGCCGGCGCGATGCCGAAACGGCTCCACAGCGTCGGACGCCCATGGCGCAGTTCGTCGCCATCCTCGATGTCGTCGTGGACGAGCGAGTAGTTATGAAAGATCTCGACGGCGACCGCCGCGTCGAGCGCGGCTTCGATCGGAGCACCCTCGCCGACGGCGACGCGCAGCACCATCTGCGGCCGCAGGCGCTTCCCACGCCGGGCCGGTCCGTAAGCGCCATAACCGAAATGGCATAAAAGCATGTCGGAGACCTCGTAGGATCCCCGACATGCGGTCACACGGTCTTCGAGCGCGCGCTCGAAACGTTCAAGCAGGTTGACGACTGAACTCCTCCATGCGGCGCTCGACGTCGTCGACCAGCCAACCGGGCGTCGACGCGCCCGACATCAATCCGGCAACCTCGACGCCGTCGAACCATTGCGGTTGCAGTTCGGAGGCGTTTTCGATGTGATAGGCGCGCGCGCCGCACGCCTCGGAGAGCTCCGCCAAGTGTTTGGTGTTGGCCGAGGTCTTGCCCCCGACGACGACCATCACCTCGACTTCCTTGGCCAGGCGTAAGGCTTCATTTTGGCGATTGTTGGTATCGGTGCAGATCGTGTTCACGGCGCGCACGTCGTAGTATTTCGCCGAGAGTGCTTTGACGATGTCGGTGAAGCGCTCGCGCGAGTAGGTCGACTGCACGACGACGCCGACGCGGCTCGAACGCGGCAGCTTGGCGACGTCTTCGACGTCTTCGATGCACCACGCACCGGGAACGTGGCTGAGCGTCCCCTTGACTTCGGGATGATTGGGATCGCCGATCACGACGATCTTGTACCCGTCGGCCTTGAGCTTCTCGGCTTGGACGTGAATCTTCGTGACCATCGGACAGGTGGCATCGATGATGTCGAGGTCCTTGGCTTTGGCGCGCTCGAAGACGTCGACCGGGAGCCCGTGCGCGCGGACGAACAGCGCGCCGCGCTCGACCTCGTCGACCGAGTGGGCGTTGCGCAGTCCCTTGGCTTCCAGCTCGGCGACCATCTGGGGGTTGTGGACCACGTGGCCGAGCGTGGTCACGTCGTCGCGCGCCGCGATCGCCTCCTCGGCCTTTTTGACCGTGATGGCAACCCCGAAACAGAACCCTTGAACTCCCGCCTTACGAATCTGCACCGATCTTCTCCGCTAGCGCTGCGATGGCAGCCATGATCTCATCGGTGAACTTCGCCAAATCGTCGTGAGTTGCTTTTCGGCCGGGCGGCAACCGCAGCGGCGGGCCGAAGCCGACTTTAATCGCAGGGAAGCGCAGCGCCCGTTCGCTTCCCAGGATGCAGGCCGGCACGACCGGAGCGGCAGCCATCGCGGCGAGTAGCGCCACGCCGGTCTGGGGGCGTACGCTGCCGTCACGATTGCGGGTCCCTTCCGGAAAGATGCCGACCGCGCCGCCGGCACGCAGCACCGCCAGCGAGGCTTTGATCGCCGCCAGCGGGCTGCCGGTGCGGTCGACCGGAAAGGCGCCGACCGCGCGGATTCCGGCGCCGAGCAACGGGATGGCAAAGAGTTCGCGCTTGGCCATGAACGCCAAGCGGCGCGGGGCGAAGCAGCCCATGCCGGGCGGGTCGAGATACGAGACGTGGTTGCAGGCGACGATCACCGGGCCGTCGAGCGGCACGTTCGCCGTTCCGAACGCGCGCGCGCGCCAGAGCGTGCGCATCAGGAGACGAATCGTCGCCGAGGCGCCGTCGTACAGGCGTGGATTCACGAGGCCGGAGCGATCGCGCGCGCGGCATCCACGATCCGCGCGACCACCTGCGCCGCGGTGAGTTCGCTCGAATCGATGGTGCGCGCGTCGGGCGCCGGCTCGAGCGGCGAGGCGGCCCGACTGCGATCGATGCGATCGCGCTCCTCGAGATCGGCGGCGAGCGCGCGCCGATCGACGGCGACGCCGGCCGCCTCGAGTTGCGCGACGCGCCGTTCGACGCGCGCCGCAACCGACGCCGTGAGAAAGATCTTCACGGCCGCGTCCGGCAACACCACCGTGCCGATGTCGCGCCCGGCCATCACGACCGCGCCGTCGGCGGCGATACGGCGCTGGGCCTCGACCATCGCCGCACGCACGTCGGGCGATGCCGCGACCGCCGGCACGGCGGCCGTGACCTCGAGCGAGTGGAGCACGTCGTCGCCCAGCTCGCGCGCGCCCGCGAAGATGCGAAATCCCATCGGGGCGTCGGCGTCGAGTTCGACGCGCACCGGATGTTCGCGGCAGAGCCGCGCGACCGCCGGGCCGTCGGCCGGATCGACGCCGTACTGCAGCGCCAAAAACGCCACCGCGCGGTACATCGCACCGGTATCGAGATAGAGGGCGTGCAGCGCGCGTGCGACCGCCCGGGCAACGGTCGTCTTGCCCGAGGCGGCCGGACCGTCGATGGCGATCTGCACGCCCTTCGATGACATCACGGCGGCGGCTTCGCCCAGGCCCTGCGCGGCCCCCGCAGAATCGCGGCCTGGAGGTTGGATGATGGCAAAAGCGCGATCCGTGTTTGCATGCAACGGCTGCGGCTTCGAGTCGCCGCGCTGGCTCGGCCGTTGCCCGCAGTGCGATGCGTGGAACTCGTTCGACGAGCGCCCGTTCGCAGTCGTCGCGCCGCGCAGCGTGCGCGCGCGCGCCGGCGCCCCCGGACCGGTGCGGTTGCACGAGATCGACGGCGGCACGATCGCGCGGCTGACGACCGGAATGGGCGAGTTCGACGCGGTACTCGGCGGCGGGATCGTCCCGGGAAGCCTAACGCTGGTCGGCGGTCCACCCGGTGCCGGGAAATCGACCTTGATGCTGCAGATCGCTGCGCGCCTCGCCGGCACGCGCGACGTGGTCTACGTGTGCGGTGAGGAGTCGGCGGCGCAGGTGAAACTGCGGGCCGAGCGCCTGCGCGTCGATGCGCCGCTGCGCGTCTTCGCCGAGACCAACGTGCGCGCGATTCTCGACGTGCTCGAACGCCGGCCGCCGGCGATCCTTGTGATCGACTCGATTCAAACCGTGTGGCTGCCCGAGAGCGACGCGTACGCCGGCAGCGTCACGCAGATCCGCGACTGCACCCAGACGCTGATGGAGTTTGCCAAGCGCACCGCCTGCGCGACCTTCGCGGTCGGACACGTGACCAAAGACGGCGCGATCGCCGGGCCCCGCTTGCTCGAACACCTGGTCGACACGGTCCTCTACTTCGAGGGCGAGCCGAGCGGCGAGCATCGCATCGTTCGCGCGTACAAGAATCGCTTCGGTTCGATCGACGAGATCTGCGTGCTCGCAATGCACGACGACGGCCTGCGCGAAGTTGCCAACCCCAGCGAACTCTTTTTGGCACGGCGTGCCGAGCATCCCAGCGGATCGTGCGTCGTCGCGTCGATGGTCGGTACGCGTCCGGTCTTGGTCGAAGTGCAGGCGCTGGTGGGGGAGAGCAGTTACGGAACGCCGCGCCGTCTGGCCAACAATCTCGATCCGGCGCGCCTCGCGATGATCTTGGCGGTGCTCGAGCGGCGGGCCGGCATGGCACTCGGCACGCACGACGTCTATGCGTCGGTGGCCGGCGGGCTGCGCGTCAACGAGCCGGCAGCCGACCTCGGCATCGCGCTCGCGATCGCATCGTCGTTTCGCAACCGCCCGGTCGGAAACGACGTCGCCGCCTTCGGTGAACTCGGCCTCTCGGGGGAACTGCGCGCCGTCTCGGGGAGCGAGCGCCGCGCGGCCGAAGCGCGCAAGCTGGGTTACCGCACGATCGTCTCCCCGGCGCAAGCGCGCGACGTCGCCGCGGCGATCGCGCTCACGCTATAGCGTGCTTTTCGAAATCGTCCCCAACCTCTCCGAAGGCCGCGACGAACGCGTCGTCGCGCGCGCCGCTGCTGCCGCCGAAGCAGCCGGCGCACGCGTGCTGCATCGCACCAGCGACCCCGTCCACCATCGCAGCGTGCTGACGATCGCCGGTGACGCCGAGGCGGTCTTCCAGGCGGCGCTGGGAATCGCCGGCGTGGCGGTCGACGCGATCGACTTGCGGGGACACCGCGGGGTCCATCCGCGCATCGGTGCGCTCGACGTCTTGCCGTTCGTTCCGTTGCGCGACGCAACGCTGGCCGAGGCGATCGCGCTGGCGCATCGCGCCGGCAACGCGATCTGGCGCCGGTACCGCGTTCCGTCGTTTTATTACGGCGCGGCTGCGCGCACGCCCGAGCGCGACCTCTTGGCGGAGGTGCGGCGCGGCGGTTTCGAAGGGCTGCCGGAGCGCTTTGCGCAGACCGGTTGGCAACCCGACGAGGGCGACGTTGCGACGCATCCGAGCGCCGGGGCGATCGCCATCGGCGCACGACCGATTCTGGTCGCCTTCAACGTCGAACTCGCGACCGGCGAGCTGGCTCACGCACGGGCGATCGCGCGCGCGATTCGCGAGCGTTCCGGTGGCTTGCGCACGCTGCGAGCGCTTGCTTTCCCGATCGACGAACGGCGGACTCAGGTCTCGCTCAACATTACCGACTATCGTGCAACTCCGCTCTATCGGGTCGTGGAACTGATCGTCCAGCTGGCCGCCGAACGCGGCATTCCGGTGGCCGGCGGCGAACTGATCGGATGCCTTCCGCGTGCGGCGGTCGCATCGGCAGCCACCTATTACCTGGGCGTACCCGAAGAACCATGAGGAGTCCGTGAACACTTTCAGACGCTGGGCCCTACCTTTGCTCGTACTCGCGATGATCGCCGCGGCGCCCGCCGCGACGGCACCGACCATCAGCGGTCCCGGCGACCGCGGCATCTACACGACGACGCTGGCCAACGGGCTGAAGGTGGTGGTCGTCGAGGACGACGCCGTTCCGGTCGTGCAGAGCGCAATTTGGTACCGCTTCGGCTCGCTCTACGAGACGCCCGGAAAGACCGGCTTGGCGCACGCACTCGAGCACATGTCGTTCCGCGGTACGCCCGAGATTTCGGCCGGCGGCTTGGACGACATCGTCGCCCGGCTCGGCGCGCAGATGAACGGCGATACGAGCTACGACTACACGCAACTCTACTTCATGGTTCCGGCCGACAAGCTCAATGTCGTGCGCGGCATCGAGGCCGACCGCATGGCGCACTTGGCGCTGCGGCCCCGCGATTGGGCGATCGAACGCAAGGCGGTGCTCAACGAACTCGACGGCGACGCCGGCTCGCCGTTCTATAACCTGCTCGCGCGCGTGCGCGCGGCCGCATTTCCCGGTCAAGCGATCGGCCGCACCCCGGCCGGACATCGCGCCGACGTCCGGCGCGCCACGGTCGCCGACATCGCAAAGTACTACCACGAGTGGTACGCGCCGAACAACGCCACCTTAGTGGTCGCCGGCGACGTCACGCATCAGGCCGTCTTCGCGCAGGCGCAGCATTTCTTCGGGGGCATCCCGGCGCGCAAACTGCCTCCCCGACCGGACGCCAACCCGGTCCCCGCGCACGGCAAGACGGTCGAAGCGCAGGTCCCTTTCCCCTTTGAGATCGTCGATCTGGCGTACGCGATTCCCGGCGATACGCAGCCCGGCGAACCGGCCATCAGCACGCTCGCGACCCTGATCGAGAATCAACGCTCGCCGTTCTACCAGGCGCTGGTGCAGACCAACATCGCACTCGCCATCCAGGCCAACGCCGACACGCAACTGCGCGGCGGCCTCCTCAACGTCTTCATCATTCTCAATCCGGGGCACCATGCATCCGAAGCGCGAACGATCTTTCAGGCCACGCTGAACCGCATCTTCAAGACCGGCTTCGATCCGAATCTGGTGGAGGCGGCCAAGAACATGACGATCGCCGAGCGCCTCTACTCGGCCGACTCGGTCGATGGGATCGGCGACTTGGCCGGCTACACCTACGGCATCGTCGGCGAAAAAATCGGCGATGAGGATGCGCGCCTTGCGGCGCTGACACCGGCCAGCCTGTTGGCGGCCGCCAAAGCGTACCTGCGTACGCCCAACGTGGTCGGCTATCTGCGACCCAGCGACGCGCCGCCCAAAGGCTCGGCCCAAACCAGCTCGGTGACCAGCGACAACTTTTCCAAGCGCGTGCCCAACGGACCGATCGTCGAACCGGCCTGGATTCGGCGCGAAATCGCGATTCCGTCGACCGCGCACAGCACGCTGGTGCCGGTTGCCTTTACGCTCCCCAACGGCCTGCGCGTGCTGGTCGCGCGCAAGACCGATCGGCCGACCTTCGTCCTTTCGGGAACGATCGCGTCGTCGCCGGCCTTCGAGCCGCCCGGCAAAGAGGGCATCATGCGCCTGGCATCGAGCGTGGCCGACTACGGCAGCGACGCCTACCCGTTCGCGCGGCGTCGCGAGTTGACCGACATGATGGGCGCGTTTGTGACCACCGGTCAAGACTTCAGCGCGCACGGGCGGGTTGCCGACTTCGCCAAACTCGCCGCCATCCTGGCCGATGGCGAGGAGCACCCCTCGTTCGCGGAGCCATGGCTCTCGATCGAGCGCTCGCAACTCGCCAACAGCCTGCAGTCCGAGAACAATATCTCGGGCGTGATGATCGATCGCGCATACGACGAGTTGCTGCTGGCCAGCGACGATCCGTCGCTACGCCAGGCGACGCCGGGCAGCGTCAGTTCGATCACCCGTCGCGACCTGCTCGGCTATACGGCCCGTTACTGGCGACCCGATCTCACCACGATCGCGGTCGTCGGCGACGTCGATCCGCAGGCGGTGCGGCGCGTCCTCGAAGCGACCTTCGGCAGTTGGACGGCGAGCGGAGCGAAGCCCGACGCCGCCTTGATGCCGATTCCGCCGGCGCACGCCGGACACGACTACGTCGGCACCGACGCGCAGCAGGTCTACGTTCGCCTGGGTCAACCGGCGATATCGCGGGCCAACCCCGATTACGACACCTTCTTGGTCCTCAACCAGATTCTGGGCGCCTCAGGTGCGTTCGAGTCGCGTCTGTGGCAGGGCCTGCGGCAAACGCGGGGGATCGTCTACAGCGTCAGCAGTTCGCTGCACGCCAATCGCGACCGCGGCGACTTCCGAATCGAACTCAACGCCGATCCGGCGCGCGTGGAGGAAGCGGTGCACTTCGTACGCAGCCAACTGCTCGCGCTGCAGCATCACCCCGTATCGGTGACCGAACTCCAAGAAGCCAAGGCGCGTTTGGTGAGCGATGCACTATTGGCCGAAGCATCGACCGAAGGGCAGACCGAACAACTCCTCGACATCGCCGCCGATCGACTTCCGCTGGACTACTACGCGACGATCAACGAGCGCTTTGCACGGATCACCCCGGCCGACGTCGAACGCGTCGCGCGTACCTATTTGCACCCGCATCAACTCGTACAGGTGTACGCCGGACCGCCGGGGCCGTGGGCAACGCATAATCTCTGAGGAGTTCTATCCGCGCATGTCGACGATCGTGACGATCGACCCAACCACCGGATCGGTTCTCGAGCGTATCCCGTTCATGACCGGCAGCGAGGTCGAAGCCAAGCTGGCGGCGGCCCACGCCGCATCGCTGCGCTGGCGCGCTCGGCCGCTCGACCAGCGCGCCGCGCTGTTGCGCGCGATCGCCGCGCAGCTACGCAGCGAGTCCGAATCCTTGGCAAAGACCGCCGTACGCGAGATGGGCAAACCGATCGTACAAGCGCGCGCGGAGATCGAGAAGTGCGCCTGGTGCTGCGAATACTTCGCCGATCACGGCGCCGCGATGCTGGCCGACCAGACCGCCCCATCGGGCGCGTCCACGAGTGTGGTCGCGTTTCGTCCGCTCGGCACGATCCTCGCGGTGATGCCGTGGAACTTTCCATACTGGCAAGTGATCCGTGCGGCCGCGCCGGCGTTGATGGCCGGCAACACGCTGCTGCTCAAGCACGCCGAGAACACCACGCGTTGCGGGCTCGAAATCGAGCGCATCGTCCGTGCCGCCGGCGCGCCGGAGGGAGTCTTCGGCACGCTGATCGTTACCAACGAGAACGCCGACGCGCTGATCGCCGATCCGCGCATCGCGGCCGTCACGCTCACCGGCAGCGAGCGCGCCGGCGTCGCCGTCGCATCGGCCGCCGGGGCGGCGCTCAAGAAGTGCGTGCTCGAACTCGGCGGCTCGGATCCGTTCATCGTGCTCGCCGACGCCGACCTCGATGGAGCCGCCGCGGCGGCGGTGACGGCGCGCTTTCAGAACACCGGGCAGTCGTGCATCGCCGCCAAACGCTTCATCGTCGAGAACGCCGTCTACGATCGCTTCGTCGAAGCGTTCGCCAACCTGGCCCGCGCCCAGATCATCGGCGACCCGAGCGACGAGCGGACCCGCATCGGACCGTGCGCGCGCGCCGATCTGCTCAAGACGCTGCACGACCAGGTGCGCGGCAGCATCGAACGCGGCGCGCACCTGGTCACCGGCGGCCGCCCGATCGATCGCCCGGGCAACTTCTACGAGCCGACCGTCCTCGGCGACGTGCTCCCCGGAATGCCGGTCTTCGACGAGGAAACGTTCGGCCCGGCAGCCGCGGTGATCCGCTGCACCGGCCCCGACGACGCCGTGCGTTTGGCCAATGCCTCGGCCTACGGGCTGGGCAGCAGCATCTGGACGCGCGATCGCGACGCCGCGCGGGCGATGGCCGCGACGATCGAGGCCGGATCGGTCTTCGTCAACGGCATGGTCGTGAGCGATCCGCGCTTACCGTTCGGCGGCGTCAAGAAGAGCGGCTACGGCCGCGAACTCGCGGCCTTCGGGCTGCACGAGTTCACCAACATCCAAACGGTGTGGATCGCCTGACCACCCACCAAGGTGGCCGCGACCACACCTCTCCCGACGCGCGTCGCGCAGCAAAGGAACGCCATGCAACCCGATCAACGCCTACCTCGATTCGGCAATCCCGTGAAATCGCCGGCAGCCGCCCTGGTCGGCGTCGCCCTCGTCGTGGCGATGGCGGCGCTTTTGGGGTCGCGCGCGCCGGCTGCGGCGCCAATCCAGACGCTGGTGCTGCAGCAGTCAAAACCCGATCTTCACAGCACCGCGATCGACCCGAACCACCCGCGCGACGGCGACGATCTGACGGTCTATGCGACGCTGCGCGAGGGCGGGAAGGTGGTAGGACACATCGAGGGCTTTAAAATCGCCGTCCGCAACGGCACCGATCGCGGCGCGCAGGCGCTGGCTGGGAAGCGCGCGCTGCTGCGCATGGGCGTGCTGCAGTTCTCCTTCGGAGGGAACGACTCGCTGATGGCCCAGGGGTTGACGCTCGATAGCACGGGCGGCATGGAAAGGCAGGACCCCGAAGTGCGCGCCATCACGGGCGGCACCGGCAAGTACGCCTTTGCCCGCGGCCAAGTGGTGAGCACGCGCAACGCCGACGGCTCCTACACCCACCGCATCGAGATCCGCATCCGGTAGCGCGCGCGGCGGTCAGCCGGTCCGGAGATACCAGTTGCCGACGTTCCAAAACGGTCCGGGGCGCCCACCGCCGTGCGCCTGCAGGCGCGTGCTCCACGCATCGATCTGCCGCATGCGATAGAGCGGCAGCAAGGGGTCCTGCGCGTAGAGTAGCCGCTGCAGGCGCCGGTAGATCGCCACGCGCGCCGCCGGATCGTAGTTCTCGCGCCCAGCGGCAAGCAGCGCATCGATGCGCCGGTTGCAGATCCGCGACTTGTTGAAACCGTTGGGTGGAACGTTCTTGCAGTCGAACTGATCGGTGGTGTCGGGATCGTCGCCGTTTTCGAACGGATAGAGCGCCATCTGAAAGCGCCCACCGTAGACCGGTCCACCCTCGCTCGCCGGCGCGACGAACTGCGTGACCTCGAAGGCTTTAAGCGTTACGCGCGCCCCGATCGCCCGTTCGTACTGCACGACGTTGGCGCCGATGATTTGGTCGCCCGGGTTGGCGGCCTCGATGATCAGCAAGAGATCGAGCGGTCGTCCGCGCTTGTAGCGCACGCCGCCGCGACCGGTGCGCCAGCCAGCCGCACGCAGCAGCGCGCGGGCGCGCGCGGGATCGTACGGTACGTCGGGATAGGCGCTGGAATCGTAGGCCCAGAGAAACAAGCCACGCGCGGCCTGCGCGCTATCCTCGGCGCCACGGTAGGTCTTGGCGATCAGCGAACGCACGTCGATGGCTTCACTCAACGCGCGGCGCACCCGCACGCTGCGCGTGATCGGATCGGTCGTGTTGAAGATGATCGCGCCGATGCCGTTTTGCGGCGGCGGTTCGCGCGTGACCCGATAGCCTGGAATCGCAACGAGAATCGGATAGTCGGCCGGATTCTGATCGTCGAAGAAACCCTGAATCTCCCCGGTGTGCAGCATGTCGATCGCGGTTTCGGGATTGGCGACGAACCGCACCACGATCCGACGAATGCTCGGCCGGCGACGCCAGTAGTACGGGTTGCGCGCGAGCACGATGCGGTCGCCGCGCGCCCAGCGACGCACCACGTAGGGTCCCGAGCCGATCGGCTTGGCGTTGAAGGCGACGTGGTTGAAGTCGGGGTAGCGCGCCAAAAGGTGCGCGGGCAGGATCGGAAACCCTTGCGGTGCCAGCACCACCGAGATCAGCGGCGCAAACGGGTGGCGCAAGCGCACCACCAGCGTGTAGCGTCCGGTTGCGGTGGCGCTGACGACGTCGTCGTATCCGAAGCGGCTCTGCACGTCGTTGCGCGGATTGTTGACGGCATCGATCGACCATGCGGCATCCCTGGCCGTGAGCGGGCTGCCGTCGGCGAACCGTACGCCGTGGCGAAGGTGATAGCTGATCGTGCGCCCGTCGCGGCTGATGCCGCCGTTGCGCAGCGTCGGCACTGCGGTCGCAACGTCGGGGATCAGCGTCCCGTCCGGACCGTACTTGACCAGGTACGAGAACAGCAGCAGACCCCACTCCTGCGACGAATCCCCGTTCTCCAGGGCCGGATTGAGCGAGTGTGGTTCCCACTGCTGGGCAAACACGAGCGTTCGCGTAGAGTGCGATTCCCTGGGTCCGGCCACGTGCCGACTGCACCCGGTCGCCGTCAGCACCGCCGCAAGCAGCGCCAGCGCAGCGCGTCGCGTGCTAGGCCGCATCCGCCGTCGTAATCTCACCGACCAGCGTTCCCGCGCGATTATGCAGCGCCGGATGCGCGAACGCATCGAGTTCGGCAACGGCGGCGGGCGCGAGTACGCCGGTGCGCGTCAATAGCGCGATGGCTGCCGGTGGGCGCGCCCGCTCGGTTCCGTCGATGACCTTGAGCACGAGACCCAACCCAGCCTGGATTGCCGCACTGCCATGAACGCCCTCGGCACCACCCTTACAGGCAATCGCCCCGCGACCCACACGCATCAGCGCAGCGTCGAACTCGCCGGTTCCGGACACGAACTCGGGATAAGCGATCATCGCGTCGCGCACTTCCTGCAGCGCGGCCGCCAAGCGCTGGTTGATGCCGGCCAGCGTGGCGAGGCGCATGTAAGCCGTTGCGGCATGCCGCAGCGAGGTTGCATAGACGGGAATGCCACAACCGTCAACCCCGATCCGCGATGCCGCCGCAGCGTCGCCGCTGATGCGCGCGCAGGTATCGAGGATGCGGCGCTGCGCCGGATGCGCTGCGTCCAAGTAGGTGGCCGGATCGGCGCGAAGGATCCGCACGAGCGCCAGAATGCCGGCGTGCTTCCCGGAGCAGTTGTTGTAGATCGCCGACGGTGGTGCGCCGCTGCGATCGAGCCAGCGTGCCGCCTCGGCGTCGTACGGCGGATGGGCCCCGCAGCGCAAATCGCTTTCCGCGAAGCCGATCTTCTGCAGGATCGAACGGACCGACGCGACGTGATAGGCTTCGCCGTTGTGCGATGCGGTCATCACCGCAATCTCGCGCGGCGTGAGCCCGAAGCGCTGGGCGGCACCCGCCTCCAGCACGGTCGCCGCAATGAACGGCTTCGCGGCCGAGCGCAGGTAAAACGGGCTATCGACATCGCCCATACGCAGGATCACGGCGCCGCGCGCATCGACGGCACAGGCGGCCACGTCGTGCACCGATTCCACGATGCCGCCACGACGGACCAACACGAATGGTTCACCGCGCATGGTAGGGATCGCGGTCGTAGGGAGGCCAGCGTGCGCCATCGACGCTCACGGTATAGCGCGATGCCGGGCCCGTCTTGCGCAGCAGATCGAATCGTTCGCCCGGCGTCTTAAGGTGCGCCACCGTGACGCGGTAGCGCAACGGAGCACCGCGCCGTACGTGCGCCGCACGCCCGCCGCTGAGGAGGTACGCGCCCTGCGTCGCGTAACCGCCGGCCGCCGGCTGCTCGAAGAGCGTCGCGACGCCGAAGCGATCGACGCCGAGAGCGCTGCGCTCGTCGATCCCCAAGCCGTAGACGTGCGACCCGCGAATCAACCCCGAATCGAGTGCGTCGGCCATGAACGCCATCAGGCGGCCGAAGCGGTTGCGCCGCACGAAGTGCGTATCGGTGATCGTCGCATGAAGGACGGGCCAGGCGAAGAGGCCTTTGGTAAAGCTGATATCCGGGCCTAGCGGATCGCGGACCGCCATGCGCGTGTCGAGATCGGCGTTGGCCGGAAGCAATCGATCGGCCGAGACCGAATCGAACGCAACTTCACCTTGAATCGCAAGGCCGGCGCTGGTGCCGCCGACGAAGCCGCCCCGGGCGTAGACCGCCCGCACGGCCGCGATCAGTCGCGACCCCTTCCAGGCGGCGTAGTGCGCCTGGTCGCCCCCGGAAAAAAAGACGAAGTCTGCAGCCGCCACGCGCGGCGCGAGCGCGTCGATCTGCGCGCGCGTCGCGCACGGCGGAATCGCGATCGTCTGTGCCGAGGCAAACGGTGCGACCCTGACGATCCACGGCGAATAGGCATCGTCGAAGTCGGCGGTCAGCACGACCACGTTGCCGCCCCGCTGCGTGGCACTGCCGACCAGCTTGCGATGAACCCACTGCCAGGCGGCGTCGACATCGGTGCCGCCGCCATCGAGCAGCAGGCCCGGACCGCCCCGCCGCACCGCCATCCGCGTGTAGCTGCCGACCCGCGGGTAGAGCACCGGCCGGCACGCGGCACCCGACACCGCCCGCGCGTCGACGGCGCGCAGGCCGGCCAGCGCGCCGGCCATGAGCAGAGCGGTGGCCGCCGCAACCGCAACTCGCCCGGTCGCGCGGCGCACTAGAGCTTGACCTGCACCGAGAGATAGAGGTTGATCGGCATCGGGTAGTTGCTCGACGACGGATCGCCGTACGACGGCACGAAGCTCTGCGCGAAGTATGGGTTTTCGGCAACGCCGTTAGCAGCCTGGTCGGCCGGGCTCGTGCCGTTGTAGAAGTTGCCGCCGTTGTAGAACGTGTTGGCGACGTACCCGCAGAACACGCCGCTGGCCGGGTACGCCTTCGCCCAGGGTTCCTGCGAGCCGCCGAAGCACGCGTTGACCAGGTTGACGATGGTGGCGTTGACCGTGACGCGCGGATTCACGCGATATGCCATCTGTAAGCCGAGATTGAACTGCCACGGTTGACGGAACTCGCCGAACGTATCAAATCGTCCGGTTTGCGGATTGGGAATGTACAGCGTGCCCGGCGAACTACCGTCGTTGGTAAGGGCCTGACTGCACGACGTGTAGTCGGCGCGCCGCGGGTTGCCGCCCGGAACGCCAACGCTTCCCTGATTCGCGGTGCAGGCGCGCGGGTCCAAACCGGTCACGTCGGCCGGCGTTCCGTAGGTGGTGCCTTCTTGCAGCGACAGCGCCGGCGTAAGCGAGAATCGCCCGTGACGGTAGTTGAGGACGACCGCCAGCGTGTTCGGCGAGATATACGGGTAGTCGAGTCCGGGAGCGTACCAGTCGTGCGGGTTGAGCAACGGCTGCGGCGACATCGTAAAGTACGGGTTGAGGATCGACTTCACGCCACAGGTCGGATCGGGCGTCCCGTTGCCGGCGTTGGTGTAGCAGCGCGCGCCGCCACCCGCGTCCGTGAGCGCGTTGAACTCTTGAATATCCTGATCGTACTGCGCGACCGGACCCACCGTGGAGTTCGGATAGTTGCCCCACTTCTCGGCAGCGTTGGTGTAGGTATACGAGATCATCGCAGCGATGCCGTCACGGTGGAAGTCGCCCTTGGTGAACTGGAGTTCGACGCCGTCGACGCGCTCGGTACCGGCGTTGAACGACGGCGAGACGCCCAAGCTGGGAAGATTCACCGTTTCGTAGAGCTGGTTGGTTGCCCAGCGGTAGTACGGAGTGATCTTGATCGACATGTCCGTACCCTTAAAATGCCGCTCGTACGATGCGTCGTAGTTGTTCGAAAACTGCGCCTGCGCTTCGTGGAGCGGGGAGTTGAACCCGAAGGGAATGAAGCCCAGCAGTTCGGCCGCCAAGTTCGGTTCGGCGCTATCGTACTGAATTTCGTAGTTCTGGGGCTGCTGGGCGTAGCGACCGGCCGAGACGCGCAGGACGGTATCCGGATCGATCGTGTAGGTCGCCGAAAAGCGCGGTTCGGCGTATGACTGCGCGTAGGTCGAGGGGTAGTTATTGGTCAGTAGGATGCCGTCGGTGCCGTTGGGGTGCACGGTTTGGATCGGCGTGCCGGTCGAACGGTCGATCGGACAGTTGAACGCGACGTATGGCTGAAATAGGTAGATACTCTGCGGTGGCTGCGGCACGAAGACTGGATTCCGCGTCACCGGATTGATGCAGAACTCGCGTTGCGCGGCGGCAAACCAGAAGTTCTTCGCCGGGTCGTTGGTATTGGCGAGATCGTACTGATCGCGCTCGAAGCGGACGCTCGCGTTGACGTAGAGCCGGTCGTTGGGCTGCCAGGCGTCGGAGAGCGAGAAGGAGGTCAGCTTGGGGGTAATGGTGTTGAGATCGAAGGTATTGCCGAGATAGGTAAGGCGTAGCGCAGCGCCGGCCCGGCAGGCCGGAACGGTCGGGGCCAGAGCGCCGTCGGTACACGGATTCGCCCCCGAGAACGCGCCGTAGGGCGCGCCGAACGTCCCTTGCGAGATCGGATCGTTGCACGGGGCCGGATAGCCGGCCGTGTAGTGCGCGCTCGGATCGACGCCGGCACCGGTCGAGGTGGCGAAGCACTGCGATCCATCGGTGAAGTTGCTGGTCTGCTGCGAGGACGTATTGAAGTAGTTGTGGTTATACGCCCGGACCGTCCCCGAGGTCAGGTACGACGCCATCCCGGAGACGGTGTCCGAGCCACTCACCTGATCGGCGAACTGCAACTCCAGTCCGCGGGTATGCGAATCGACCTCGTAGTCGTAGTTGGAGATACCGAGCGCGGTATTGTTGCCGTAACCGTTGGCGGTGGCTTCGTTGGTGTTGGAATAGAACGTGTATCCGAAGAGCCGCAGATAGGCACTGCTGCCGATGTTCTTCTGATACTGCAACTTGACGATGCTGGCGGTATCCCAGCGGCCGTCGCGATAGTTGTCGGGGATCTGCACCGTCTCTTGGTTGCCGTTGGCGTCGACCGGACAAGCGTTGGGAACGCCGGTGACGTTGGCGCAGCGATCGGTCGGCGAGCCCGGATAGAGGTAGGCGATCGGCGCCGTCGTCGCCGGCGCCAGCCAGGGCGTCCCCGACGGGAACGTGTAGAAATCCGGCCACTGGTTGGTGTTGCCGCCGTAGAAGTCGGGCGGCGAGAGCAGGTTTCCGTCGTTGATGAGCCCGAGCCCCAGCGGGCCGGCATCGTTGGCGCTGGAGTAATACTGCGTAAAGTTCGCCGACGACATGAACAGCGCTTGGACGTCATCGCGGCCGCCATCGCGCTTGTGCGGAATGCCGAAGTGGAAGTTGGCCACCGCATCGCGGCTCATGACGCTGGCCGGCTGTCCGTAACTGGGAGAAAACGATCCGAAGCAGCCGGGATCGTTGGTCACGATACCGGCTTTGACGGCTGGATTGGTATAGGTCGAATCGTTGTTGCACGTCGGATAGACGGCCGGATAGAACGGCAGAAA
The DNA here is from genome assembly GCA_027459845.1 of Vulcanimicrobiota bacterium. Lineage (GTDB taxonomy): Bacteria > Vulcanimicrobiota > Vulcanimicrobiia > Vulcanimicrobiales > Vulcanimicrobiaceae > DAIDGS01. The sequence goes on along the minus strand of DAIDGS010000089.1, from coordinate 10,872 downwards.
CGTCGTGATGTGCGCCGGCCAGTAGCCGTACGGCACCGAGTCGAGCAGCGACGCGCCGTTGAACTGATCGAAGTAGCGAAAGTTCTGATTGCTGCCGTTAAAGCCGGCGTAGTACGAAAACAGGCGGTCGGGCGTCGACCCGCCCGCCTCGACGCGCAGGTTGTGATAGAACGTCGGCGTGCCGACGCCGGCGCCTACGGTCGCATAGCCGGGATAGGTACCGGTCTTGATCACCTGGTTGACGAACCCGGCGAGGCCGGTTGCGTTGACGTCGGCGCCACCGCCGCCGGTGTAGATCTCCAGCTCCTGCTGGCCGAGCGTGGTCTCCGAGTTCCCGGGGTAGTTGTCGAAGGATCGGTTGACCGGTACGCCGTCGTACTCGAACCCGATCTGATCGTAGTAGCCTCCCCGGATGTAGACAGTTTGGTTGACGCCGACCTGATTGGGCGGCACGTATGCGCCCGGCATGGCGGCAATCGCCGAGTACGCGCTGTTGAGGCTTCCTCCGCCGCCCAGCGGCGCGGCTGCCTGCGTCATCGCCGGGTTCACCGAGTAGACGTCGGTGCCGGTTCCGGATCGCACCGGACTCAGCGCCGAGCGCGCGCTCACGTGCGCGATCTCCTTGAGCTGCGCGCTCAGCGCGATCGTGAAACTCTGGCTTTGATCGGCGAACACCACCGCCCCGGCCAGCGACTGCGGCTGGAATCCGGGCTTTTCCACGCGCAACGTGTACGTATCCGGATCGAGCGAGATAAACGTGAAGCGTCCGGCCGCGTCGGTGGTCGTCGAGGCCGTCTGCGACGGACTCACTGCGGTGACGGTTGCCCCTGCGATCGGTTGGTGGGACGCGGCGCTGACGATCACGCCGCGCAACGAGCCGGTCGTTCCGGCCCACGCCGGCGCGGTCAACGCAGCGAGGGCAAGGGCACATCCGGCGATCGATCCGAGCGCACGGGACAAAAGCGGCAGCCTCATCGTAGACCCTCCTGCGGCGAGTGGCACCATGGTAGCGCCGGGACGGCGCGCTGACCATCCCGGATTTCCGCCATATCGACCGGTCCCCCGCCCGGGCCCCTTAGGCCGGCGTGGCCTCGCGCGCCGTGCGCATCATGACCGCCGTGAGTTGCGCCCGCGACCTGACCTGCAGGCGCGTAAACAGCTCTGTGAGATGGTGCTCGACCGTGTGCTCGCTGATGTGGAGGCGCGCGGCGACCTCACGATTGCTGCAACCCTCGGCGACCAGACGTGCAACCTCGTGTTGGCGCGGCGTGAGGCGCGCGCGGGCGGGCTCCGCGCGCGGCGCGAAGCGCTCGGCGTCGCGCACGTTGCCCATCGCCCGATACCGCTCGAAGGCAAGGTCGGCGCACCCGGCGAGCGCCAGCGCATCGGCCTCGTGGAGCCGATCGCCGATGGCGGCAAACGCCCGTGCCGCGAGTCGCGCGCAGCGCGTCGCGAACGCCGCGCCGCCGCGCGCGCCAACGATGGCCTCGAAGAGCAAACGGTACGCGCGAAGGACGCGCGGGCGTCCCGGAGCTTGGCGCAGCAACCGGCGCGCCGCACCGATTAGGTCGTCGTTTGCCGTCCGTGCCACTGCGAGCGCGATCGGCCAGCAGCGATGCAGCACGCCGACCTGCGCGAAGGCTTTGGCGAGCGTTGCCGCCGATTCGTCCGGCGAACCCTGGGCCGCGCGCAACTCGGCGACGGCCGCGCCGACCGAGCCGATGCGCTGTGCCTCGCCCGAGCGCTCGGCGAAGACGCTGGCGCTCGCGTCGGCGCAGCGTTCGAGCAGTTCGCGGTCGTTGAGCATCAGCGCAAGCGGGATTCCGACGCTGGCGGCTTTTGTGGTAAACGTCGGCGTATCGACGCCGGTATCGAGCGCTTCGCGCACGCGCGCCCGCGCCGCCTCGAGATCGCCGCGCAGCACCAACGTCGATGCGAAGTTGAGCGACGAGTAGGCAACGCGCCACATCATTCCGGTGCGATGCGCTTCGTTTACTGCGATCGCGTGCCGTTCCAGCGCGAGTTCGAGTTCGCCGAGGTCGACCGCGGCCAGCGCGAAGTTGTTTTCGATCTGTGAGATCAACTCGCTGCTGCCTAAGCGCGCGGCTAAGGCGGCCGCGTGGCGCAGATCGTGCAGCGCGCCGCCGGTCTTTCCGAGGATGGCGTCGATCTCGCCGCGGACCTCGTAATACGGTGCCGCAACCAGCGGATCCAACCGATCGACCTCGGCTTCGACACGCGCCAGATGGGCGCGTGCTCCGACGGCGTCGCCGAGCGTGACGGCGAAGCGCGCCTGCGAAATCGTCGCCTCGAACGGAAGGCGTGGATCCTCGAGGAGCGCGAGCAGCGCGGCAGCCGCTTCGGCGGCGGCCAGGCCGTCGCGCGTTCGCGCGTCCACCCAGTACTGGTCGGCACAGAGCAGTAGCGCCCGAGCCTGACCGAGGGTATCGTCGCGCGCGCGGCATTCATCTCGATAGCGCTCGAACCAGCGCCCGGGAGCCTCGGCGCAGCCCTCGATATAGGAAAGCGTGCCCAGTCGACGATAGAGTTCCGCGCGCGCGCCGCCCGGCGGATACTCCCAGTCCAGCGCGGCGGTGGCAAAGCGAATGGCGTCGCGATAGGCATAGACTTTCCAGGCAGCCAGCGCGGCGGTTTCGTTCCAGAAGCGCGCCTTTGCGGCGACCCGCGCCGCCGACCAGTGGTATGCGAGTTCGGCCGCCTGATCGGCAGCGTTCGGCCGCGCCTCGATGGCGCGCGCGATGCGCACGTGAATGGGTGCGGCCAACGCCACCAGCAGTTGATCGGCCAGCGCTTGCCGGATGAGCGCGTGGCGGAAGCGAAAGCGCATCGGATCGCCGCGCGCCTGCTCGACCAGCCCGGCTTCGGTCGCCTGTTGCAACACCTTCAAGACCGCACGAACGTCACACTCGGCGATCGCACTCACCAGCGGTACGTCGAACTCGGAACCCACCACCGCAGCACGCACGATGACCGCGAGTTCATCGGACGAAAACGCGCGCAACCGTTCGGCCAGCACGGCCCGCAACGAGAGCGGGACGCCCGAAAACGGTCGCACCATTCCGGGTTCGAGCGTAATGCGCGCCAGCTCTTCGGCCAACAGCGGGTTGCCTTCGCTGAGCGCCTCGATGTCCCCAAGCTGCGCCGGGTCGATGCGGGTGCCGGTATCGCGGAGCGCCGACTGGATGACGCAGCGGATCTCGTTACGACGTAGCGCACCCAAGCGAAGGCTGGCAAAGCGCGCGCGCGCGATCGCGCTGCGCAACTGCGCGACCGACGCCGGTTCGGCTTCGTCCCCCACGCGAAGCGTGACCAGCACCAATACCCGTGCGTCCGCGAGCCGGCGTACCAGAAACCGCAACAACTCTAACGTCGCTTCGTCGGCCGATTGTACGTCCTCGACCACCGCAACCACCGGCCGGCGCGCGGCGCTGCGCTGCAGGAGCGCCATGACCGCGCTGAAGTAGGCGGCCTTTTCGGCGCCGTGCGCGCTACCGGCCCGGTCGGCGAGCAACCCGCTTGCGGCGCGCGGATCGAGTGCGGCCAAGAGCTCGGCGAACGGACGATACGGCGCGCGCACCTGCTCGGAGCAGTAGCCGTCCACCGCGGTGGCGCCCTGGTCGATCCCCCGCACGACCTCTTCGATCAGACGCGACTTGCCGATTCCGGCGTCGCCCTCGATCAGCACGAACCGTGCGTGCCCATCGCGTGCGCTTCGAAACTCGTCGAAGAGGAACTCGATCTCGGCCCGGCGGCCGATGAAATCGCGACTGCCGAGCGCCCGTGAGATCACGGGGGCGCGAGCCTTTCGCAGTAGGGCGCCAGCCGCGCGATCCCCTCGGCGACCCGGTCGAGCGGAGCCACCCAACTCAAGCGCAGCCAACCTTCAAACGCCGCGCCGAAGGCGCTACCGGGAATCGCGAGTACGTCGTGCCGCTCGATCAACTCATCGGCAACGTCGAGCGAGGCACGACCGGGCGAGAGTTTGACGCAAGCATAGAAACTGCCCTCCGGTTCGATCGCCCGGACGCCGCTGGCGCGCAGCGCAGCCACGACCGCAGCGCGATGCTCGCGATACCACGGCGCGTGCTCGCGCACGCCTTCCAACTCGCTAAAGACGTGGAGCGCCACGTACTGCGCGAACGTATCGGCGCACGACGTTACCCAGGCGTGCGTCTTGATCGCCTGCTCGACGAAGCCACGCGGCCCCAGCACCCATCCTAGACGCAGCCCGGTGAGTGCGTTGCTCTTGGAGAGCGAGTTCGTGACCACGGTGTGCGGGTAGAGATCGGCCAGATACGCGGCGTCGTGGGTGAAGGTCTGCTCGCGGTAAATTTCGTCGTGTATCAGCCACACGGGTTTCCCCGGCCGGTGCGCGAGCGCGCTCACGAGATGCTCGGCCTGGGCGCGTCCCAGCACCCGACCAGTCGGGTTGCAGGGCGAGCAGATTACGATCGCGCGGGTGTGCGGCCCGATCGCCGCCACGATGCGCTCGGCATCGTAGGCGAAGTCTTGATCTTCGCCCATCGCGACGGTGCGTACGGTAACGCCTTCGAGGCGCGCCATCTTGACGTACGACGGAAACGCCGGCTCGACCACCAGCAGTTCGTCGAGGGCCGGATCGAGCAGCGTCTTGAGGGTCACGAACGTGGCCTCCTGCGATCCGGTCGTCACGCACACGTTCTCCGCGCGCTCCATGTCGGGATACCGATAGGTGCGCGCGATCGCAGCGCGCAGATCGTGGTCGCCCGCATTTGCGGTGTACTTCATCCCGCGCTCGAACGCCGCGGTCATCGCGTACGCGAAATGTTCGGGGTTTGGCGCCAGCGACGGTTCTCCCAAACCCAGGTCGATCGAGCTCGGCCGTCGTTTGGCCGCAATCGATCGAATGACCGAGCCGGGGATTTCCAGTACGCGCGGGTTCATAGCGCGATCGCGTGCTCGCGGAGCACGGCGTTCAGCGAGGTCTTGCGGTCAGTCGAGGCGCTACGCGTACCGACGATCAGCGCGCACGGCGTCGAGAACTCGCCGGCTGGAAACTGCTTGGGCAAGCTGCCGGGAATGACCACCGCGCGCGCCGGGACGACACCCTTCGACACGACCGCGGTGGCGCCGCGAACGTCGACGACCGGCGTGCTGGCGGTCAACACCACGCCGGCACCCAGCACCGCCTCGCGTTCGACCCGAGCACCCTCGACGACCACGCAACGCGAGCCGATGAAGGCCCCGTCTTCGACGATCACCGGATCGGCCTGCGGCGGTTCGAGCACGCCGCCAATCCCGACTCCGCCCGAGAGGTGGACGTTCTTGCCGATCTGCGCGCACGATCCGACCGTCGCCCAGGTATCGACCATCGTCCCCTCGTCGACGTAGGCACCGATGTTGACGAACGCCGGCATCATGATGACGCCGCGTCCCAAGAAGCTCCCATAGCGCGCCACGCCGGGCGGCACGCAGCGCACCCCAAAGCGGTCGTAGTTGCGCTTGAGCGGCAGCTTGTCGCGAAAGAGCAGCGCGTCGCGTTCGGGATCGCCCAGCCATACGACGTCGTGGCGCCGGAAGTAGAGCAGGATCGCCTGTTTGATCCACGCGTTGGTGATCCATCCGCGATCGCTCGGCTCGGCGACGCGAATGCGGCCTTCGTCGAGCCACTCGATGGCGGTGTCGACGACGATGCCGGCGTCACCGCCGACATCCGCGTCGCCTTCGGCCAGCGCCTCGATCGCGGCGCGCAGTTCTTGCGTCGTCATGCCCATCGATACGGCGCCGTCGGGCGCGCACCTCCGTCGAGCGGAGACCGCTTACCCCAACGCGAAGACGCTCCTGATGACACGCAAAGCTTCCGCGCCAAACGGCTATGCAGCCGGCGGCCAATCGTTCGATGCGGGAGCGGTCGCCGTTCTCGCGATCTTCATGATCGGCGGCTACGTCGACGGATGGGCACACAACCACTACGGCAACAAGATCGAGTCATTCTTTACGATCTGGCATGCGGTTCTCTATGGCGGCTTCGCATTGAGCGCGCTGTACTTCACCATCCCGACGATTCGTAATCGACGCGCCGGCTCCGACTGGCGCCACGCGCTTCCGTTCGGCTACGCAACCACCTTGCTGGGCGGCGTGATCTTTGCGATTGCCGGATTCTGCGATATGCTCTGGCACATTGCATTCGGGATCGAGAACGGCGTCGACGCCTTTCTCAGTCCACCGCACCTGGTACTCTTTTTTGCGAGCATCCTGATGTTCTGCGGGCCGATCCGTGCGATCGTGTATCGCAACGCCGGCGATCGCCGCTCGTGGGCGGTCAACGGCACGTTCGCGGCTGCCATGACGGTGCTGTTCCTGCAACTGACGTTCATGCTGCAGCCGTGGATTCTGCCGGGCAACGGTGACCCGTCGCGCGCCTTCAGTGCAACCGGGAGTTACTGGTCTGGTGCCGTCACCGACCTCCACCAACGCACCGAAACCGGCTTTGACGTCGGGGGTCTGCACGCCGACAGCGCCGCGGCGGCCGCGCGTGCGGTGGCCGCCGAACCGACCCGTTTCGAAACCGGCCTACAGCGGTTGGGCGTCGCCAACGTGATCATCTACGCGGCGCTGGTCGGCGCCCTTTTGCTGCTGGCACTCAAAGCCGGGCGGATGCCGCCGGGCGGTTTTACGCTGATGTTCTTCGTCGACACGCTGGGTGTCGCGCTGATGCGCGAACTTCAGTTGGCGCCGGGCTTCATGCTGCCGACCATCGTGCTCGGGCTGTTGTGGGGCATCCTTGCGGACGTGCTCTATGCAGCGCTCAAGCCGACCGATCGCGCCTCGGCGCGGCTCTACAGCTTCATCTTTCTCGTGCCTGCCGGCATCGTCGCCCTCTACTTCATCGCCCTCGGCATCGCCGGCGGCGGAACCTGGTGGCCGGCCGCGCTGGCAGTCGGGAGCGTGCTCTACGCCGGCCTCGTCGGACTTGCGATCGGGCTGGTCGGCAGCCGCTGGGAATACGCTTCACCGGCGCAATAATCACACGCCCGGGTCGCGCGGTGCGTGCGTCGCCATACGCATCGTCGCGTCGCCGTCGCACCGTTCGCGTTCTTTATTATGTGTGGCTGGCTGACGGCGGGGCGCGACGCCTTTTGGCGCATGGTAGCGCTCGCCGGCTAAACTCCGGCACGGCTCATGGAACCCAAGCGCCGGCGGGGAGCGCCCGCTGGGAGCGCGCTTGGCCGAGGGCGAATCCAACCCATCCCGCTCGAGCTCAGTTCAACGACAAGGAGGCTCCCCGTGCCGAACTCCCCGGCCGACGAACAGCGCATCAACGCCATTCGCTTTCTGGCCGTCGACGCGGTGCAGAAAGCGAACTCCGGCCATCCGGGACTCCCGATGGGCGCGGCCGCGATGGCCTACACGCTGTGGACGCGCCATCTGCGCTTCAACCCAAAAAATCCGGCCTGGTTCGATCGCGATCGCTTCATCCTCTCGGCCGGGCACGGCTCGATGCTGCTCTACGCCCTCCTGTACTTGACCGGCTACGATCTCAGCCTCGACGATCTCAAGGCCTTCCGGCAGCTCGGCAGCAAGACCCCGGGCCACCCCGAGGTCGGCCGCACGCCCGGCGTCGAGTGCACCACCGGACCGCTCGGGCAAGGCGTCGCCAACGCGGTCGGCTTCGCGATCGCCGAGGCGCATCTGGCGGCACGCTATAACAGTCCCGATCACCGCATCGTCGATCACTTCACCTACTGTCTCTGCGGCGATGGCGATCTGATGGAAGGCATCAGCCAGGAGGCGATCTCGCTCGCCGGCCATTTGAAACTCGGCAAGCTGATCTTCTTCTACGACGACAACCTCGTATCGCTCTCAGGTCCAACCGACATCACGTTGACCGACGATCCGATCGCGCGCTTCGATGCAAGCGGCTGGCACACGCAGTTCGTCGACGTCGGCCACGGCAACGACGTCGACACCATCGATCAAGCGATTGCCGTTGCGAAGAACGTCACCGACCGGCCGTCGGTCATCGTGGTGCGCACGCACATCGGCTACGGCTCGCCGCGCCAAGACTCATACCTCGCGCACGGCGAGCCGCTCGGGCCGGAGAACGTCGCCAAGTCGAAGCAGGAACTCGGCTGGCCGCTCGAACCGCCATTTTTCGTTCCCGACGACGTGCTGGCGTTCTATCGCGAGGCCGTCGCACGCGGCGCCGAGCGCGAGCGCACGTGGCAGAGCGTGTACGACGCCTGGAAGGCATTCGAACCCGAGCGGGCCGCGCGCCTCGAACGCACCTTGCGCGGCGAACTGCCCGCCGATCTGCCGTGGCCGACCTTTACCGCCGAGAACGGCAACCTCGCCACTCGCGATGCCGGCGGCGCGGTGATGAATGCGATCGCCGCCGCCCTCCCCGAGCTCTTCGGTGGCTCAGCGGATCTCGACCCTTCGACGAAGACCTATCTCAAGGGTTGCGGCGACTTCGAGCCCGGCAGCTACGACGGCCGCAACGTCCACTACGGCGTGCGCGAGCACGGCATGGCCGCCATCAACAACGGCGTGCGGCTGCACGGCGGCCTGCTACCGTTTGGAGCGACCTTCTTCAACTTCTCCGACTACCTGAAGCCGGCGCTGCGGCTGGCCGCGCTCTCCGAGGTGCACGCGCTTTTCGTCTTCACGCACGATTCGTTTATGCTCGGCGAAGACGGGCCGACCCATCAGCCGATCGAGCAGCTGGCGATGCTGCGCGCAATGCCCAACTGCATCGTCGTCCGACCGGCCGACGCACTCGAAGTGCTCGAGACGTGGAAGCTGGCAATCGCCGGGAAAAATGCTCCCTGGGCGATCGTCCTGACCCGGCAGAAGGTGCCGTTCTTGGGCGCGCGCGACGCGGCGGTTCGCAACGGCGCCTACGTTCTCGCCGAAGCCACCGGCGGCACGCCCCACCTGATCCTCATCGCAACCGGATCGGAGGTCGCGCTGGCACTCGACGCGCGCACCAAGATTGAAGCCCAGGGGCTGCCCACCCGCGTCGTCTCGATGCCGTCGTGGGAACTCTTCGATGCCGCACCGCAAGCCTATCGCGAGCAGGTGCTTCCGCCGAGCGTGACCGCGCGGATGTCGATCGAAGCCGGATCGACGATGGGCTGGCGCAAGTACGTCGGCGATCGCGGCGTGACGTTCGGGATCGATCACTTCGGCGCATCGGCACCGGCCGCCGCCTTGGCCGAAGCCTTCGGCTTCACCGCCGACAATCTGGCACGCATTGCCCTCGACACTTTTGCCCTCGCCAACCGCTAGGAGTCTTACGTGAGCAATCAACTTCAGCAGCTTCTCGCCGACGGTCAGAGCGTATGGCTCGACAACATCCGGCGAAGCATGTTCGCATCGGGCGATCTGAAGCGCATGATCGATCAGGGCCTGCGCGGCATGACCAGCAACCCATCGATCTTCGAAAAAGCGATCGGCGCCGGCACCGACTACGACGACCAGCTCAAGACCCTGATCGGAAGCGAAAAGAGCGCCGACGCGCTCTTTTGGGACTTGGCGATCTCCGACATCCGGCAAGCCTGCGATGCCTTCGCCGACGTCTATCGTACGTCGAACGGCGGCGACGGGTATGTGAGTCTCGAGGTGTCGCCACTGCTCGCCCACGATACGCAGGGCACCATCGCAATGGCCAAAGACCTGTGGGCGCGCGTCGACCGGCCGAACGTGATGATCAAGATCCCGGGCACCAAAGAAGGCTTGCCGGCTATCGAAGAGTGTACCTACAGCGGGATCAACATCAACGTGACCCTGATCTTTTCGGTCGACATGTACGAGCGCGCGGCGCGCGCGTACGTGAAAGGCCTCGAACGGCGCTTGGCCGAGCAGAAGCCGATCGATCGCATCCACTCGGTCAACTCGGTCTTCGTCAGCCGCATCGACACCGCCATCGACGCGCTGCTCCAAGAGCGGATCAATAAGGGCGAGAAGCTCGCGGGACTGCTCGGCAAGATCGGCGTCGCCAACCTCAAGATGGTCTACGCCAAGTTCAAGGAGATCTTCGGCGCCGACTTCGCCGCCATCCGAGCGGCCGGCGGCACCGTACAACGGCCGCTGTGGGCCTCGACCTCGACCAAGAATCCGGCCTACTCCGATCTGCTCTACGTCGAAACGGTGGTGGGGCGCGATACCGTCAACACGATGCCGCCGGCCACGCTCGACGCACTGCTCGACCACGGCAAGATCGTCGCCGACACCGTCGAGCACGACTTGCGTAGCGCCCAAGACGACCTGCGCGCACTGCAGGACGCACAGATATCGCTCTTCGATGTGACCGCCAAGTTGCAGACCGAAGGCGTCACGCTCTTCTGCGACGCCTTTGCGGCGCTGCTGGGCGCGATCGTTTACAAACAGAAGCAGTTGGCCACGGGCGCCGAACGCGTCGCGCTGGCGCTGGGGCGGTCGCAAGCGCAGTTCGATGCGGCACTCGGCCGGCTCGCGCAGGGCGACTTCCTCAAGCGTATCTGGAATCGCGACGCGACGCTATGGTCGAGCGACCCCGCCCGGGCGGCAGCAATCAAACAGTCGCTGGGATGGCTCGACGTCGCGCAGCACATGCTCGAATCGGTTCCGAACCTCACGCGCTTCGGTCGCGACGAAGCGCAGCAGTTCGATCATGCCGTGGTCTGCGGCATGGGCGGGAGTTCGCTCGCGCCCGATATCATGGCCGAAACCTTCGGCGATCTGGGCGAAGACTTTCCAATCCTGCACGTGCTCGACTCCACCTCGCCGCAACAAATTCGCGAACTGGAAGAGCGCATCAGCATCCCCGAAACGCTGTTCGTGATTTCCAGCAAGAGCGGAACCACCACCGAGCCCAACGCGTTCTATGCG
>DAIDGS010000088.1 GCA_027459845.1 Vulcanimicrobiota bacterium | reverse complement strand
GTCGCACTCGGCATTCACGTTACCGATGCGGCGGCCGTCATCCCGGCACTGTTCGGGCGTATCTTCCCCGGCTGGTTCGCCGGACTCGGTTACGCAGCGATTGTGATCGGCGCGCTAGTCCCCGCCGCGATCATGGCGATCGGCGGCGGAAACCTTTGCGCCTCGAACGTTTTCGCCCAGTTCTCGGCGGAGCGACGGCACGGCGACTCGCGCGTCGCCAAGCGCACTGCGGTCGCGATCTGCGCGTTTGCACTGCTCTTCGTTCTCGACATCGCGCCGCGCGACGCGATCGACTTTCAGTTCCTCGGGGGAACCTGGATTTTGCAGACCCTACCCGCGTTCGTGCTCTCGCTCTATCGCCCGCAGACCGATCCGCGTGCGCTCCTAGCCGGCTGGTCGGTCGGCATGGCATGCGGTACGGCGATGGCCTTTGGTTCCGGCTTTGCCAACTACACGCTTCACCTCTTCGGCTTGACGCTGACCGGTTTCGTGCCGTTCTACGCGCTGGTCGCTAACGTTCTCGCGCTCCTCCTTGCGCTGGTTTGCGCGAGACTCATCGCCGGGGGGCGTCGGCCGGCGCCGGACGGAGGTTGAGCGGCCCCCTCGCGCGACCTTTGTCGGGGCCGGCGCTTGCGCCGAGGATATCGGCGGACGGTCGTAAAAAGGCAGCCGTCCCTCCGTGCCGACGTAGCTCAGTTGGTAGAGCAGCTGATTCGTAATCAGCAGGTCGCCGGTTCGAGTCCGGCCGTCGGCTCCAGCGCGAACCTCGAAAGCGGCACGCTTCTTGAGGTTTTTCTTTTGCATGGAACGGCAAAGCGGCGTTTTGCCGCCGGCTTTAGCGCGCGCACTCGTCCTGAGGTTGGACTCGGAGATGGTGTGGTGGTCGGACTAGGCACTCCGGCGCCGCGTCGTCGGCGTCCTCGACGCTCAAGACCAAGCGCAGGCGCCAGCCGCCGAGATTGAGGCAGAAGTTCGTTCCTATGATCTCCATGGATTGATGCTCCACGCGGTAACACGACGTACGAGTGCTCCGCAGCCAATAGATTGATGACGCAGTTGCATCTAGCGTTCGAGCTTGGCGAGACGGCGTAGTTCGAGCGCGACTTCTTCGCTGGAGTAGCCGCGATGGGCGAGCGTTTTGAGGAACGCCTCGAGCGATTCGCGCAACAGCCGAATGCGCGTTCGGCGATCGGCCAGCGGCGTCTGGGCCGCGACCCGCGTTCCGTTGCGTCCCGCGCTTTCGAGCCAACCGTCGCGTTGCAGTTCGGCATATGCGCGCGCGACGGTATTGGGAGCGACCCCGAGGTCGCCGGCTAACTGGCGCACCGTGGGCAGGGGATCGCCGGGGCCGAGGTCGCCGCGTTCGATAAAGCCACGGAGTTGCGCGATGATTTGCGCGAACGGCGCGGTTTCCAGCTCGGGGTCGACGCTGAGGAAGACCTCGCTCACGGCGCGGCCCGGCGCCGCACCGTGACGCTGCGCGCGATCCAGTAACCGAAGACCCAAACGAGCAGGCCGTCCCAGACCCAAAACACGTCACCTCCGCTCACGTGGCCGAGACCGCCGAATGGGGCCGCCGGCGCGCCGGTAAAGCTCAGGAAGACCGCAATGCTTCCCACGGTCACGATGCTCGTCAACCCGATCTTCACCGTGCGCAGGGTGCGTTCGTGGCGGCGTTCCAGCTGCGGATTGTCGCCGGTGATCTGCGTCGGCGCGGTTGCAATCCGCCAGGCGATCGTCGCCATCGCCAGCGCGCACAGGCCGACGATCGCCGCCGCGAAGGCGGTGCTTCCCGCGCTTGCGTAGGGGATCAGGGCGACCGTCGAGAGCAGGGCGACGCCGATCCAGATCGCCGGAACCGGTTCGATCGGCGGTCGTGGCGTCAGTGCGGCGTAGCGGCGAGCGCGGGCGCGCTCCTCGCGAACGAGCGCGACGAGGTAGCCCGTTGCCAGCCCGAGGCAGGTCAAGCTGTAGGCGATTACCGGCGCGAGAACGCCGACGATTGCCAGCCCCGCGAGCGCGAGCATGGACGCCGCTAGCAGATAGCGCGCCGGCGCGCCGCCGTCGCAACTGCGTCGCGCGGCGTGCCAGGTGACCGCGCTGGCGAGAAGAGCGACGAGCGCGACAGCGACGCGCGGTTGGTGAAGGAGGTCGGACAGATGCATTGTACCAAATGCATAACACAAACTGCCGCTTTGTGTCAACCTGGCGATACAATCGGCGAGCGCCGGCCCGAGCGCGGCGAGGAGAGTCGCGCGTGGAGCGATAACCCGGAGCCCTCGGGGTGATCGTGATGGGGAGAGGGTTATGCGGCTTTTAACTCGGGCCGATCTCGACGGCCTGACTTCAGCGCTCCTTTTGCAGGAAGTCGAGCGCATCGACCGCGTCGAGTTCGCGCATCCGAAGGACGTGCAAGACGGTAAGGTCGATGTCGGTCCCGAGGATATCCTCGCGAACTTGCCGTTCGATCCGCGCGCGAAGATGTGGTTCGACCATCACGTTACCCAGGGCGAGGCCGCGTCACGATCGACCGGCGGACGCTTCGCGCTTGCGCCGAGCGCCGCGCGGGTGATCGCCGAGCACTATCGTTCGCCGAGGTTCGAACGCTATCGCGACCTCTTGACCGCGACCGACAAGCTTGACGCCGCGCAACTCACCCGTGAAGACATCGTCGATCCCCAAGGCTGGATTCTGATCGGCTACACCCTCGATCCGCGCAGCACCCTGGGCCCGTTCAAGGAGTACTTTCAACACGTCATGGCGCTGGCCAAGGAGCACGACGTCGCGGCGATCCTCGCAGACGAACGCGTCTCGGCACGCGTCGAACGGCTGCGCCGCGAGGACGCGGCCTTTCGCGTCCACCTGCTCGAACGCAGTCGCCTGGAAGGCAATGTCGTCATCACCGACGTGCGTGGCTTGAAAGATCTGCCGAGCGGAAACCGGTTTTTGATCTACGAGATCTTCCCCACCGCCAACGTTTCAATGCGCGTGGCAAGCGGTCACGACGGAAGTTACGTCTCGATCCAGGTCGGCAAAAGCATTCTCAATCGCTCCTGCCCCGTCAACGTCGGTGCGCTACTCGCCAAGTATGGCGGCGGGGGTCACGTCGGTGCCGGCACGGCGCAACCCAAGAGCGCCGACGCCGAGCGCGTCATGGGCGAGATCGTCGCCGCACTCAAGACGGGGTGAAGAGCGTGGCAATCGCGGTCTGGCGATAGGCGAAGATCGATGCGACGTCGGCGCGTACGAGTGGGAGTGCCGGCGTGCTGAGCGGCATGAGCGGCAGCACGTAATCGACGTCGTCGGTGATTTCGACTCCGCGATCGCGGACCTCGAAGCGGTGTTCGTGACGCCATAACGCGTAGGGGCCGTGGAGTTGCACGTCCACGAATCGGTGGGGTGGCTCCCACGTTTCGATCAGCGTACGCCAGCGCATCGGTATCCCGTGCAGGCGTAGGCGATAGTCGATCGTGGCGCCGGCGGCCATCGGTCCCGAGACGCGTTCGATCGTAAAGTTGAGGTGCGGCGGCGTCAGACGTTCGAGGTTGTGCGCATCGGCAAAAAACGCGAACGCGTCGCTCAGCGTTCCGGGCACCTGCGTGCGCGCGGCGAAGTGATGCGGAATCGTGGCCTGCCTGGAAGGGGCAAGGACGTCTTGCAGGGCGCGTTCGAGGTTGGGATGCTTCCATGCGAAGCCGAGTCGCAACGGCTGCGCCGGGATCGCGAGTTGACCGACGAGCAGTGTCTGTGCGAACGGCCCAAGGACGAGTCGGAGCGCAAATCCGGGCGCCGGGATCAAGGCCGGCCGGCGCAGCGCGGCGCCGATCGCCTGCGTGAAGCGCGCATTGGTCGCGTAGTCCGGTGCTACCGCGTTGAGCGGCCCCCGCGCCGCGTCGGTCTCGGCGGCGAACAGATAGAGGGCGACCAGGTCGTCGAGGTGGATCCACGGCACGAACTGGCGGCCTTTCCCGAGCGGACCGCCCAGGCCAAGCGCAAACGGGGTCCGAAGCGCCCCGAGCGCGCCGCCGCCGTCACCGAGCGCGAGGCCGGTCCGCAGCAGGCAGACGCGGATGCCCAACGCCTCGGCACGGCGCGCCTCGCGTTCCCAGCCGACGCAGGTCTCGGCCAGGAAGTCGTCGCCGGGCGGTGCGTCCTCGGTGCACGGCACGTCGCCGCGATTGCCGTAAAACCCGACGCCCGAGGCGCAGATCAACGCACGCGGGGCCTGGCGGCAGCGCCCCAGCGCCGCGACCAGGTTGCGGGTGCCCTCGATCCGCGACGCGGCGATGGCGGCCTTTTTGGCGGCGGTCCAGCGTCCGGCCACGCTCTCGCCGGCCAGGTGCACGACCACGTCGATCCCCTCGAAGGCATCGCCGGGACCCGTCGGATCGTTGGGATCGAAGCGGCGATAGGTGACCCCGTCGGGCAACGCCGGCGGGTTGGCGGAGCGACCGAGCGCGACGACGCGCAGCCCGCGTGCGGCTGCGGCGGCGATCAGCGCGCGCCCGATGAATCCCGAAGCGCCGGTCACGGCGAGGCTCTGCATCTCCCCGTCAGTATCCCCGATCGTTCGCAAAATGTCCAGGACAAATATTTGACAGCATCCCCGACCGGCTGTTAGCCTAGGTCCATGGAGCCCGCCGCAGAGTACCAGATCGCGGCCGTCGCACGGCTGACCGGCATCGCGCCGGATACGATTCGGGTTTGGGAGCGGCGCTACGGGCTGGTGCAACCGGCGCGCGACGCCTCGGGAATTCGGCGGTACAGCGACGCGCACGTCGCGCGGCTGCAGCTCGCCCGTCGCGCGACCGCGCTCGGCCACCCGATTCGACGGGTCGCGGCGATGAGCGACGCGGAGTTGCGGCGGCTCCTGCACACCCTCGACGTGGATGCCGCGGCGCACGCACTGGCCCCGACCGGCCCGGCGACCGCGGTGCAGCAGGTGCGCAGCGCGATCGCCGCCTACGATGCGGCTGCCGCCGAATCGGCCCTGTCCGACGCGGCGCTCCTGTTGGACGGCGAGCGCTTCGCGCTCGAGGTGCTGGTACCGTTGCTCGGCGCGGTTGGCGCAGACTGGGAAGCGGGGGCACTCTCGATCGCGCAGGAGCATCTCGTCTCGACGCTCGTGCGCAATGTCTTGGGAAGCCTCGCACGCGCTGCGGGGGCACGCCGGTCGACGGGCGGCGCCAAAG
>DAIDGS010000087.1 GCA_027459845.1 Vulcanimicrobiota bacterium | reverse complement strand
TGGGCATGTGGAAACGCATGCTGGCGACCAATCTGACCGGAACGTTCCTGTGCACGCAGAGCGCATTGGATGACATGCTCGCGGCGCGCAGCGGACGCATCCTCAACGTCGCGAGCACCGCCGGCCTGGCCGGCGCGCCCTACATCGCCGCCTATGCGGCGAGTAAACACGGCGTGGTCGGCTTCACGCGCGCGATCGCCGCCGAGCTCGCCGGCAAGGGCATCACCGCCAACGCGCTCTGTCCCGGATATGCCGAGACCGAGATGCTCGAGCAGGCGATTGCGAACGTCGTCGCACGCACCGGGGCGAGCGCCGAGGGCGCGCGCGCGCGCCTGGCGCAACAGAATCCGCACGGCCGCATCGTCACCGTCGACGAGATCGCGGCGGCCGCGATCGCGACCCTGAGCGGGGATGCCAACGGCCTTGCGATCGTACTGCCCGGCGGCGACGCCGTCTGAAAGGATGCACCGATGAAAGCGCTGACGTTCTCGAGTTTCGGCGATCCCACAGCGGTTGTCGCCGCGCGCGACGTTCCGCTGCCCGAGCCCGGTCCGGGCGAGGCACGCGTGCGCGTGCGCCGCGCGCCGATTCACAATCACGACCTGGCCACCGTTCGCGGCGTCTACGGCATCAAGCCGTCGCTGCCGGCGATCGGCGGCAGCGAGCTGTGCGGCACGATCGATGCGCTCGGAACGGGGGTCGCGCTGGAGACCGGCGCGCGGATCGCCGCGATGGCCCGCGGAACGTGGGCCGAGTACGCGTTGGTTGCGGCCGATGCGCTGGTGCCGCTGCCGCCGTCGATCGACGACGACGCCGGCGCGCAGCTCTTGGCGATGCCGCTCTCGGCGCTGGTGCTCTTCGATTCGCTGGGGCTGAAGGCGGGCGACTGGATGGTACAAAACGCCGCCGGCGGTGCGGTCGGCAAACTGCTCGATCGCATCGCGCGGCGAGCCGGGGTCAACGTCATCAACCTGGTGCGTCGTCCCGAAGCCGTCGCCGAGTTGCAGTCGCTCGGCGCGCTCCACGCGATCGCCACCGACGACGACGGCTGGCCGGCGCGCGTGCGCGCGCTCGCCGGCGACGTTCGCGCGGTGGTCGATTCGGTCTGCGACGCGCGTTCGACGGCCTTGCACGCGCTGCTCGGTGAGGGCGGCGAGCACGTGGTCTTCGGCGCGCTCGGGGCGAGCCTGCTGCGGATCGATCCCGGCGCGCTGATCTTCAAGCAGTCGCGCGTGCGCGGCTTCTGGATGACGACCTGGTTTGCGCGCGCGAGCGCCGCGGAGAAGGGTGCCGCGGTGCAGCGGCTCTTCGAGTTGGCGCGCGCCGGCGAGTTGCCGCTGGCGGTGGAAGGCGTCTTCGCACTCGATGCGTCCGGCGAGGCGTTCGCCGTCGCCGAGACGCCCGGGCGGCGCGGCAAGGTGCTCTTCGCGCCATAGCCGCCCGAGGCGTCGCGGCGCTAGCCGGCCGCGCGCAGGTGCGCGATCAAGCGTTCCAGGCTGGTCTCCCAGCCGATCGCGGTGTTCTCGCAGCAACTCGCGTTGGCGAAGCCGT
Organism: Vulcanimicrobiota bacterium; assembly: GCA_027459845.1. Lineage (GTDB taxonomy): Bacteria > Vulcanimicrobiota > Vulcanimicrobiia > Vulcanimicrobiales > Vulcanimicrobiaceae > DAIDGS01. The sequence continues at coordinate 1,189 of DAIDGS010000087.1, read as the reverse complement.
CGTGGCGCAGCACGAGCTGCGTACCGCCGTCGCGCGCGCGCAGTTCGTAGGCGACCGCAGTGGTCTCGCCGGCCGGCGTCTGCCAGGTATGGGCGAGCCGGTGCGGCGCGTCGCACGCGGTGAACTCGCCGCCCAAGGTGTACGGTTCGCCGCGGCCGATGCCGCTGGCGCTCCAGCGCCCGCCCACGCGTACCTCGCCGCTCCATTCGCGCGTGTCGAAGACGCCCGGACGCACCCACCACGTGGTGACCTCGGGCGAGGCCAGCGCTGCGAAGGTACGCTCCACCGATGCCGGCATCAGGGCCGTCGCCAGAATGCGGCCATCGGCCAGATCGGTGCCGACGCACAACCCCGTGCGGAGAAAGGCGTCGAGTTTTTCGGTGATCGAGGTCCAGCCGTGGCGATGGCGATCGCGCGATTCGGGTGTGGCGAAGCGTTCGTGCGTGAGCGTGAAATCGGTGCCGCCGTCGGCGGCGCGCGCGAACTCCAACGTGAGCAAGGTGTCGTACTCGTCCTTCGGATCGTCTTCGCGCCAGCGCCAGGTCATCTGCAAGCGGCGAGCCGGGACGATCTCGCGGTAGACGCCGCCGACGTCGATCTGCTCGCCGTCGGGCATGCGCATCACGATATCGTAACGTCCGCCGACGCGCAGGTCGATCGCGACCTCGCTGGCCTGCACGTCGCTCGGGCCGAGGAAGATGGCCGCCGCGATCGGATCGGTCCACGCGGCGTAAACGCGCTCGGGCGCGGCCGAATAGTGACGGTGAATGGCGAGCGCGGTCGCCGTTTGGGTATCGTTCATGAGCGTTTCTTTCGTGTGGAGGTGCGGGTGGAAGAGGTGTTGAGGTAGCGATCGAGGCGATCGAGGGTTGCGTTCCAGAAGTTGCGCTGCCGCTCGATCCACTGCTGCGCGCTCGCGAGCGCTTTAGGATCGACGCTGCAGCGATGGACGCGGCCGTCGACCTGACGTGCGAGTAGGCCGGAGCGTTCGAGCACGCGCACGTGCTTCGAGATGGCGGGTTGTGAGAGCGCGAAGCCGTCGGCGATTTGACCGACCGTGAGGCTCCCGCGAGCGAGGCGCTCGACGATGCGCCGCCGCGTGGGGTCGGCCAGTGCGGCGAAGACGAGGTCGAGGCGGGCGGTATCGTTAACCATGAGGTTATATAACCATACGGCGATATATTACGGC
>DAIDGS010000086.1 GCA_027459845.1 Vulcanimicrobiota bacterium | reverse complement strand
TTCGGCATGAACGATCCCGGCGCGATGACCGAGGATCGCGTCGTCGCGCTGATCGAACGCCTGCCCGACGGCATCACCGAGATGCTCTTCCATCCTGCCACCGGGCCGTTCGCCGGTGCGGATGCCGGCACCGAACACTTCGCCTGGGCGGGCGAGCTGGCGGCGCTCACGAGCGAGCGCGTGCGCGCCGCGATTGCGCGCCGCGGCGCGCGCTGTGTGAGCTACGGCGAAATCGCTTGACGGTCGTCCTCGCGCTCGTTGCGCTCGCCGGGGCGGGCTATCTGCTCGCCGCGTGGCTCGCGGTTGGCCGGTTTGCCCGTCGCTCCCTACCGCCCGCCCTGCAAACCTGGCCTTCGGTGACGATCCTGAAACCGATCTACGGCGACGAACCCGGCCTGTTCGAGAGCCTCCGCTCGTTTTGCGATCAGGACTACGCCGATTACGACGTCGTCTTCTGCCTGCACGACCGCAGCGACTCCGCCCTTCCGATCGTCGAGCACGCGATCGCCGCGGTTCCGACCTGCCGAGCGCGCATTGCCTTCGGCGAGAATGCCACGATCGCTAATCCCAAGATCGCCAACCTGGCCAAACCCGGCGCCGAGACCGCCGCGGAAATCGTGATCGTCAGCGACAGCGACATCCGGGTCGGGCGCGACTACCTCCGCTCGGTGGTCGCCTCGTTTGCCGACTCCAGCGTTGGCGCCGTCACCTGCCTCTACGGCGGCTCCCCTAATGCCACGCTCGCCTCGCACCTGGGTGCGATGCACGTTGAAGAGGAGTTCTCGCCATCGGTGCTCGTCGCGCTCGGCATGGGCGAGCTGCGCTTCTGTTTAGGAGCGACGATGGCCCTGCGCGCGAGCGTCTTGGCGCGCATCGGCGGGCTAGCGGCGTTGGGCAGCCATCTCGCCGACGACCACGCCCTTGGCAAGCTCGTCGCCGGCACCGGATCGCGCGTTGAACTTTCACGCTACGTGGTGACGACCGCCAATCCCGAACGCCGGCTCAACGAGTTGTGGCTACATGAGTTACGCTGGGCGCGCACCAATCGATCGCTCGCCCCGGCCGGCTATGCTTTTTCGTTCGTCATGTATGCGCTCCCGTTTGCCTTCGCCAACGCGCTGATCGCACCGGGGATCGCGTCGGCGCTGTTGCTCGCGGTGGTCGCCGTCGTGCGCTACGCGCTGCACCGCCGTGCGCACTCGGCCTTCGGTAGCGCGCGTCGCGCTCGGTCGCTCCTGATTCCGCTACGCGATGCGCTCAGTCTTGCCGAATGGGTCGCGAGCTACTTCGGTCGCGGCGTCCGGTGGCGCGGCGCAAAGCTACGCGCCATCCGCGATTGAGCTGACCAGCTTCTCACTCACGTCTCCGAGGCATCGCCGCCCACGGCGGCGACCCGATGCTCTTCGATGAGATCGCGGAGTTCGTCGACGGTCATACCTTTGGCTTGAGGTATGAGGATTGCACTGTAACGCGCGAGCGATGTCCTCAGCCGCCGCGCCTGCTTTTCAACGATGCGATTTCGAATCGGGCCGAGTCCCTGCCGCGCGAGAAGACGAACATCGCGAGAAGTTGGGACGAGGCCGATGAAGGAGCCCAAATTGCTTACCTCACGCGTCTTGAGGTCGGCGATCATCTCCCAACGAAACGACATCTTCCGAAAGACAATGCCCGAATCCCGAAGTGTCAGCATCGGCTCGCGAATTACGAGGACGAATAGCACATTTCGAACTAGTAGCCAAACGCTTCCGACAACAAATGCCAGCGCGATCCAGAAGACAAGCTGCCCGGGCTTAAAAAGAAGCGCCATGATGGTCCAGCCAACTAACGCTACGAGCGCCCTAGTGAACGAGCGGGTTAGCGCCCTCTGTGTCTATGATGGGTGAGGCCAGCTAACCGGGAAAACTCATGAGGTCGAGTAAGGCTCTTGGTCATGGTATCCGACTCAGAAGTGCGGTCCCGCTCGGTGCGCCGCACGTTCTCCGCCGACGAGAAGGCCCGTATCCTCGCTGCGTACGAAGCGGGCACGCCGCTCGAACGCGCCGCCTTGATGCTGCGGGAGGGAGTGTACAGCTCGCTGCTCTCGAACTGGCGCAAACAGCTCGCATCGGGACCGCCGGCGAAACGTGGTCGGCCAGCGAACCCTGAGGCCGCTGAAAACGCTCGGCTTCGCAAAGAAGTCGATCGACTACAACGGCGCTTGGAGAAATCCGAGCGAACCGTTACCGCGCTGGGAAAAGCGCACGCGCTCTTGCAGATGATCGCCAGCGAGGGCAATGCGGAAGACGAGCGGTCGAAGACATCGTGAGCGACCTGGCAACGGCCATCGGCCAACGGCGGGCCTGTGCCGTGCTTGGCGCATCGCGCGCGACCCTGCAGCGACATCATCATAGCATACCCGCGGTAGCGACGGTGCGCCGAGCGTCGCATCGGCGGTTGACCGAGTCCGAACGACAGGCTATTCGCGATGCGGCGCATAGCGAGCGCTTCGCCGACCTGAGCGCAAGGGAGATCTACGCGACGTTGCTCGACGAGGGGACCTATCTCGGGTCGATCTCGACGATCTATCGCGTTCTGCGAGAGGCGGGGGAAACGCGGGAACGGCGGCGCCAGGCGACGCACCCGGCTCGTGTCAAACCGGAATCGCCGCCACGCGGCCGGGTGAAGTCTGGTCCTGGGACATCACGAAGCTGCTCGGCCCGGCCAAGTGGACGTACTACTATCTCTACGTCGTCCTCGATATCTATAGCCGCTACGTCGTCGCATGGCGGCCTGAAGCCCGCGAGAGCGCTACGCTCGCTCAGGAGGTGATGGCAACGGCGATCGCGCGCGAGGGCGTCGATCCTACGCGGTTGACGATCCATGCCGACGGTGGTCCATCGATGACTATACCTGGCGAATTTTGAGGGAACGTTAGACGGGGTGGCGATCTTCCCGGCAGCCCTTGTTGGCGGACGCCGAAAACTGACCCACTTTGGTCCCGGATCGGACGTCTAAATGTGACCCACCTCGGGTTCGGATTTGGTTCCAGGCAGGGTGATTCCCGCCCGTTTGCGTTCTCGTAGTCGATAGCTTTCGCCGCTGA
>DAIDGS010000085.1 GCA_027459845.1 Vulcanimicrobiota bacterium | reverse complement strand
CCGTGGGCGGCGCTGACGCGGTACAACGGCATGCTCTACGGTACCGGCGCGGGCAACTGCGGGCGCTACGGCGACGGGACGGTCTTCGCCGTCAATCCCTCGACCGCAGCGCTACGCATCGTGCACGGCTTCAGCGAGACGGCGGGCGACGGGGCCAACCCGCACGGCGGCCTTTGCGTGCTCGGCGGGCTTCTCTACGGGGTGACCTCAGCCGGTGGCGCACACGGCGCAGGGACGATCTTTTCGCTCGATCCGAAGACCGGGGGCGAGCGCGTGGTGCACAGCTTCAACGGGGCGAACGAGGGTGCCGATCCGCGCGGTACGTTGATCGCGGTGCACGGTGTGCTCTATGGAACGGCCAAGTTCGGGGGTGCCGAACCGCGCCTTGCCGGAACGGTCTTCAGCGTGACCCCGGGCGGAGACTTCCGCGTCCTCCACCAGTTTCACGGCGCCGACGGCGCAAATCCGTATGCCGGCCTCACGTACGTCGACGGCACCCTCTACGGAACGACCGCGGGCGGGGGCGGTCCGAGCAACGGCGGCGTCGTCTTTGCCATCGATGGTGCGACTCACGCGGAGCGCACGGTGCATGCGTTTCGCGCCCACGATAGCGGTGCGATCGACGGCAGGCTCCCGTACGGCGGGGTGACGGCGTACGGCGGTCGACTCTATGGCGCGACCTGCGGCGGCGGCAAAAACGGCCGCGGTGCGTTGTACGAAATCGACCGCGCGAGCGGAATCGAACGCCTGTTGCATAGCTTTACCACGCAAGAGGGCGTCTGTCCGCGCGGCGGCCTGGTCGCCTACAACGGAACCCTCTACGGAACCGCAGTTCACGGCGGAACCGATTACGCTGGAACGGTCTTCGCCCTTACGCCGTCGAGTGGGGCGTTTCGGGTCGTTCGCGAACTTGGCCACCACGGCGCGCAGGGCGCCGAACCGTACGGCGGCCTTGTCGTCTTCCAAAATCTGCTCTTCGGAACCACGCGCGCCGGGGGAACGCACCGCTCGGGAGTCGTCTTCAGCATCCGGCCATAACGACGATGCCGTCGAAGACGCTGTGGACGGTGCTCAGCGTGCTGTGGGTCGTGCTCGCGGCTCCGTCGGCATTCCTGGCGCTCTTCGCCCCGATGATGTTCGATGCACCGGGCTCCACGCAGAGCCCGCTTACGGTCGCGCTCTTCGCGGGCGTGCTCGCGCTCCCGGTGCTCTGGTTGCTTGGCGCGGCGTTGCCGTGGATCTTTCGCCACGCCGCGTGGGCCGCATGGCTCTTCCTGATTCCGCTCCTCGACGTCGTGGCGCTCGGCACGATCGCAATCCTCATCGAGCGTCTCTGCGCCGGCAACTTCACCTGTAAATAAGCTCTCACGTCCAGGGTGCCGGGACCGAACGTATGGGGCGCGCTCGCTAGGGCGCGCGCCGCGTGAACGTTCCTAGGCCGTTGGCGTTGAGGTACTCGATCGTCATGTCGGTTCCGGTTCCGGCGCTCACCGGCTCGAAGGTTACGGCAGTGATGTCGGTGCCGTTTTCGCCGACCGGCGTAAAGGCAAAGACGTTTCCGTTCCAGTGCCGCAGCAGATAGGTGCGGTGGATGGGACCCAGCACGAGTTGTAGTCCCTTGGTCGTGACGCGCACCGTGGCCGGGCCGTAGTACTCGTTGGCGTAGGTCCCCGCAAAGGTACGCAGCGTCATCGACGGTTGCGGGTGAACCGGCGGCTTCTTCCCGATCAACTCACCGCTCGGCGCGAGCGCGGTGGCGAAGACCTGCGAGTAGAACGCGTACCAGTCGCGGGTCGGCGCGCCGAATTCAACGATATCGTAGAATGTCTTGGCGATCGCTTCGGGAACGCCGGATGGCTCGCCGTTGGTCAAGACCACGATCCCGAGTCGGGCCGCGGGCAAGAGTTCGAACGTCGTGGCGCCCCCGCTGGCAAAAGCTCCCGAGTGGCTGAGCCGAAGTCGTCCCGTGTCATCGTATGCCACCCCCATCCCGTATCCGTAAAACGAGGCACGCGCAAACGGCTCGCGCGGCGGCATGCTCACGATGTGCGGCTGCTGTGTCGCAAGGAGCGCGTCGCGTGCGACGATCTGCCTTCCGTGGTACGTGCCGAGATCGACTTCGAGCATCATCCACTTGGCGAGATCGCCTACGGTCGAGTTTGCGCCGCCCGCCGGCGACTGTGCTTGCGGATCGCGTGAACTCGCTACCCAGCGCCCGTTTCTGCGCACGTGGAGGGTTGCCCGGTCGGCGAAACGCTCGAAGGCGCGATGGCTCGAAGTCGTGCGAGTCATGCCGAGCGGTCCGTAGAGCATGCGCTGCGAGAGCTTTTCCCAGGTGGTGTGTTCGGCGTCGGCGACGGCTTGCGCCGCCGCGGTTAAGCCGAAGTTTGTATAGGCATAGGTGATGCGAAACGGCCGGAGCGGCTCGTAGCGTAAGCGCCGAAGCACCTGCGCGCGACCGTAGCCAAGGTCTTCGAGCAAGTCGCCGGCATGGTCGGGTAACCCACTTCGATGTGCGAACATGTCGGCGATGGTGACGTGCGATCCGACATACGGATCGCGCAGCGTAAATCCGGGCAGGTATTTGGCGATCGGATCGCTCCAGCGCACGACCTTCGTGCCGACCGCCCCGGCCACGACCGTCGCCGCGAGGCTCTTCGAGACCGAGGCCAATTGAAACACGGTGCGCAGGTCGACGCGGGCGTTGCTCCCAACGCGTCGCACGCCGTAGGCGCGTTCGAAGACCACCCGATCGTCGTGAACGACGGCGATGGCCATTCCCGGCACACCCGAGCGGCGTTTGATTGCGGCGACGATCCCCGGCAATGCGCGGAGAGCGGTGCGAACGTGCGCGGGGGTTATGGCTACGCCCGGCGCCGGCTCGGAAGCCGGTGCGATGCGCGGGGCGCAGCTCAACGGCACGACAAGTGCGACGGCGAGTGCCGCGCTGACGATGCGCATCACGGTAGCCCATCCTTTCCGTACTGTTCGTCGGTGACCGGTTCCATCCAATCGACGTTTTTTCCGTCGAGCTTCTCGAGGATGGCGAGATGCGTCATGGCCGTGGTCGGCGCGGCACCATGCCAGTGCTTTTCACCGGGCTCGATCAGGACCACGTCGCCCGGGCGAATCGCCTCGATCGGGCCGCCCCAACGCTGCACGCGGCCGACGCCGGCGACGACGATCAGGGTTTGGCCGAGTGGATGCGTGTGCCAAAACGTGCGGGCGCACGGCTCGAACGTCACGTTGACGCCGAGCACCCGAGCCGGGTCGGTTCGCTCGAAGAGCGGATCGATGCGAACGGTGCCGGTAAAGGTCGTGGCCAGTCCCTGTAGCGACGGCTGCGCGCCGACGCGCTTGATTTCCATGTGCGTTTCCCCTCGTGTGAGAGTCTCAGCTTACGTATAAGAACGCGCTGAATACCTGCCGCACCCAGGTTTCCGACACCAGGAGACGAAGCCGGCTTGGGTGCTGAATCGCCGCCGTTTCCTCGCATCGGGAGCTTCGGCGGCGGCGTATGCGTCGCTCGTTTTCCCCTTGTCGGCGTGTTCGTCGCCGGGCAGCGCCGCGCCGCTTCCCCCCAACGACCTCAATGCACTTCGCGCTGCCATCGCGGGGCGGGTCATCGTCGCGACGGATCCGGCTTACGGCGTCGCGAGCCAACCGTGGAACGCGCGCTTCGCCGATGTTGTTCCCGCCGCCATCGTCGAAGTGGCCAACGCCGACGACGTGGTGACGACGATCGCCTTCGCGCGCGCTCATGGGTTGAGCTTTGCGCTGCGCAACGGTCGCCACAGCTTTGCTGGATTCTCCGCCAACATCGGGCTGATCGTCGACGTGGCCGGCCTTTCGAGCGTACGC
>DAIDGS010000084.1 GCA_027459845.1 Vulcanimicrobiota bacterium | reverse complement strand
CTTCGCGACCGCCTGCATGGTGCGGCCATCGAGGGCCGCAGCATCGATGAAGACCGCCAGCGGATTTCCTTGCAGCGGTACCTGCGTGAAGACGTCGACCAGGCGATACGCGAAGTTGGCGTAGCGCGTACGCGGCCGCTGCGCACCGCCGCAGTTCGGGCAAACGCCGTCGAACCGCGCCGCGCAATCCGGGCAAAACGTGCACCCGTACGAACACACGTAGGCTTCGGCGTCCGGTGGCAGTGCGGTCGCGCAGCCTTCGCAGGCAGCCTTCATCGCACGCGCTCGCACGCGCGGTCGTCCGGTTCGCCGCACCGCGCCGTCATGGCGTTGCCTTCAAGCGCAGGGCGGTGAGGCTGTACGGTGCGAGGGCGAGCGGAATCGACGTCCCCACCCGGCCGAGCGAGCGCGTCACCGGTCCGACCCAGCGATTCTGGCGCGACCGATCGTACTGCACCTTGCCGTAGGTGCTCAGCGTCGCGACGAAGGCTGCTCCGCCGCCGCGCACCGCGGCGACGACTGCGCGATCCGTCGGCGTGTTGTTGAAGAGCATCAAGGCATAACCGCTCGCGATGGCATATCCGTACGCACGGACGCTAGGCCACAGCCCTTTCGAAAGCGTCACCGCACGCACGCGCGATCCGCCCGGTACCGTCTGGGCGTAAAGCGTCATGACGCGGGCCGTGGGGAACGGCGTCCCCCCGGCCATCCGCGGTGTCGTCGCACAGCCCTCGTTGGCATTTGGCAACCCGTCCGAGAAAAGTGCCTCCGAACCGAACCGTTGCCAGCCGTAGAGGGCGCCGGAGTAGTCACCGCCCTGGTCGCAACTTCCGTATGCGAGCCACCACGTCGCCATCGGGACGCCGGCGGCGATGAGCGTGCCGAGCATTTGGCCGAGATAGAGCCCGTTGACGATCGAGACCGACTGCTTGCCCTCCTGACCGGCATCGTTGTTGAACTCGCCCAGGTAGATCGGGATGCGACTCGAGACGCCGTCAGCGGTCATCTCCGCGCGCAGTTGCTTCAACTCGCGCGCGAACCCCCCGATCGCGGGCCCGAGCAGTCGCGCGTCGCTATCGATCTGGTACTGCGGATAGTAGTGCAGCTCGACGAAGTCGAACGGTCCCGACTGCCGTAGAACCACGTCGTTCCACGCGCGATCGTTGGGCGAGTCGACCACGATCCCCACCCGCGCATTCGGGTTCGCCGCCTTTACCGCCGGATAATATCCGGATTTCACCGCCGCGGCGTAGGTCTCAGGGTCGTGCGGATGGGCGTGCAGGTCGTACTCCCACGATCCATACGATTCATTCCCAACCGTCCAGTAGCGCACTGGATAGCCGTGAGCTTTGGCATAAGCGACCCAAGCACCGGCTTCGCTCGCGCTTCCACCACCGTTGCACGCGCGGTTGCTGCCATAGTTCAACGTCACCGCAACGTCGAGGTGGAGCGGAAGACTGAGGTCGCGCGCGAGGTTTGCGAAGGTGGCACCCGGAGCGATGTAGCCGAGATTCTTACCGCAGAGCGTACCGCCGTTCTCCCAGTGATAGATATCCGACTGCGAACCGCCGGGGAAGCGTATCAAGCGTATGCCGAGCCGGCGCAGCGACGGCGCGACGAACGGCGCTCGAAAGTCGTACCAGGTGACGATCGAAGCGCCGTAGACGTCGGGATCGACCTTCGGACCGGCGGCGGTTGCGTTCAGCACGATGCGCGCACCGGCGGGTGCCGTACAGCCGGCACACGTCGGTGCGAATGCGAACGACTGCGTCGCGATCGGCGACTTCGCCGTGCATCCGCCGATCGCAACGGCCAGCATCACGGACGCGCAGCGACGGATCAGACGCATCGCTTGTAGATTCCAGTACGCGCGAACGCCATCGATCCCGTCGAACGACGAGGAACGGCGGACCTAAAAACGAAGGCTTGGCAACTCCGTGCTCGCCCGTGAGGTGACCGATGCATCGCTTTTCGTCCCGCTTTTCCGTCGTTGCGACGGCGACCTGCGCGCTTCTGGCCGCCACGATCACCGGATGCGTCGGCGGCCATCAGGTCCGCGTACCCTTTCACCAGATGCTTGCGGTACACGGCAAGGTCCAATTTTCGCTGAACAATCCGGTTGGGACGATCCACATCGACGGCTGGAACCGCCCCAGCGTCGAAATCGAGGGTGACAAGACCGGCCCGTCGCGCGCCGCTGCCGAGGCGATCGCCATCGACATCGTGCAAACCGGCAGCGCGATCGCCGTACGGACGCATTACCCGGGCGGTATCCAACAGGGCGGGGCGACCTACGTGGTGCACGTTCCCGCCGATACTCCCCTCGACGTCCAAGGTTCGGCCGGGACCCTTCGCATCGAGGGCATGCGCAGCGACGTCACGGCGGCCATGCAGGCCGGAACGATTTCGGTTGCGATGGCACGGCTCACCGGCACTCAACGGGTCGATCTTCGCGGCACCACCGGGACCGTACAACTGCTCATCCCGCATACGAGCAATGCGACGATCGATGCGCAAACGTCGCTGGGCAAAGCCTCGCTTCGGGTTCCGCAGCGTATCGGTGACGGCTCCGCCCGGGTGACGTTGCGAACCACTATCGGAACCGCAAGCGTCGGCTGGCTCTAGCCGTCGTCGGCGTTCTTGCGCCCGAGTTCGTCGCCGAGCGACATGAAACCGGTCGGCGCTGCGCTCGCGACGACGCCATGCAAGGTGCTGAGCCGGATGCGGCGATTGCGTGCGTCGGCCGTGCGAATCGAGACCTCGATCGTCTCCCCGATTTCGTAGTCGTCGAGGTTTACTTCGCGCTCGGAGACCGCGCCGATCAGGCCCGGCGCGAGCTCGACCTGCAAGTCGCGCTCCTTTGCAACGACCGTTCCGCTCAGCACGTTCCCACGGCGCAATAGGTCGGCGTGGTCGCGCCACGGATCGTGGAGGGCGGCCTTCCGCGAGGCGGCAACCTTTTTCCCACTCGCGTCGATACGCAGAATCCGTACCTTCACGCGATCGTTGACGCTGAGGACGTCGGCGGCGGAAGCAACGCGTTCGAAATCGAGTTCGCTCATCGGGATGAGCGCATCCAGCCCTTCGCCGAGGTCGACGAACGCACCGAAATCGGTCAAGCGTAGCACCGTCGCTTCGCGCTCGTCGCCGGGATGCAGCGACGCCAGCAACGCTGCGCGCGCCGCGCGCCGGCGCTCCTCGAACGCCCGGCGGTGCGAGACGACCGCGCGCTTGCGCGCCTCGTCGGTATCCAACACCTTGAGCGGAATCGTCTGCCCC
>DAIDGS010000083.1 GCA_027459845.1 Vulcanimicrobiota bacterium | reverse complement strand
ACCTCGGTGTCCAGATCGAGTTGCAGGCCGTCGTAGGCGGCGATCGCGCGCAGGCCGAGGCGATCTTCGACCGCCTGCGTCAGCCGCTGCGGGTCGGCTTCCAGCATCTTGGTGCCGAAGTGTTGAAAGATCGCAACCTTCGGACGCACCGCCTCGACGATCCGCACCGCCTCCTCCCAGCAGAGATGGTCGGCTTGCGGCTGATCGGCCAGTCGCAACACGTTGATCGCGAGCACGTCGGGTTGGTGGCGCGCGTAATCGGCCGCCAACTCGTCGAAGTACCGCCCGCACGGCAGATAGGCAAAGCGCAGCGCTTCGTGGTGGAAGTGCAGGCCGAAGGTGCAGACGGCGTGGCGGTGCGCGATCGAGGTGTAGAGTTCGACCGCGCCGATGCGGTACGGACCGCCGCGCTCCTCGAGGCGTACGATACGCTCGGCAAAGCGCTGGGCGTAGGGCAGCACCACCGGTTCGTGATCGAAGGCGTCGGCCGGCGCCAACACCGCACCACGCTTGCGAAAGCCACCCGAGGTCATCGCTTCGATCATCGCAGTCGCATCGCCGGAGTGATCCAGGTGCTTGTGCGAGAGCACGATCGCTTCGAGTTCGCGCGGATTGCACGGCGGCACGTGCGAGAGCGCGCGCACCAACGCGCCGGGACCCGGATCGACGTGAATCTGCGTCTCGCCGAAGCGCAGCCACATCCCGCCCGAGGCGCGCAACTGCCGCGCGACGACGAACCGTGCGCCGCCGCTACCGAGAAAGAGAACCGAGTGCTTCAGGCGGTGACGCGCTCCACGAATGCATCGCTGCGGTTACGATAGAGCGCGAAGAAGGTCTCGAGGTTGGCGCGATAGCCGACCAGCGCGTCGTTCCACTGGCGCAACGCAGCCGCGCCAGCATCGGTGAGCGTGTAGAAGCGGCGCGGTGCGCCCTGTTCCTTCGGATCCCACCACGACGAGATGTAACCCTCGCGCTCGAGTTGCCGCAGCGAGCGGTAGACCGCGCCGATGTCGACGACGATCTGAAACTTGGCGTTGAGTTCCTTCGCGATCTCGTAGCCGTGCAGGTTTTGATCGGCCAGCATCACCAGCAGCCAGGCCATCAGATAGTTCTTCGGCGTCCCCTTGGGGGGAAGGCCGCTCTCGCCGCCGACGGCAGCAAAGGGTTCGCGGGCGAGTCTCATGCGGTCGCCCCGGTCGTACAAGGCTCCATCGATTCCTGTTCCAACTCCGCGCCCATGGGAAGGAAGTCCCACGGTGTCCGGTGCCTGGCATTCCGCGCGCGGCGGCGGACCCCTGCGAGAGAAGTCGGAGAAATAAAGCAGTCCGATGTGGTTTATTAGGCGCGCCTACGTATGCTTTTAGCAGTGACTAAGGCTAGGTCGGATCCGCCTGCGAGCGCCGCCGCGTTTAGCCCAGCATCGGTAAGGTCGGAAACGATCCCGCCAGAATCGGCTGCGAGGGACGCCCCAACCAGCGTTCGAGCACGGTGGCGTAGACGCGGCGAAAGTCGGTCGTGAACGCGACGTTCCCCATGCTGGTCGCGCTCAAATCGGGCGCGCTGCCGTACAGCCCGCCTTTGACCCCGCCGCCGATCAGGAACAGCGGCGACGCCTCGCCGTGGTCGGTTCCACGGTTGCCGTTTTCGGCGATTCGCCGGCCAAACTCCGAAAAGGTCATCGTCAGAACGCGCCGGTCGTTGCCGTGCGCGGCCAAGTCGGCGTAGAACGCCGCGATCGCGTCCGAAAACTCGCCCAGCAGCGCGTCTTGGGTGGCCTTCTGACTGACGTGCGTGTCGAACGATCCATGCTGCACGTAGAGCACCTTGGTGCCGAGGTTGCTGCCCACGATTTGCGCGGCCAGCGCCAGGCTGCGGCCGAGCGGCGTGGCCGGATAGCTGGCCTTCGCGGTATAGCCTGCGATGAGATGCGGCAGTTCCTCGGAGCCGCGCTGCGCGTGCTCCTCGATCGCCATCACGTGTCCCAGATACGGCGAGTCGAACGGCAGATGGGCATCCCCCGCCACGGCCGCAAACGCGCTGCGCCCGCGCGCGGTGCCGTCGACGCGCAACCGGTATTCGCGCACGTTCGAGACGGCCGGAACGTCGGCGTGGCCGGAGGCGAGCACCTCGGGAAGAATCTGCGCGATCGCCACCCCATTGAAGAGGTTCGACTGCGGCAGTCCGGCGTCGTCCAGATAGCGCCCCAGCCAACCGGTGTGTTCGTACGTGGTCGGCGCCGCCGTCTGCCATATCTCGCTCGAGCGAAAGTGCGAATGATCGGGATGCGGATACCCGACGCCCTGCACGATCGCAACCATTCCGCGGTCGTAGAGCGCCTTGAGGCCGCGCATCGTCGGATTGAGCCCGGTCTGCGCGTCGATCGCCAGCACCTCGGAGGCCGGAACCGCCAAACTCGGACGCAGACGGTAGTAGGTGGGATCGCCGTGCGGCACGACGCAGTTCAACCCGTCGTTGCCGCCGACCAAGTTGACGATCACGAAGGCGCGATTCTCGCCGCCGGGTAAGCCGGGCAGCGGCGTTGCCGCGAGCGCCCGCGCGAAGGCGTGGTCGGTCTTGGCGACCACCGCGAGTCCGGCGATCGTCCCGAGCAGAAAGTTGGAACGTTTCATGCTTTTCATGCCAGTTGGTAGGCCGGCGAGGCCAGCGCGAGATAGGTTGCGGCACCGATGCGCTGCGGAAAGTTCTCGGGCGAGAGCGCCGCAAGCGCCGAGCTGCCGGCCCCGTCGAGCACCGCGCGCACCTCAGCCGCACCCCGCGCCGAAATGTCGCCCGCAAGCACGTTGGCCGCGATCGCGCGTGCTGCCGCGTCGGCGCGCATCGGCAGTGCGGCCAGCCACGAGGACTTGGTTCCCACCCGCGAATCCAGCAGGGCGCGCGCGAAGTTTTGTCGCGCGATCATGGTATCGGTGGTCAGCCAGTTGGCCCCGCCCGGCCAACCCGAGACGTTGGGCGGGAAGAACGGGCGCTGCCCCATGCGATTGAGTGCGACCAGCGTGCGCGGATCGATGCGCGGCAATCCGAGCGCCTTGTAGGACCCGATCGCGAACTCGACCGGACTCTTGACCAGCGCCCGGTAGGCGCGCCGCGAGTAGAAGACGTTGCTGCGAAAGATCGCCGAGAGCACCGGGGCCAGTTCGAAGTCGTGTTTGCGCAGCAGCCCGGCGACCCCGTCGATCAGCCCCGGTTCGGGATTGCTGTACACGAAGAACTCGAGCAGGCTGGCGGCAAAGAACCGGGCGCACTGCGGCTGCTCGAAGATGATGCGCACGATGTCGCTGCCGTCGAAGTTTCCGGTGCGCCCCAGAAACGTCTTGACTCCGGAGTCGTGCAACCGCGCAACGTAGACGACCTTACCGGTGAAACGCTGCATCCGCAGGCCGGTCCAGGCCCGCGCCGACTGGCGAACGTCCTCTTCGCTGAACTGATCGACCCCCAGCGTGAAGAGTTCCATGAGTTCGCGCGCGAAGTTCTCGTTGGGATGCGCGGCGACGTTGTGGATGCCGTCCAAGTAGTGCAGCATGGCCGGATCGCGCGCGACCGCTTGCGTGAGCTCGCGCAAATTGCCCAGCGCGTTGGCACGGAACAGTTGGTTCTGGTCGTAGACCAGTTTCGGACCGACGCCCTTTTGAAACGCGGCCGTGGTGAAGTGGCCGTGAAAGTAAAAGGTCATCTTCTCCTGCAGCGGCGCCGGCGTCGCGAGCATGCGCTCGAGCCACCACAGCTGCAGCCGGCGAATCGATCGCTGCTCGGCGCGCTGCACCGCGACGTGCACTGCCTTGCGCTGCGCGATGTCGAGCGCGCGCAAGCCCTGCGGCGCGGCGGCGCGCACGATCGCGTTCGGGTCGTAGTCGACCGCAAAGCGCGGTAGCGCGGCGGTCGACGGAAAGCGCACCAGCGATTCGACCGCGTCGTTGACGCTCATCGCGGCGTAGCGCGCGATCTCGTCGGGCGTTCCGCCGAACCCGGCGCGGCGCAAGAGGTGCGCCGCCGCGCGTTCGTTGAGGCGGCCGCGATAGGGTTCCAACGCGGTTGCGACGTCGAGCGAGCCCGCGGGGCGCAGCAGACCGCCGACGTCGATGTGCACCTGCATAGCCATGTGCCGATCAGTATAGCTCAAGCTCCGCCGGCGCGCGCGCCCGCGCACGCCCTTTTAACCGGGGATTCATACCCCGGCGGAAGCGGCTCGTCGCGTGCCGAAAGGCGAGCGCGATGGCAGTGCTGGAATCCCACGTCGACCGTAACGCTCCCGAGTTCGCCGCCAACGCCGCGCGCCTGCGCGGGCTGGTCGACGAACTGCGCACACGGCTGGTCGCGGTCCGCGCCGGCGGCGGCCCCGAGGCCACCGCCAAGCACCGCGCACGCAACAAGCTGACGGCGCGCGAACGCATCGAGCGGCTGCTCGATCCCGGCAGTCCGTTCCTGGAACTCTCCGCGCTGGCCGCCAACGGAATGTACCGCGACGCGTCACCCGGGGCGGGCATCGTTACCGGCATCGGCATCGTCGAAGGCCGCCACTGCGTCATCGTCGCCAACGACGCCACCGTCAAGGGCGGCACCTACTACCCGATGACGGTCAAGAAACATCTGCGCGCGCAAGAGATCGCCGAGCAGAATCACCTCGCGTGCATCTACCTGGTCGATTCGGGCGGCGCGTTTCTGCCGATGCAGGATGAGGTCTTTCCGGATCGCGACCACTTTGGGCGCATCTTTTACAATCAGGCGCGGATGTCGGGCAAGCGCATCGCGCAGATCGCCGCGGTGATGGGGTCCTGCACGGCCGGCGGAGCGTACGTGCCGGCCATGAGCGACGAGACCGTGATCGTGAAGGGCAACGGGACGATCTTTCTGGGCGGCCCGCCGCTGGTGAAAGCCGCCACCGGCGAGGAGGTGAGCGCCGAAGAACTGGGTGGCGCCGACGTCCACACGCGCATCTCGGGCGTCGCCGATCACTTCGCCGAGGACGACGAGGCCGCGCTCGGGATGGTCCGCGAGATCGTCAGCAACCTGCATCGCGAGCTGCCGCGCCAGTGGGATCGCGCCGCCGCGACGCCGCCCAAGTTCGACCCCCGCGACATCTACGGCATCGTTCCGGCCGACAGCCGCATCGGATACGACGTGCGCGAGATCGTCGCACGTCTGGTCGACGGCTCGGAGTTTCACGAGTTCAAGGCGCGCTACGGCACCACGCTGGTCTGCGGATTTGCGCGCATCGAGGGCCATCCGATCGGGATCGTTGCCAACAACGGCATCCTCTTCAGCGAAAGCGCGCTCAAGGGCGCGCACTTCGTGGAACTCTGCGCGCAACGCGGCACCCCGCTGCTCTTCCTGCAGAACATCACCGGCTTCATGGTCGGCAAAGCCTACGAAAACGGCGGCATCGCCAAAGACGGTGCCAAGCTGGTCACCGCCGTCGCCTGCGCCGAGGTGCCGAAGTTTACGGTCGTGATCGGCGGCAGCTTCGGCGCCGGCAACTACGGCATGTGCGGGCGCGCCTACTCGCCGCGCCAGCTCTGGATGTGGCCGAACGCCCGTATCAGCGTGATGGGCGGTGCGCAGGCGGCCAGCGTGCTCTCGACCGTCAAGGGCACGATGACGCCCGACGAGCGCGCCGCCTTTGAAGCCCCGATTCTGGAGAAGTACGAGCGCGAGGGCAACCCCTACTATTCCAGCGCGCGGCTCTGGGACGACGGGATCATCGATCCGCTCGACACGCGCGCGGTGCTCGCGATGGGGCTCGACGCCGCCCTGCACGCGCCGCAGCCGCCGACCGCGTTCGGCATCTTCCGGATGTAAGCGCTTTAGGCGCTCTCGGCGACGCGCACGATCTCGTCGATCGTCGAACCCGCCCCGCGACGCGTCTCGACGTCGAAGGTTTCGGCGCCAAGTCGTGCGCGCACCGAATCGAGCAGTTCGGCAAGCATCGCCGCCTCGCGCGCTTGACGCGTCGCACCGGTGCCGAACGTTGCATCGGCAAATCCGATCAGCCGCGCCGCCAGATGGTCGTCGCCGCTGCGGTGGTAGAGCTGCGCCATGTACTGCAGCGCGCCGGCCAACCCGACGCGATCGCCGAGATCGCGCAACTTCGCGATGCCGCGCAGCAACGCGTCGCGCGCCTCGTCGTTGCGCCCGCAGGCGAGCAGGTAGTAGCCGTGATTGGCCCACTGCCGGCCGCCCAGCCAACTCACGTCGCTGCGCTCGAGCATCTCGACCGCGCGCTGGCTACGCCGCGCGGCCATGTCGGCATCGCCGAGCAAGAACGCGATACCGGCGCTGTTGCCGACCACGCGACCGCAGCGGTCGGTGTCGCCGCGCGCTTCGAATAGTCCGGCCGCGCGCTCGAAACAGCGGAGCGCGTCGGGGAGACGCGAGTCGTCCATCAACTCGGCGTAACAGACGCCGAGGTTGTTGAGCAGGTCGGCGGCGCGCAGCGTCTCGCCCAGATCGAGCATCCGCTCGATGTACCGCAACATCTCGCTTTCGAGCGACGGGTCGGGCGCGCCGCGCGTTTCGTACTGCATCGTGACGGTCGAACGCAGCGCGTCGCCGGCGTGCACGTCGTCGCCCAGCGCACGATAGAGGTGAAACGAGCGTTCCGCGAGTTCGTGCGCGCGACGGCGATCCTCGCGGCGGATCAGCGCCGCCATCGCCAAGCGCAGCGGTGCCTCGACCGATGGCTTGAGCGACATCGTGAGCATGGCCGCGATGCGCCGGGCCATGTCGCTCATCGCGACCGCCCCGTTCTCCCACAGCCAGTAGTGCAGTCCTTCGCAGATCGCCGCCACGCTCTCGACGTCGCCGACGTCGATGGCGACCGAGAGTGCCGTACGAAAGTTCTGCCCCTCCAGCCCGACCAGCGTGCGCCAGCGCGCGACCGGGACGGTTTCGAGCGTGCTCTCGAAGCGCTTCGCTAGGGTGCCGAAGAAGCGGACGTGCGCGTAGGCCGCTGCGTCGAACTCGCCCGACTCGGCCAGCTGCGTCTGCGCGTAGATGCGCGTGATCTCGAGCATGCGAAAGCGCGCTCCTGCCGCCGTCGACTCCTCGAGCACCATCGACTTGGCGACCAAATCGGCCAACGCGTCGGCGACTTGCGCTTCGTTGAGTTCGCGCTCGTCCGCGCAGACGTGCATCGCGGCTTCCAGCGTACAGCCGCCGGCAAACACCGCCAGCCGGCGAAAGAGTTTCGCGGAGTCGGCGTCGAGGAGCCGGTTGCTCCAATCCAGCAACGCCTGCAGCGTTTGCTGGCGGCCGGGAGATTGACTGGCGATCGCGAGCACGCTAAGGCGGTCGTCGAGCCGGTGCAGCAGTTCTTCGGGCGCCATGTCGCGCAGCGCCGGCGCGACCAGCTCGATCGCAAAGGGGATCGCGTCAAGCTGTTGCACGATCGCCGCAACCGTCGCGCGGCGCGCGTCGTCCGACCAGATTCCGGCGCCGCGCGCGCGCTCCTCGAAGAGTTCCACCGCGTCTTCGAGCGCGAGCGGGGCGAGCCGGTGGATCGCGCTACCCTTGACCGGGAGCGGCTCGCGTGAGGTGATCAGAATGCGCAGCTCCGTGCCGGCCGCCGCAAGCAGTGCGGCAAAGTGAGCCGCCGGCGGCAACACGTGCTCGCAGTTGTCGAGCAGCAGCAGCAGCCGTTTGTCGGAGAGTCCGTCGATCAAGCTCGACTCGTCGCGCGCCAGGGGCGCGACGCCGCGCAGAATCTCGCACGCGAACGGGATGAAGTCGTTGGGATCGTCCAGCATCGCCAGATCGAGAAACCAGGTGCCGTCGGGGAAGAACGCGCCGATCCGGCGCGCAACCTCGATCGCGATGCGCGTCTTGCCGACGCCGGCCGGTCCCACGATGCTGGTGATCGGCGTCGCTTCCAGCACCGCGGTCAAGCGGGTAACCTCGCCGGCGTGCCCGACGAAGCGCGTGGGGCGGGTCGGGAGATTTCCGGCGACGGTGCGCACGTCGGCCGGCAGCGCCAGCGCGTGCGCGCTCATCACGCGATTGCGGCCCTCCGCCTTGGCGGCGTACAGCGCGGCGTCGGCGGCACCGATCAGCTCGGTGCCGCTGGTCGAATCCTTGGGCAGAACGTGCGCCGCACCGGCGCTGATCGTGATGCGGCCGAAGGGCGCACCGTTGTGCGCGATGGCAAGTCGCTCGACCGCTGCGCGCATCGCCTCGGCGACCATCACCGCACCCTCGACGTTGGTCTCGGGCAGCAGCGCAACGAACTCCTCACCGCCGTAGCGGCCGAAGAAGTCGCCGGGGCGGCGCAGACAGGCCGCGGCGGCCGCGCTCGCAGCCCGCAGACAGCGATCGCCGGCAGCGTGTCCGTAGGCATCGTTATACGCCTTGAAGCGATCGATGTCGATCATCACCAGCGAGATCGGGCTGCCGGTGCGACGCGCGCGCGACCACTCGCGATCGAGGGTGCGATCGAAGGCGCGCCGGTTGGCGACGCCGGTCAACGCATCGGTGAGCGCCAGGTGTTCGAGCCGCTCGGCGACGCGGCGATTGCGCTCGTCGTGCAGGCGCGCGCCGAGGTAGACGGCGCAGGTTTCCAGCAGCGCGACGTCATCCGGATCGAGCGCGCGGTCGGGTGCCAGCGCCAGTTCGCCGTGGCGCGTCCCGGAGAACGCGATCGGAAAGCGCACCTCGCGGTGAATCGGCGTCTCGGCCGAGCTCGACGCGTAGACCAGCGGCTCGCCTTCGGGGCCGAAGTACTCGATGCGCACGCTCGCCTCGAAGCGTTCGCCCAAGTGCTTGCCGACCTCACGCAGGATCGCCGCCAGCGGCCGTTCTTCCGAAAGCAGCAACGCGATCCGCCGAAGCAGATCGCGGACGTCGCGATGGTGATTCACGAGCATGCTCGCGGTGCGTGCGCGATCTTAGACCGGCGGCAGTTTCCCGACCGCCAGGGGAAAGTAGTTCGGGGATTCCTTCCACGCACCGTGTACGTAGCGCAGAACGGCGCTCGCCTTCGGCTTGGTCGGACAGCACATCGCGGCGTTGGCCCCGTAGTACGGACCGCTCAGCGCGATCGCCGTCGCCCCCTTGACCTTCACGATCTTCGCGCTGAGGTCGCAGCCGTTGCTCACCGAGACGGCCGGCACCACCTTCGCGTTCTTGGTGGTGAAGACGGTGACGGCCGAGCTGCCGCAGTCGGCGGCGGCCTGATGCGTCTGTACCACCAGTTGCTGGATGCCCGGGTGCATCAGCTCGGCGGCTCCGACGATCGCGAGCTGCGCGACCGGAAACCACAGTTTCGCGCCGTGCGCCTGCGTGACGTTGGCGAGCGGGCCGCCGTTGCCGGGCGACCGATACTTGAGATGGTACGTCGTGCCGTCGATCGCGTAGATCGAGAGGTACCACTGATAGAACGTCTGCGCGTTGCCCGTGCCGACGACGCGTTTGCTCGCAACCGCGCGCCACTGCGACTGCATGCCTTCGCCGGCCAGGTAGACGAGTTGATTCTGAACGGTCGTTCCAGGCGGTTTGGGCGCGTACGTCACCGCCGGGGGTTCGGCCGCAACGGCGGGCAGCATCGCGAGCAACCCGATCGCGGCCGCCGCGAACAGGGCAGGGAATCGTGGCATCGATCTCTCCTTGGCAGGCCTGAGCGGCACTCCTGCGGCAAACCGGGCGACCCCTGCCCGAATACGCGAACGAAACAGAAGCTTAAGCTTCGTACCGGGACAAATGGCCTAGCCGTTCTGCTCCAGGTGCCCGCCGAACTCGTAGCGCATCGCCGAGAGGAGCTTGTTCTGAAACTCGGCGTCGCCGCGCGAACTGAACCGCGCGAAGAGCGCCGAGGCGAGCACCGGCACCGGTACCGCCTCGTCGATGGCCGCTTTGATCGTCCAGCGCCCCTCGCCCGAGTCCGAGACGCGGCCTTCGAACTTCGCCAGCTTCGGATCTTCGAGCAGGGCGGCCGCGGTGAGATCGAGCAGCCACGACGCGATCACGCTGCCGCGCCGCCAGACCTCGGTGACGTCGGTCAGGTTGAGATCGTACTGGTAGAGTTCGGGATCGCGCAGCGGCGTGGTCTCGGCGTTGATCGCCTGCTTTTGCGTGCCGATATTGGCCGCTTGAAGCACGCTCAACCCTTCGGCATAGGCCGCCATGATGCCGTACTCGATGCCGTTGTGCACCATCTTGACGAAGTGTCCGGCACCGCTCGGGCCACAGTGCAGGTAGCCGAGTTCGGCGCTCCCGCCGACCTTCTCGCGGCCGGGCGTGCGCGGGATGTCGCCGAGCCCGGGTGCCAGCGCGACGAAGATGGGGTCGAGCCGCGCCACCACCGCGTCGGGGCCGCCGATCATCATGCAGTAGCCGCGCGCCAGCCCCCACACCCCGCCGCTGGTGCCGACGTCGAGGTAGTGGATCTGCGCAGCCTGCAGCGCCTTGGCGCGACGGATGTCGTCGACGTAGTACGAGTTTCCGCCATCGATCATCGCGTCGCCGGGCTGCAGCACCGGGCTGAAATCACCGATTGCGCCGTCGACCACCGCCGCCGGCACCATCAGCCACACGTGGCGCGGCGCTTCGAGCTTGGCGACCATCTCGGCCGGCGACGCCGCACCGACCGCGCCCTCGGCGACGAGCGCCTTGACCGCATCCGCATTGGGATCGTAGACGACCGCCGTGTGACCGGCGCGCATCAAACGCCGCACCATGTTGGCGCCCATGCGCCCCAAACCGACCATTCCGAGTTGCACGCCTTGGTTCTCCCCTCGCACTGTGCTGGGGTTGAACTACGGGTGCCGGCTCGCGATGGCCTCTCGGCGGGCGGTCGGTTAGGTCTTCTGCATCGATCCCGGCGGCGCCGGCGGAAGCGCGATCGGGCCCGACGCCGCCGGCGGCGCGCGCACGATTCCGGCCAACATGTCGCGCCAGGCTTGGTCGAGGATCGGGCGCAGGGTGATGAGGCGATGAATTCCGCCGGGCTGCGAGTAGAACGAAATGGCCATCCGCTGCTGGCGGAGGTACTGGGCGGTCAGCGTGGGGTAACGCGTCGGCACGCTGGTATCGGCCGATCCGGTTAACACGTAGAAGCGCGTGAAACGCAGCCTCGCAAGCACCTGCGGCGCATCTTTGGCGAGCAGGTCGCCGGCGATCGCCATCACCGCGGCCCAGTCGTTCGGATGCACCGGCGCGACTTTGAAAACCGAGAACGCGCCCATCGAGTAGCCGACCAGGTAGCGCCGGCGCGGATCGACGGTAAAGGCCTGCTCGGCGGCGGCCAGCGCGTCGTAGACGTCGGTGACCGTGCCGCGGAAGTCGTAGTGGCCGCGGCCGTAGGGCGCGATCACGATGGTTCCGTTGCGCGCGGCCAGCCGCTGGATGTATCCGGGCGCCATCAGTTCCGACTCCGACTGCAGCCGGCCGTGCAGAAAGACGATCAGCGGCGTGCGCGTGCCGGGGTGGTAGTCCGGCGGCACGTAGACCGCAACCGGCTGCATGGTGCCGTCTTTGGAGGAGCGCACCAGCGTTTCGCCCAGGCCGCGAATCGCACGCATCGGCGCTGGGCTGGCCGTGCGGAGCTGGTGGATCAGGCTCAAATCGAGTACCGCGACCTCGCGCACGAAGGCCGTCCACGGCGCCGGCGTATAACCGCGCGGCGGCGCCTGTTTCAGGTACTGCTGATCGTCGAAGAGCCGCTGGTAGTAGTCGGGCAGGGTGTCGTGCCCGCTGTAACGCGCGATCGCGCCGGCGTCGGCCACGTAGTCGCGCGCGGCCGCCTGCAGCGAGGCCGTCAGATGCTCGGTACCGGCTCCCAGCGCAAAGAGCAGGAGCGCCAGCACCGCCAGGACGCGCGTCGGCATGATCGAGGATCCTCGAGCGTGCAACGCACGAAGCCCCCGGTTCGTGACACAGGCGCGCCGGCTAGATGCCGGCGTACCACTCGTAGCCCTGGTCCTCCCAGTAGCCGCCGTGACCGCCCTCGATGTTGGCGTAACTGCCGACCAGCTCGAGTCGCGCGACCCACTTGGCGCTCTTGTAGCCGAGTTGGGTCGGCACGCGCAGCCGCACCGGGGCACCGTGGGCCGGATCGAGCGGCGCGCCGTTGAGCGTCAGCGCCAGCAGCGCCTGCGGCTGCGCCGCCTGGTGCAGATCCAGGCTCTCGTAGTACATCGTGCCTTGGCCGTCGTTGTCCATGCAGCGGAAGACGACGTAGCGCGCGTCGCTACGCGGCTGCGCGAGCGCCAGCACGTCGCTCAAGCGCACGCCGCTCCACTCGCCGATCGCGCTCCACCCCTCGACGCAGTCGTGGCGCGTAATCTGGGTCTGCTGCGTCATCGCGCGCAGGTGCGCGAGGCTGAGCGCCTGACGGCGCTCGACCGCACCGTCGACGACCAAGCGATAGTTGCGAAAGTCGTCGGCGACCAAGCCTTGATAGAGCGCATCGCTCGGCGTCGCGAAGCCGTTGACGCGAAAGTTGCGATCGACGGCGCTGGGCGGATACTCGCGCGCCAGGCCGCGCGTGCCGATCACGGCTTCGTCGAGCTTCTCGGCCGAATAAATCACCCGCATGAAGGCCATGTTGTTGTTGAGCGCGGTCCCGATCGGCGCGCAACCGGCGAGCAGCGATGCGGCCGAGGCCAAGAAGATGCGGCGCTTCACGACTCGACCTCGTGCTCGCTCAAGCGATAGCGCCCGGTGATCATCGCGTTGAGCTGATTCACGACGCCCTGCGTGAGCACTTGAAAGAGATGGATCGCGAAGAAGCCGAGCAACAGGATCATCCCGGTGAAGTGCCACAGGCGCGCGAACTGCCGCCCGCCGAGCAGCACCGTGAGCGGGTTGGCGATCGCGTCGATTCCGGGTGAGAGCGCCAGACCCGTGATCACCACCAGCGGCGCGATCACGAACCCGATCGCGGTGTACGACGCCTTTTGCAGCGGATTGTAGAGCCCGTGCGGCGGCGGCTCCTTGCGCAGCTTCAAGTAGTAGGCTTGCATCGGCCAGAGCTTGGGGATATCGCTTGGGCGCAGCAGCATCTTTTTCAAGTTGCCGTTGACGATCGCCGAGATCACCCACGTCACCCAGCAGACGATCGCTATCCACGCAAAGAAAAAGTGCCAGCGCCGGCCATCGGCGAGATCTTGGTATGAGGGAATCGTAATCCAGGCCGGAAAGGCGCGCGCCGTCGCGCCGCCCATTCCGTCGGATCCCCATCCCAGCCAACCCGTCGTGGTGAAGGTGTGGCCGAACACGGTGGTGGTGCCGACACCGTCGGTGGGCGAACCGATCGAGAGCACGCGCCGGGCCGGATTGCTCTTGTCCGAGGCATCCAGGTGCGGGGATGCGTTGAAGATCTGCAACCCGCTCGAGACCAGGACGCCAAAGGCGATCACCCAGAGCCAATGGCTGACTCGGGTAAGGGGACCGTACCGATAGATCGTGCGCTTCATCCGCTCCTCGCCGCTGCGTTCGCTACCCTTCTGGTACGTCCCCCAGGCGGCATCGGATGAGAGCGAGAAGCGCTCGCCTATGTCCGAGTCCACCATTCGGCTCACCGTCGCCGACGGTATTGCCCGCGTCAGCTTGGCGCGTCCCGACGTCCGCAACGCCTTCAATGCGGCCGTGATCGGCGAGCTGACGATGTGCTTCACCGAACTCGCAACCACCGACGTTCGCGCCATCGTGCTGAGCGGCGAGGGAAAGGCGTTTTGCGGCGGCGCCGACGTGAACTGGATGCGCGCCTCGCTCGAGCTCGGATACGACGCGAATCTCGCCGACGCCGAGCGGATGAGCGACATGTTCCGCGCGATCGATCGGTCTCCCAAGCCCGTGATCGGCCGCATTCACGGCGCGGCGCTGGGCGGCGGCGCCGGCCTGGCCGCGGTCTGCGACGTCGCGATCGCCGCCGACGACACGCTCTTCGGCTTCACCGAAGTCAAGCTCGGCATCATTCCGGCGGTGATCTCGCCGTTCGTGCTCGCCAAGATCGGCGCCACGCACGCCCGCGCGCTGTTCCTTACCGGCGAACGCTTCGACGCGCGGCGCGCGCACGCGATCGGGCTGGTGCACCAGGTCGTCGCGGCCGACGCACTCGACGCGGCCGTCGAGCGGGTGCTCACGGAGCTGCGCACCGCCGGTCCGAACGCGGTCGCCGCCGCCAAGCGCCTGATCGCCGACGTCCGCGACTGCGGCTACGACGCTAGCCGGGCGCTCACCGCTCAAGCCATCGCGCGTCAACGCGTCACGCCGGAGGGCCAGGAAGGGTTGCGCGCTTTCTTGGAACGCCGCCCGGCGGATTTCGCGCGATGATTCGTCGGCTGCTGATCGCCAACCGCGGCGAGATCGCGGTCCGCGTGGCACGCGGCGCGCGCGAGTTGGGCATCGTGCCGTTGGGCATCTATTCCGAGGCCGACGCCGATGCCTACCACTTGCGCTTCGTCGACGACGCGCGCTGCGTCGGGCCGGCCGCAGCGACGCAATCCTACTTGAACGCCGATGCCGTGATCGCGGCGGCGGTGTCGATGCGCGCCGACGCGCTGCATCCCGGATACGGCTTTCTCTCCGAACGCGCCCCGTTCGCACGCGCCGTGGCCGCCGCCGGACTCACCTTCGTGGGGCCGCCGCCCGAGGCGATGGCGGCGATGGGCAGCAAGATCGAAGCCAAGCACCGCGTGCGCGCCAGCGACGTGCCGGTGGTGCCCGGTTACGACGGCGACGACCGCACGCCCGAAACCCTGCGCCGCGAGGCCGCGCGCATCGGCTTTCCGCTGCTCATCAAGGCCAGTGCCGGCGGCGGCGGACGCGGCATGCGCGTGGTCGAGTCGCTCGATGCCTTCGACGAAGCGCTGGGCGCCGCACAGCGCGAGGCACGCGCCGCGTTCGGCGACGACGCCGTGCTGCTGGAAAAATTTCTGCGCGAACCGCGCCACATCGAGTTCCAGATCCTCGCCGATGCCCACGGCCACACCATCCATTTGGGCGAACGTGAGTGCTCGATTCAGCGTCGCCATCAGAAAGTGGTCGAAGAGGCGCCCTCGGTCGCGCTCTCGCCCGAGTTGCGCGCGGCGATGGGAAGCGCGGCGGTGCGGGCGGCGCAGTCGGTCGGCTACGTGAACGCCGGAACCTGCGAGTTCATGCTGGATCGCGACGGCACGTACTACTTCCTGGAGATGAACGCGCGCCTGCAGGTCGAGCATCCGGTCACCGAACTGGTCTACGGAATCGATCTGGTGCAGTGGCAACTCCGCATCGCGCAGGGCGAGGCGCTGACGCTCAGCCAGGACGCCGTACGGCCGCGTGGCTGGGCGATCGAGACGCGGATCAACGCCGAGGATCCGGCCAACGGAATGCTGCCTTCGAGCGGCACGATCGCCGCCTGGGCGCCGCCCGAGGGTCCCGGCATCCGGGTCGACGCGGGCGTGACGACCGGCAGCGAGGTCGGCGTCTACTACGACTCGATGCTGGCCAAGCTGATCGTCTTCGGCAGCGACCGCGCGCATGCGGTCGCGCGCTTGACCGGCGCGCTCGACGACTTTCGCATCGACGGTCTGCGCACCAACCTCCCGCTGCTGCGCTGGATCGCACGCGACCAAGCCTTTCGCGCCGGCGACACCACGACCGCGTTCTTGGCGCAACGGCTGGACGAGTCGATCTTCGCCGCACCGGCGCTCAGCGACGCACAGCGCGCGCTTGCGACCGCCGCGCTGCTGCTCGAGGACGCCGCCGCCTGGCGCATCGCCCGCGTCGGCATGCCGATTCGCTATAGCGGCGAGAGCGGCGCGCTCGCGGTCGAGGTCGACGCCACCAGCGATCCGGCGCGCTGGCAGGTGCACGGCGATCTGAACGGCGCGCTCGCTGCCGTGCGCATCGGCGAGCGCATTCGCGCAACGCTCGGGCCCGCCGCGTTCGAGGGAAGCGTGACGCGCGAGCGCGACGCACTGATCGTCACCGTCGGCGATGCGACCGCGACGCTGCGCCCCACGCCACCGCCGGCCGGCAGCGGCGGCAAGCGACCCGGCGCTGGCGCCGCCGACGGCACGATCGTCGCGCCGATGCCGGGCAAGATCGTGAAGATCGCCGTCGCCGAAGGCGATACCGTGGCCGAACGCACCCTGCTGCTGGTGCTCGAAGCCATGAAGATGGAGCACCGCATCGAGAGCACCGTGCCCGCGACGGTGCGCGCGATCCACGTGCGCGAGGGTGCGGTCGTCCCGGCCGGAACGCCGCTGGTCGATCTCGACTAGGCGCACGGGCGCCGGCACCGAAGCGTTACGGCATGCATCTTCCCAAGCGCGTGACGATCTTCGAGATGGGAGCTCGCGACGGGCTTCAGAACGAAGCGGCGCACGTTCCCACCGACGTCAAAGTCGCCTTCATCGATCGCCTCTCGGCGACCGGACTGCGCTGGATCGAGGCGACCTCGTTCGTGAGTCCCAAGGCGATTCCGCAACTCGCCGACGCAAGTGAGGTGTTCGCGCGCATTCGCAAAGCGCCGGGCGTGCGGTATCCGGTGCTCGTGCCCAACCTCAAAGGCTACGCGCGCGCGCGCGCGGCCGGCGCCGATGCGATTGCCGTCTTCACCGCCGCCTCCGAGACGTTCACGCAACGCAACATCAACATGAGCATCGCGCAATCGCTCGACGTCTTTCGGGAAGTGGTTGCGCAGGCCAAAGCCGACGGCGTGTGGGTGCGCGGATACGTTTCGACGGCGTTCGGCTCGCCCTTCGGCGACGTGGTGACGGCGCAGAGCGTGGTGGACGTGAGCGTCGCCCTGATGGCGATGGGCTGCGACGCGCTCTCGATCGGCGACACGATCGGCGTGGGCGTCCCCTCGCAGGTCGCCGAGCTGGTGCCGCAACTGGCCGCGCAGATTCCGCTCGAACGCATCGCGATGCACTTCCACGACACGCGCGGGACCGCACTGGCCAATGTCTACGCCGCGCTGCAGTGCGGCATCGCAGCCTTCGATGCTTCGGCCGGCGGCCTGGGCGGCTGCCCCTATGCCCCGGGTGCGACCGGCAACGTCGGTACCGAAGACGTGCTCTATCTGCTGCACGGCATGGGCATCGAAACCGGCGTCGATCTGGCGGCGGTCCGCGCCGCCTCGCGCTTCATCGCCGGCGCGCTCGATCACGCGCTGACCAGCAAGGCCTTCGCCGCGCTCGAGGCGGCCGACGCGCGCGCGACGGCAGCGTCATAGCGCGCCCCCTCGACACCGGCCGGCGGCAGTGGGAAAGGATCGCACACGGTTGGATCGAGGAGGTATAATGGGGCCGACGATGGATGCGAACGCGAGCGCGCGCTTGGGCGAACGGATGGCGCACCTGGAGGGCCGCTTCGAATCGGCCGAGGGGCGACTGCTGCAACTCGACGCCAAGCTCGACGCGACCGCGAAGAGCCTCGACGCCAAGATCGACGCCACCGCGAAGAGTCTCGATGCCAAGATCGACGCCACCGCAAAGAGCCTCGATGCCAAGATCGACGCCACCGCGAAGGGTCTCGATGCCAAGATCGACGCCACCGCGAAGGGGCTCGACGCCAAGATCGAGGCGGTGGCGCGCGACCTCGCGGCGCGACTCGATGCCACGTCGAACCGCACGCTCTCGTTCATCGTGGGCAGTTGGCTCACGGTGATGCTCGCGCTCTTCGTTCACCGCTAGCCGCCACCGCTCGCCGCGCGTCCTGCGGGCGGCCCGCCGTAGGCGCGTGCGAACCGGCAGAGAACCCCCGAGCCATGATCGTTCGCACCGGCCTGCTCTACGACGGGACGCTCGACCCTCCGCAACGCAACGTCGACGTGCACGTCGAGGGCGGCGTTATCGCCGCGATTGCAGTCGCCGAGGGCGACCGCTTCGATCTG
>DAIDGS010000082.1 GCA_027459845.1 Vulcanimicrobiota bacterium | reverse complement strand
AGCAGGTTGCGCCCCTCGAACAACACGGCGTCGGCGGTCACGGTCGCGTTCTTGGCGAGCAGCCGCATGATCGACAGCGAGGTGACCGACTTGCCGGAGCCGGACTCGCCGACGATTCCCAGCGTTTCACCGGCCGCCAGCGAGAACGAGAGGCCGTCGACCGCGGTGACCGGTCCGTCGTCGGTGCGAAACGTGGTGCGGAGATTCTTGACCTCGAGTAGCGCCACCGCGAGTCGTCCGCGTCAGATGCCGGTGAGCGAGAGAATGAAGGCGCTGACGACGAAGACGACGGCGACGACCCCGGTGATCCGCGCGAGTTGTTCGTCGGCCCCGAGGCGCCCGCGATAGGTGCTCTCGACACGCCCGCCGATCGAGCCGGTCAGGCCTTCCTGTTTGGTCGTCTGCACCGCGAGCAGCGCGATCAGCGCGATCGCGGCAACGATAAAGATGCCGGCGATGCCGTGGGTGAGCCAGCCGGCGTGCGCGGCGATGAACGTCTGCGGCGGCGGCGGCGCAATCGGGGCGGGCGGCACGACCACCGGCACGGCGGCGGCGGTCGCCTTGGCGAGCGGCACGGCGGCGGCGTGCGCCGCCGGCGCGGCGGCTCGCGCCGGCGCGATCGCGCCGGTCGCGGCCAAGATCATCGAGATCAGAATCGTCTACTCTCCCCGCCGGGCGAAGCGCCCTGGCGAACTGCGACCAAAAGCAAATGGCCCACCGCAATCTCGGCGGCGGTACCGGTCTGCGCGTGCCCCTTCTACGACCGCAGCCCCCGAAGAGCCTGCCGTTGGGGGCAGGAGTACCCCGTTTTCAGACGTTACTACCGGAGCAGTGCTCGAACCAAGCGAGGGGATCGTCCCGATCAAGAAGCGCCGCGTCTGGCGTGACCTCGCGCGCATCCTCTCGACCATCTTCAATCCGTTCCTCACCGCGCTCGCCCTGTTCGTGATCCTGGCCGACTCCAGCGCCCACAGCACGCTCGACTTCTGGCGCCTGCTCTTCGCATCGACGTTCTTCACCTCGATCGGCCCGATGCTCTACGTCTTCTGGTTGTACGCCAGCGACCGCATTTCGGATTTGGATATGTCGGTGCGCCACGAGCGCGAGATGGTCTTCGGCGCGTTCGTCGGCTTCTATCTTGCTGGGACGCTGGCGCTGTGGCTGATGGGTGCGCCACGCCTGCTGATTGCCACGATGGGCGGCTATACGCTCTCGACCTTCGTCGTGCAGTACATCACGCGCTATTGGAAGATCAGCACGCACGCGCTCGGCATCACCGCACCGCTGGTCGCGCTCACGCTGCTCTACGGCGGGCAGACGCTGCCGTTTCTGGTGCTCATTCCGATGGTCTGCTGGGCGCGCATCTATCTCAAAGCGCACACGTTTATGCAAACCGTCGCCGGCGCCGCGCTCGGCACGTTTTCGGTCTTCGTCTTCTTCCGGCTCTTTCACGTCCACATCGTATGACCGACCTTCGCACGGATGCGCGTTTCGACCGGTTCACGGCCAGCGTCTCGACCGCGGTCGAGGCGGTGCGCCAGACCTCCGAGGCAATCGCCGCGACCGCTGCCGAGCAGACCACCCTGATGGTCGCGCTCTCCGAAAGCGCCGGAATTCTCGCCAAGCAGTCGCGCGAGACGGCCGATCGGCTGACCGGCGCCCAGACCCAAGCGCGCACCGCGGCCGAGGATCTGGGCAACTCGTTTGAAGTCGTCGAAACGCTGCTCACCTCGGTGCAGCAACTCGCCGAGCTCTCGGCCGCGACCGCTGCGGCGATGGACGACTTCGGCCGGCTGATGCGCGAGATCGGACGCATGACCGAGTTCGTCGAAGAGGTCTCCGACGAAACCGAACTGCTGGCGCTCAACGCCGCCATCGAAGCGGCCCGCGCCGGCCAGCACGGTCTCGGCTTCGCGGTCGTCGCCGGTGAAGTCGGGCGCCTCGCCAAAACCACCAGCGAGTCTACCTCGACGATCAAGCATCTGGTCGGCGCCGTGCAGCGCGAGGCCGACGCAACCATTCGCGCCGTGCGCGAGAACGCCGAGCGCTCCGCCGAATCGTCGCCGCTGGCCGAAACCGCGCGCGGCTCGCTCGGGGAGATCGCCGAACTCGCCGCCGATCTGACGGTTGCCATCGACAAGGCCGTGAGCGGTGGACGCGCGCACAGCGACTCGGCCTCGGAGATGCGCCGCGAAACCGACGCCCTCGCCAGCGCCGCCGCGCAACAAGGACGCCAGGCGCTGGAATCCGCCTTCGCGACCCAACGCCTGGCGTACTACGGCGCCGAGATCGCCTACCTGTCGCGCGCACGCGACGCGCAGTCCACCGGCCGCACGGCGCTCAAAGTCGCGACCCTCTTGCCGCCGGGCTATCCGCCCTCGCGCGCGTGGGAGCACGTCGCACGCCGCTGCGACGAGCTTTCGGAGGGCCGGCTGCAGGTACAGCTTGAGATTCCGTTTACCGGCGGCTCCGAACTCGAACTGCTGCTACGCGTCCGCTCCGGCGAACTCGACATGGTGAGCGTGACGACTTTCGTGGCCGGCGCCCTGCTGCCGTTGGCGCAGCTCTTCGACCTCCCGTTCGTCTTCGAGGACGTGCGCGAAGCGCACGCCGTGCTGGACGGTCCACTCGGCCGGCACGTGCTCGAATCGTTTGCCTCCTTCGGCCTCAACGGCATGGCGTATTTCGAAAATGGGATGCGCCACTTCACCAACAGCCTGCGCCCAATTCGCCGCCCCAGCGACTGCAAGCGCATGCGCCTGCGCATCCAGGATTCGGTCGTCTACCTGGCGTTGATGCACGCGCTCGGCGCCACGCCCAAGGTGATTCCCTTTCCGGCACTGCGCGCGGCGCTGGCCGCCGGTGAAGTCGACGGTCAGGAGAACCCGCTACCCAATATCCTCGGCGCGGCGATTCACGAGGTGCAGAAGTATCTGACGCTCTCGTCGCACGCCTACAACACCCAGATCGTGCTGGCCAACCGCGAGCGCATGGCGCGCTTGAGCGAGCAGGATGCCGCCATTCTGCGCAGCGCCTTTGCCGAAGCTACCGAGGTCCATCGCCGCATCGCCGCCGAAGAGGAACTCAAGGCGATCTCCGAGCTGCGCAAACGCCTGGAGATTCACGATCTCGTTCCCGACGAGCGCGCCGAGTTCGTGCAGGCCTCGCGCTTCGTCTGGGAACGCATGGAGCCGCTCTTTCCGCCGGATCTCTACCGCGCGTTGCTCAACCGCAGCGTCGCGCGCTGGACGCCCAAGGCCGGCAACGGCGCGAGCGCCGCCCAGAGCTTCACCCTCGACGACGTCGTTCACTCGATCGACGCGGCCGTACGCGCCGTGCGCAACACCGGTGAAGGCATCGGCACGCAGGCGCGCACGCAAGTCGGCAGCCTACAAAATCTCGCCAAAGATGCCCTGCGCCTGAGCGAATCGAACGGCGCCTTCGCACGCGAGTTCGAAGCCTTGCGCCAGCGCTTCAACGGCGTCGAGCCGCAGGTCGAGGCCATGCGCGAGACCGTGGCGCAACTGATCGCCACCATCGAAACGCTCAGCGCGATGGCGCTCAAGAGCCGCAACGCCCTCGATCAGTTCGCCGCATCGATGAAACAGATCGTGGAGATCATCACCTTGGTCCGCTCGGTCTCCGACAAGACCAATCTACTGGCGCTCAACGCGGCGATCGAGGCGGCGCGCGCCGGCGACTACGGGAAAGGCTTCAACGTGGTCGCGGGCGAGGTCCGCAACCTGGCCGAAAAGACCAAAGCCTCGACCAAAGAAATCCGGCTGGTGCTGGCCGATCTCGAAGCTCGCGGCAAGGAAGCCGGCGTCGCGATCGAATCCGGCGTCGCCAAAGCCGAACACGGATCGCGCCAGGCACGCGCCGCCCAAGAGGCCTTCGGCCGCATCGAGGCCTTCGCGTTCTCGGCGCAGCGCACGCTGCACGATGCCGAGGAAGCCGCGCGCCTCGAAGCGCAGCGCTCGCATGCGATGTCGGGCGACTACGCGCAAATGTCGGCGCTGGTCGAAGCGCATGCCGCGGAGTCCACGCAGGCTCTCGGCGTGACGATCGAACTCGAAAAGCAGCGTCAATCGCTGTTTGCGTAGCGCCTCCGTCGCGACCGCCACGTTGGCGTCGTTTTGGCGCGTCGCGGTGCCGCGCGTGGGACGGTGCACGGGTCGCTCGTCGCGCTCGCAGCGCGCCTCGGCGCCGGCGCGCAGGTCGCTCGTCGCGCTCGCAGCGCGCTCATCGGCGCATCTCGGCGCCGGCGCGTGGGACGGTGCGCGGGTCGCTCGTCGCGCCGCATCGTGCGGCGCTCCTGCTACGCCGCGCTCGCGGCACCATCAAACGAAGATGACCTCCTGTCAATGCCGCTCGCGTCGGAGTCCCCGCGCACTCGCCCCACGCCCCGGCGCTGCAATCGGATTCCGCACGCATCGGCCTTCACGCCCCGGCGCTGCAATTGGATTCCGCTCGCATGCGCCTTCACGCCCGGCGCTGCGATCG
The DNA here is from genome assembly GCA_027459845.1 of Vulcanimicrobiota bacterium. Classification (GTDB taxonomy): domain Bacteria; phylum Vulcanimicrobiota; class Vulcanimicrobiia; order Vulcanimicrobiales; family Vulcanimicrobiaceae; genus DAIDGS01. The sequence goes on along the minus strand of DAIDGS010000082.1, from coordinate 2,811 downwards.
GATTCCGCACGCATCCGCCTTCACACCGCGGCGCCGCAATCGGAGCGCAGATGTCCTTGCAGCCGGATTGGATGGCGCGTTAGCGCGCGTTGAGGTGCGTGATCGAGGCCGGATCGATCGATGCTACGGTGGCGTCGGCAAAGACGCGTTCGACCGCGCGCGCGAACGGTAGGCGCGGTCCGTTGGTGACGCAGTGCAGCGTTCCGTTGCCCTCCGGCAGGCCGAGCGCCGCGGTGCGCTCGGCTTGAACGACCGCCGGATCGACGATCGCAACCCGGTCGCCGAGCGCGCTGCGGAAGTGCGCGGCGAGCGCCGGGTAGTGCGTGCAGCCGAGCACCACCGCTTCCAGGCCCGGCGGCAGTTGGGCGCAGGCCCGCGCCACCGCCGCGCGAGCTGCAGCGCTCTCGGCCGCGCCGGATTCGACCAGCGGCACGAGTTCCGGTGCCGCGACTTCAACCACGTCGATGCGCGGCACGGTCGCGCGCAGCGCGCGACCGTACGATCCGGCGCTCACGGTGGCGGCCGTCGCGACGACGCCGACCTTGCGCGCACCGCTGCGCTCGACCGCGGCGGCCGCGGCGGCGATGAGATCGAGCACCGGCGCGCGCGTCGCCGGCCAGCCGTGGCGCTCGGCCATCGCGCACGAGGTGTTGCAGGCGGCGACGATGGCGGCAACGTTGCGATCGTCGAGCCATGCCAGGTTGGCACGTAGGAGCTGCAGCAGCTCGGCGTCGCTGCGGTCGCCGTACGGCACGTGCGCCTGATCGGCGAAGAACAGCAGGTCGGCACGCGGCAGGTGCTCGCGTACGCGGCGCACCACCGAGAGGCCGCCTAAGCCCGAATCGAACAGCCCGATCGTCACGCGGTTACTGCGCGGGCTGTCCCGCGACCGGGTTGTTTTGGGCGTAGCGGTCGATGCCGTCGGCGATCCACTCGGCGACCTTTTGGCGCCACGACGGCGAGATCAGCAGCGCGTAGTCGTGCGGATTGGAGAGAAACGCGGTCTCGATCAGCACCGACGGCATCAGGGCGTGCAGCGGAATGTAGAGCCGGCTCTTGACGATGCCGTCGTCGCGGGTACCGAGCATCGGGCCGATATCCTGGTCGATCGCGTCGGCCAGCGGCACGTCGCTGCGCTTGGCGTAGTAGATCGTCGTGCCATCGGGTCCGGCGTTGATGTAGGCGTTGCAGTGGATGCTCACGAGCATCCGCGCGCCGGCCTCATTGGCGATGTCGTCGCGAGCCTGCAGTTCGTCGCGCGCCGAGTCGTTGGGCTTGTACACGTCGCGATCGGTGTTGTGGGTGAGTTGCACCTGCCAGCCGCGCGCTTCGAGGATGGTTTGCAGACGCTTGGCCATGTCGAGCGTCAGCGTTGCCTCGGCAGTTCCGTGGCGCACGGCACCGCGATCGCTGCCGCCGTGGCCGGGATCGATCACGATCAGCTTCGGATTGGTGGGAATGTAGGTGCTGGCGCTGCCGCCGAACTTCCAGGCCGCGCCGAAGGCCGAGCCCTGCTCGCCGTACGGCGCGGGGGTCACCGGGGCGGCGGCTTCGGCGACGCTGACGACGCTTCCCAGCGTTCCGTTGCCGGCACTCGGTGCGTCGGCGACGACCTGATTGCCGACCGCAATCGTCAGCCCGGTGGCGCTGGGTGACACGTCGAGGGCCTGCTGTCCGGGGAGTGAAATCGCGACGCGGACGGTATCGGGATCGTTTTGACGTACTCGAATCGCACCCAGCGGGCTGGGCGCGGATTCGGCGATCGGCGGTCCCTCGAGCTGCGCACCGCTGATGTCGACCCAAAAGCGATTATCGGGTGCGCGCAAGCGGTGCCATGCGTAGGCGGCATTCCCGCTGACGGCGATCGTCAACGTCGCGCCGTTGGTATCGCTGGTGAACTGCACGCCGGTGACGGTCGCCGGTCCGGCCGGGGAGGCCGGCGCGCCGCTCGGCGCGACCGGCGCCTGCGCCGCACTGCCCAGCGGTGCCGGCGATGCGACGATCTGCGCGACTTCGGGCTCCGGTGCGCCCGGGCCGCCCGCGAAGGTGAGCACCGCATCCCGCCCGTCGTTGCTGCCGGGCACGCCGTGGGTCGTTCCCGGTTCGAGCCTCACCCGCACGATCGTCTCGGGATCGCGCACGCTGCCGCGCGCGGCCACCGTCACGCTACGGACGCCGCCGGCTCCGATCGCACGCGTGCCGGCGATGCTGGTGCCGACGCCGGCAAACACGTAGGTCAGAACGCCGGGCGTGGTGCCGACTTCGAGGCGCGGATGCAGCGGCACGCTGGCGCGCGCGACCATGCGCACCTGCGTTCCGTCGTTCTTCACGTGGAGCGCGTAGAGCTGCGGCTGCAGCACCGCACCCTGCGCATCGTGCAGCAGCGCGAGTCCGAGTGCGTGCAACAGTGCGCCCAACGGAACGAAGACGTCGCGCCCGACGCGGTACGGCGCAAACGGCGCTTCCGACACGAGCGGGCCGACGTCGTAATGCCGGTCGCCGACGGCAAAGCTGATGACGGTCGGCGCACCGGTGGTGATCAAGACGTAACGCCGGCCCGGCCGCCACGTCAGCAGCGATCCGGTCGCATCCATCAGCGCTTTGAAGCCGGGATCCTCGACGGCGATCGCCGGCCCACCCATCGCGCTCGAGAGCGTGGTGAAGTGGATGGTGCGGCTGCCGAGCGTTGCGGTCAGCGACGCGCCGGCGATCGCCGGTACGGGTGACGCGAGTGCGATCGCCAGCGCGAAGGCGCTACCAATCGCGACGATGCAGCGGCTGATCCAGCTCAAGGTGTCCTCCGGGGAGGGT
>DAIDGS010000081.1 GCA_027459845.1 Vulcanimicrobiota bacterium | reverse complement strand
TCGGCCGGCTTTCCGTCGATCGGCGTCTGATCGAACTTGAAGTCGCCGGTATGAAAGAGATTGCCGACCGGCGTCCGAATCGCCAGCGCGCAGGCGCCGGCAACCGAGTGATTGATATGGACGAACTCCGCGTCGATACTTCCGTACACGACGCGGTCGCCCGGTTCGACCTGCACGAAGTCGACGTCGCCTAGCTTGTGCTCGCGCGACTTGGCTTTGATGAGCGCAAGCGTCAGCGGCGTCCCTACGATCTCAACTTTCGGGAAGGCGCGCACGAAGTAGGGGATGCCGCCGATGTGGTCCTCGTGGCCGTGCGTGACCAAAACCGCCCGCAGCTTGTGGGCGCGCTCGCGCACGTAGGTGAAGTCGTTGATGACGATGTCGACTCCGTACATCTCATCGTCGGGAAACATCAGCCCGCAATCGACCACGACCAGGTCGTCGTTGGTCTCGATGACGGTCATATTGCGCCCGATCTCGCCGCAACCGCCGAGCGGCACGACCCGCATAAACGGCTCGTTCGGCGGGTCGGGGACAACCAGGGCATCGCGATCGTTCACGTGGGTGGCTTGCTCCTTGGGGCGCGCGGGGTGAAAAACTGCGTAGGAGGACCCTCATGCGAATCGTTTGGATCGCTCTGGCCGCTGGCCTCGCTTTCACCGCCGCGACCCCCCAGCCCCGCGCCACGCCGCACCCTGCTCACGCGCCGCGCGCGCGCCACCTCAATCCCGACGCGCTCTATTCGCGCCGCGCACTCCGCCGCGCGCGGCTGTTGATCCAGTTGCGGTTGCTCGAGCTGCGCGACGCGCGTTTTGCCTGCCTGCGTACGGCCATCGTCCGGCGGCTCCCGGTCGACCTGCGTCCGCAACTCGACGGCGTGCTACGCTGTCCGGCGGCCGGGCCGCCGGCGCAGCGCCCGCCGCGCCGAGAGGGGACCCGGCACGGGGCATGAAACAACTCGGCGCCATGCACGTATTGCTTACGAGGATTGCGTGCTTTCATTGATGCGAGCGAGGATATCGGGATGTCCGTCGAGTTGACCCAGGCGCCGCGCGCCAACCCCTTTAAGACGATGATCGACGTCGTCATCGCACCGGGCGAGGCCTTTACCGCGCTCCGGCAGGCTCCCACCTGGGGATGGGCGTTCGCGCTGACGCTCGTGCTGGCGGCGATCGGCTACGTCCTCATGCTGCCGATCTTGCAGCATGCCTTCGTCGCCGGCTTCCCGCAACTGATCGCGCGGTCGCCGCAACTCGCGCAAATGTCGCCCGAACAGCAGCACAACGTTTTGATCATGCAAGAGCGGTTTCTGCCCTTCGGCGTGATCTCGGTGCTCATCTTCACGCCGATCGGGATGCTGCTTCAGACCGTCATCATGCTGATCTTCAACGCCGTCGGCCGTGGCGACGCACGCTTCGGGACGCTGTGGAGCGCGGCGGTGAATATCGCCGTACCGACCATCGGGGGCGGCTACATCGTCGCTGCCGTGGTCGCGCTACTGCGCGGTCCGGCCAGCTTCAACACGCTGCAGTCGGTCTACCAGGCACTTCCGACCCTGGCGCTGGCCGCGCCCAATGCCGGCGTGAAGCTCACCGCCTTCCTGGCCTACATCGGACCGTTCACGCTCTATTCGGCGGCACTGGTCGGCGTTGCGATGACGATCGTCGCGCGCGTCGCCAAGCTGCCGGCCGCGTTGGCGGCGACGCTCACGCTGCTGGTGCCGGCTGCCGCCTTCGCGCGGTAACTCGCGATGCGCCTTGCCATTCCACTCGCGGCGCTCGTGCTCGCGATCGCTCCCGCCGTGGCTCGCGCAGCCACCCCGAATAGCGGGGCGCTCTCGCTGAGCGACGCCGTCGCCTATGCGATGGCCCACAGTTCCAGCGTGCTGGCGCAGCGCGCCAGCCTGGCGCAAGCGCAGCACGCGCTGGCGCTGCAACGCGGCATCGCCTACCCGAGCGTGAGCGGCACCCTGCAGAGCTTTCTCTCGAAGAGCGCCAACTACGAGGGCGGCTATGCGGTGATCGGTGCCACACAGCAAAGCACCGTCAGCCAGAACACCGCCTCGGTCGGCTTCAACAACTGGAACGTCAACGTCGGCGGCCTGGCGTTTCTGCAGTTGGCGGCGGCGCGGGCGCAGGAACGGCAAGCCGAAAGGACCCTGGCCAACGTCGAGGACGGGATCGCCACCAGCGTCACCGACGGCTTCTATGCGATCGCGCAAAAGAAGGCGCTCGTGCTGGTCGACCTGGCCAACCAGAAGTACCAAGACGCGCTGGTGGAGGTCGCCAAAGCTCAAGCACGTGCCGGCGTCGCGGCCGGCGTCGACGTGCTGCAAGCCAAGACCGCCCAGTCGAAGAATCAGTCGGTGCTGGTCGCCGATCGAGCGGCCGTCGCGGACGCCAGCGAAGCCCTCGCGCAAGCGATCGGTGCCCCGTTGGAGACGCGCTTCGCCGTGCCGGTGGTCGTGCCGCAGCCGCCGATCCCCCACGGCACGATCGCCGCGCTGATCGCGATCGCCGAAGCCAACCGCCCCGACGTCCAAGCCGCTCACGAAGCGATCCTGGCCGCGACCGCAACGCGCCGCGGCTGGAACGTCGAGCTCGCTCCGACGCTCTCGCTCTCGGCGAACATCGGCAACCAATACTCGCCCTCCAGCGCACCGCTCTTTCAGGAGCAGTTGGATTCCTACTGCGCTCAGCAGAAGCCCCCGATCGTACCGTGCCCACCGGTTCCACGCGGCAGCCCCGGCTTTTGGTCGCTGCAGGCGGTCACCACGTTTTCGCTCCCGTTACTGGATTACAACGGCCGGCACAGCGAGCGCGTCAGCGACGACGCCCAACTGGCCTCGGCGACCGCCACGTACGCGCAAACCCGCCTGCAGGCCGAACTCGACGTTCGCCAGAGCTACCGCGCCGCGCAAACCGCGCTCGCGCAACTCGGATTCGCACGCGACGAGGCCGGCTACGGAACCGAGTCGGCGCGGATCGCACAACTGCAGTACAAGGCCGGCGTCAAGACCATCTACGACGTCCTGCAGGCCCAACAAAACGCCGTCAGCGCTCAGAACGATCTGGTCAACGCGCGGGTAAACTACGTCGAAGCAATCGTCAAACTCCGCGTCGCCCTTGGTACCTATACGGCCGCCTCGGCGGTCGCCGACTTGAACTGAGGCACAGCAACCGTGAACAAGCGTACTCGTAACGCCCTAATCGTCGTAGCCGCCTTGGCGATCGTCATCGTCGGTGCCGCCGCACTGGGCCGTCGCGGCGGCGGTCCCGCGCTCGCGGTGCCGGTGCAGAAGCTCGCGCTGACGACCTTCACCGTGAAGCTGCCGGAGAACGGCGTCGTGATGCACGAACGAGTTCAGACCGTACCGGCACTCGTCTCGGGGAACATTCGTCACATCTACGTGCGCGCCGGCGACCGCGTCGCGCGCGGCAAACTGCTGGCGACGATCTACGCCCCCTCGCTCGTCTTCACCGCCCAGGCATCGCAAGCGGCCTACGCCCAGGCACTCGCCAACATCAGCGCGTCCAAGCTCCAAGAAACCAACGCTAAGGTCGGCTACCAGGCGCAGGTCGCGACCAGCAAGTCCAACCTCGATGAAGCGCAGCGGGTCTATAACGCGGATGTAGAGTTGTTTGCCAACCACGCGATTCCGCGCAACCAACTCGATGCCGACCGCGCCAAGCTCGATCAGGCGCGGGTCGCCTACCAACAGGCGGTGGAACAGTACAAGCTCGGCGCCGTTTCGGGCTACAACGGCAACAGCACCCAGTACGCGATCGCCGCGGCCAAGCAAGCCCGCATTACCGACGCGCAGAATCAGCAGCAACTCGCCTTTACCCAAGTGCGCGCGCCCTTCGCCGGCGTCATCCAGAGCGTCACCGCCGAACCCTCGAACCCGCTGCGTCCGCTGCAGCCGGGCGATCAGATTGCGGCCGGAACGCCGCTCTTTACCATCGCCGGCGGAGACCGCTTTATCGTGCGCGCGCAAGTCGACGAACAGGACATCATCAACGTCGCGCTGGGGCAGCGCGTGCTGGTCACCGGCCAGGATTTTCCCGGGCGCACGATCCAAGGACACGTCGCGGCCATCGCGCCGATTGCGACCGCCTCGACCGACGCCTCCAGCACGGCCA
>DAIDGS010000080.1 GCA_027459845.1 Vulcanimicrobiota bacterium | reverse complement strand
CTCTGCAGGCTGGTGCGCACCTGGACCTCGACAAAGCGCCTCCGCTCTTCGACGATGACGTGGACGCCACGATAGCCGTGCTGCGGGAACACACGACGGTCTACAACACGCGCGGTCGGATACAGTTCGCGGAGCGACTGCACCACTCGGTCCTGCACCGAGACCTTCGACACCGTGATCCGTACGCCGCCGATGTCTTGGAGTTGAGACAGGCGACACGTTTCGCGCTTGAGCTTGGCGACGATCGAAGCGTTCGATTTCAGCCGCGCGGTTATGTCGCGACGAAACGCCCTCGTGGCGGTAGACAGTTGGCGCGCTACTCTATCCGTGCGAAGAATAAAATCCGCCTTGAACTCCGAAAGCGCCCCGAGGTCCTCCTCGCTCGCTGGTCGCGACCGCAGGCGCTCGCCGAGGCGGGCGATCTGGGTGTTTGTGAACACCCCTAGACCGAGGGTTCGCAAGCCCGCGCGGACCAACTGCTCGCGCGCCTTACGGCGTGGCCGGCGTCCAACTGGTTCCGTCGGTGTAGTCGACGCGTACGAGACGATAGGTGGCTTCGGTGGCGTCGAGTAACGGGCGCGAGGCGATGCGCTGATCGATGCTCGTGCAGTTGTCGTTGTAGCCGCGGTGGCCGATGCCGCTCTGCCACCCGCTGAGGTCGGGCCAGCCGTTGATGTCGATACCGGGCGAAAACTCGCCGTTGCGATCGAGCTGCAGCTCGCCGAGTTCACCGCCGTGGTTGCCATGGAGCGGAAAGTCGAAGACCACGCGGCGTGCGACCTTGGCCGCGAGGTTCTTGAACGAGATGCAGATCACGGCGCCGCGTCCGTCGCGCTTGACCGCCGCAAAGCCGCCCAGCACCGCGATCTCGCCGACCGGCTTGTTGCCGAGCGTGGCGCTCGCGAAGGTCAGCAGGCGATAGGGATTCGGCGTCGGCGTTGCGGTCGGCGTCCCGTTCTGCGGACGGCGCGGGCCGATGTCGTCGTCGGTTGCACCGCGCGCGTAGAGCGCGCCGCGGCCGTTGCCGCGCAGCCACTGCAGCGTCGCCATGCGATCGGCCGGCGGCAGATCCAGCAGTTGGATCTCGGCGCGCTCGGTCGGTCCGAACGGAAACGACGGCCGCGCCGGCGGCGTACCGGTGCGCGACCACGCCATCACCGCGCCGAACTGCGCGTCGCTCAGGCCGCGCAGGGTCGAGAGCGCGCGCGCCAGCGGCAGCGAGGGCGCGGCCAGTGCCGGCCGCGCCAGCGCGAACCCGGCCAGCGCAACGGCGGCAATCACGAGTCCAACGATCCAACGGCGGTGCTTCATAAAAAAGCCTTCGCAGCGGCCGGGCGCACTCCTGGGCGGCGCGCCGCTAATGCAGATGCACGAAGAACGGCGCGACCACCAGCGGCAGCCCGTCCACGATCCAGTGCATCGCGATGCACGGCCACAGGTTGCGGCGCACCGCGTAGAGCACCGAGAGCGCGGTCGCGATCACCGCCACGCCCAGCAAGCCGAGCGTGAACCCATAGCGCGCCACATGGCCGAGCGTAAAGAGCACGATCGCTGCCACGACGCCGATCCAGGTTTTGCCGGTCAGCGCGGTCAGCCGTTCGATGGCGTAGCCGCGGAAGAAGAACTCCTCGCAGAACCCGGCCGTCAGCACGACGACCAGCCGCAGCGCGAACGGAATCGCGAAGATCGCTTTCATGTTGCCGCTGCCCGCAAACGATACGCCGCTCGCGCCGGAGGCGCGCGCCAGTACGCCGATCAGCGCCAGCAGGATAAAGAGTGCCACGAACGCCAGCAGCATTGCGCCGAAATCGGCCCAGCGTGGGCGGCGCAACCCGACCGACGCAAAGAGCGGCAACCGCTCCCAGAACACGACGATCGCCGCGATGACGGCAAAGGCGACCCACTCGGCGATCAGCACGCCGACATCCTGGCCCGCGTTGGCGATGTTTTGGTGCGCCTGCCACGGCGTCGCCAGGAAGAGCAGCGGCCAACCGAGCGCGATGACCAACCCGACGATGCTGGCGGTCTTCGAGCGCAAAACGAGCGGGGCGCGCATGCGCGAGCCTTCCGCGTCGTTTTAAGCGCTCCCGCTCCGGCACCGGCTCAACCCGGTGCCTTTGGGCTAGCGGCGCAGGCCGAGTTCGCCGATCAGGGTGCGGTAGCGCTCCACGTCCTTCTTCTGCAGGTAGCTGAGAAGGCGCCGGCGCTGGCCGACCTGCAGGAGCAACCCGCGGCGGCTGTGGTGGTCCTTCTTGTGCACCTTCAGGTGATCGGTGAGCTGGTTGATCGATGCGGTCAGGATCGCGATCTGGACTTCGGCCGAACCGGTGTCGTTGGACCCACGGCCGTACTTGCCGGCGATCTCCGCCTTTTGTTCTTTGGTGAGGGGCACGTTCGAACGCTCCTTACAACAGGATGGTCTCGCGCGGGTACCGGCGCCTCGGCCCGTCCCGGCGACCGCGCAACCGTACCACAGCCCCCCGCCGCCCGGCAAGCGCTCCGGTAGGGTTTGCGC
>DAIDGS010000079.1 GCA_027459845.1 Vulcanimicrobiota bacterium | reverse complement strand
GTGCTCTTCGGCGGATCGATGCCGCAGGGCCGGCTGCCGGTGGAGTTGGCCCGTGCGCGCTAGCCGCTTCGGCCGCGTCGATGCCGTGTTGCGGGCCGCGACCGGCACGCGCTTTACCGCCGCGGTGGCGCGCATCGAGCGCGGTGGGCGCATGTGCTTCGAACGTGCGTACGGTGCGACCCGCCGCGGTCCGCACGCGCAGCCGGTCGCGGTCGATACGCGCTTCGATCTCGCGTCGTTGACCAAGCTCTTCGTGGCGACGCTGGCGCTCGACGCGGTTGCGCGTGGACGGCTCGAACTCGATGCGCCGGCGGCGCAGTGGTTGCCGCAATGGCGAGGGCAACCGCACGCGGCGATCACGCTGCGCGATCTCCTCGCGCACCGCTCGGGAATGGATTCGGGTGCCGACTACCGCACGATTTTGGATCGCAACGTCGTGGACTTCACGCTGCACGCACCGTTACTCGCGACACCCGGGCAGCGCGTGATCTATAGCGACTTGGGTTTCATTGCGCTTGGAGCGCTGCTCGAACGCGCCGGCGCTGCGGCCCTGCCGACGCTGATCGCCGCGCGCTTCGGACGACCGACGCTCGGATTTCGCCCGCCGGCGCGCGAGCGCGCCGCGATTCCCGCGACCGAGCGCGACGGGTGGCGCGGGCGGGTGCAAGGGTACGTGCACGACGAGAAGGCCTACCTCATGGGCGGCGCCGGCGGACACGCCGGGTTGTTCGGGACCGCGGCCGATGTCGCGTGGCTGACCGAAGGCTACTTGGCACCGGCGGCCGGCCGACACGCGTCGCTGCTTCCGGCCGACCTGGCGTGCGCCGCCGTGCGCGAAGCGGCGGCCGATCCGACGCTGCGCCGCGGTCTGGGCTGGGCGCTGAAGACCTCCGATGAAAACTCGTGCGGCGCGCGCTTCGATGCGCGCAGCTTCGGGCATACCGGCTTCGTCGGCACCTGCGTGTGGGCCGATCCGCACCGCGATCTGCAGGGCGTGCTGCTCACCAACTCGGTCTACTTTGGGCGCCGCGACACGCGCGATCTGCGGGCGGCCTTCTACGACGCGATCGTTGCGGACCTCGCATGATTGCACTCGGCATGATGAGCGGCACCTCGCTCGACGGCGTCGACGCCGCCCTGGTCGAGATCGTTCCGCGCGCGAGCGGCTATCGCGTGGCGCTGCGCGCGTTCGCGACGGTTCCGTTGGACGCAACCACGCAGGCGGCGTTGCGCGCCGCGCTACCGCCGGCGACGGGCAGTACGCGTGGCGTCGCGGAGCTGCACCGGCGTTTGGGCGATGCGTTCGTCGCTGCCGGTCGCCGCGTCGTAACGGCACCGCCCGATTACGTCGCCTCGCACGGACAAACGGTGTGGCACGACGGGGATGCGGGCGTGACGCTGCAAGTGGGGAATCCGTTCGCGTTGCGCGAGGCCTTCCAGGCGAGCGTGGTCTTCGACTTTCGTACGGCCGACTGTACGGCGGGCGGGCAAGGTGCGCCGCTGGTTCCGTACGTCGATGCGCTGCTGCTCGCGGAGCCGGGTGAGGATCGCGTGGCCCTCAATCTCGGCGGGATCGCAAACGTCACCCTACTGCCCGCCGGCGGCGGTGTGGCCGGCGCCTTCGACGTCGGCCCCGCCAACGTGGTGTTGGACGCCTTCGTCACCGAGCGGACGGCGGCACGCGAGCGCTACGATCGCGACGGCGCCTACGCGCGGGCCGGACGTGCCGATGCCGCCGCGCTGGCTGCGATGCTGGAGGACCCCTACTTCGCGCTCGCCCCGCCGAAATCGACCGGGCGCGAACGCTTCAACGTCGACTGGCTGGCGCGTTATCGCGCCCACCTGCAGCCGCTCGGGCTGGAGGACGGCTGCGCGACGCTGACCGAGCTCACGGCAGCGTCCATCGGAGCGGCGCTCGAATCCGCCGGGTATGCCGGCGCGCGCGTGCTGGTTAGCGGCGGCGGCGTCGCGAACCAGGCGATCATGATGCGTTTGACCGCTCGGCTTCCGCGGGCACGGATCGAGAGCAGCGCGGTGTTCGGCGTCGATCCACACGCCAAAGAGGCGATCGCCTTCGCCGTCCTCGGCTACGAAACGCTGCGTGGCCGGCCGGCCGGCATGCCGGCCGCTACCGGCGCGCGCTATGGCGCGCTGCTCGGCGCGATCGCGCCGTTCCGGCTTTCCGCTTTGCTCGAACGGATCGAACGCGAGTGCGCGGCCGCATCGTAGGCGTCGACGCCGGCGCAAGTTCCACCCGGGTCGCGCTGGCCGAACCCGACGGCCGCGTGCTGCAGATCGCAACGGCCGCCGCGGCCAACCTGGCGCGCGTCGGAGCCGCGCGCGCCGCCGTCACGATCGGCGACGCGGTTGCCGCGCTCGCGCGCGGCGAAGGGATCGCGGCGCTGGCGGTCGGCATCGCCGGCGGCGGCGACGCCGCTCTGCGCGACGCCCTGCATGCGGCGCTGGCGCAACGCTTCGACGCGAGCCGGCTGGTCGTCACGCACGACGGCGTTCCGGCCCTGCGCGCCGGCGTTCCCAGCGGCGATGCCATGGCCTTGATCGCCGGCACCGGATCGCTCGCGTACGCCGAAGTCGCGGGGCAATCGTTTCGCCGCGGCGGTCTCGGCGCAGCCTTCGGCGACGAAGGCTCGGGGTATGCGATCGGCGCTTCGGCGCTGCGCATGTTGCTGCGCGCGCTCGACGGCCGCGCCCCTCGCGACGGTTTTGTGGACGCGCTGGCGGCGCACTACGCCGCCGACGACGCGCGCGCGCTGGTCGCCCGGCTGGCGGGTGAGGACGTCGTCGCGGCGGTTGCCGCGCTCGCCCCGTTGGTGATCGCGCGCGCGGCCGCGGGCGATCGTAGCGCGACCAAGATCGTTCAGGCTGCCGCGCTCGACCTCTTCGAACTGGTGCGTGCGCTGGCGGGCGCCTGCGGTGCGACCGAGCGCGGGCTGCCGTTGGTGTTCGCGGGTGGGCTGCTGCGCGAAAAT
>DAIDGS010000078.1 GCA_027459845.1 Vulcanimicrobiota bacterium | reverse complement strand
TCTCGGCGGCGACGACTACGACCGGCGCGTCGTCGAGTGGCTGGTCGATCAGTTCCGTCGCGATCAGGGCGTCGACCTCGGCAAAGACAAGCAGGCGATGCAGCGCCTCACCGAAGCCGCGGAAAAAGCCAAGATCGAACTCTCGAACGTGGTCCAGACGACCATCAATCTGCCGTTTATCACCGCCGATCAAGATGGTCCCAAGCATCTCGACTACACGCTCACGCGGGCCAAGTTCGAAGAGCTGACCAGCGATCTCACCGATCGCTGCATCGGCCCGTTCAAACAAGCCCTCGCCGATGCCAAGATCGACATCTCGAAGATCGACGAAGTCGTCATGGTGGGCGGATCGACCCGCATGCCGGTGATTCAGGAGCTGGTCCGGAAGCTGACCGGCAAGGATCCCAACCTCACCGTCAACCCCGACGAGGTCGTAGCGATCGGCGCCGCCATTCAGGCCGGCGTCCTCGCGGGCGAAGTGCGCGACGTCGTATTGCTCGACGTCACACCGCTCTCGCTCGGGTTGGAGACGCTGGGCGGCGTGATGACCAAGTTGATCGACCGTAACACGACCATCCCGACCAAGAAGTCGCAGGTCTTCACCACCGCGGAGGACGGCCAAACCTCGGTCGACATCCACGTGCTGCAGGGCGAACGCCCGATGGCTCAGGACAACAAGACTCTCGGCCGCTTCCGCCTCGAAGGCATTCCGCCGGCGCCGCGCGGCGTTCCACAGATCGAAGTCACCTTCAACATCGATGCCAACGGCATCGTGAATGTGAGCGCCAAGGATCTCGGCACCGGCAAGGAACAAGCGATCACGATCACCGCGTCGACCAATCTCTCCAAAGAAGAGGTCGACCAGATGGTGAAGGACGCCGAGTTGCAGGCCGCTACCGACAAGGCCAAGCGCGAAGAGGCCGAGGTGCGCAACGACGCGTCGAGCCTCATCTACTCGACCGAGAAGTCGCTCAAGGAAGTCGGCGAAAAGCTCGACGCCACGGCGCGAGGCGAAGTGGAAAAGGCGCTAGCCGAACTCAAACGCGTCAGCGAAAACGGCACCGTTGCAGAGATCAAGCCGGCGGTTGAAGCGCTACAGCAAGCCAGCTACAAGATGGCCGAGTTGCTGTACAAGGCGACGTCCCCCAACGGCGAAGCCGCGGCAGCGGGAGCCGCCGCCGGCTCGAACGGGAGCACCGAAAGCGCGCCGCCGCCGAGCGACGACGTGATCGACGCGGAGTTCAAGGAGGCCAAGTAGTACGGCGTTGCGCGACGGTCGCGGTGCAGCAAGCGCTGCACCGCGACCGTCGCGCGCCTCGTTCGAATCCACTTATGCAGTTGGTGATAGTTTCGCATGTTTGACGAACCCACGTTGACGAAAAACGAGGCCGCCGAGACCGCCTACGGCGGCGGCGAACCGGCGCTCGACGATCTCTTGAAGGCCGCCAACGAGCGGGCCGACGACAACTACAACAAGTTTTTGCTGGCGATGGCCGATTTCGAGAACTACAAGAAGCGCGTGCAGCGCGACGTCGAGGCGGTCGTTCTCAACCACCGCAAGCATCTGCTGGAGCGCTTTCTTCCGGTGCTCGACAATCTCGAACGCGCGCTGGCCGCAAACTCGGAAGGGAGCGGGCTGCGTAACGGCATCGAGCAGACGTTGCGCGGATTCGAGGCGGTACTGGGAGGCGAAGGCGTCAAGGAAATCGACGTGAACGGCAAGCCGTTCGATCCGCGCGTTGCCGAGGCGATCGGGACTTCGCAAGCGGACGGCGTCGACGACGACACCGTCGTGGGCGTTGCCGAAAAGGGCTATACGATCGGCGACGAGCTGTTGCGTCCGGCCAAGGTCGTGGTAGCCAAGCGCGACGGATGAACTACAAAGATTACTACGCGCTGCTGGGCGTCCCCAAAAACGCCGCGGAAAAAGACATCAAATCGGCGTATCGCAAGCTGGCGCGCAAATGGCACCCCGACGCGAATCCCAACAACGCCAAGGAAGCCGAAGAGAAGTTCAAGGAAATCTCGGAGGCGTACGAAGTCCTGGGCGATCCGGAGAAGCGCAAGAAGTATGATGTGCTCGGACCCAACTGGCAGCAGGCGGCACGTCAGGCGGAGCAGCAGCGCCAGTACCGCACGCAGCAAGGCGACGAGGGCTTCGAGTTCAACTTCGGTGGACCGGGCGCTGCCGGTCCCAGCGGTTTCTCGGACTTCTTCGACATGTTCTTTTCGGGGATCGGCCGGCGCCAAACGCCCTCCGCCAACGCCTTTCAGCAGCGCGGACAGGACCTCGAAACGACCATCGAGCTCGACCTTCGCGACGTCTACGACGGCGGCAAGAAAGCGATCTCGCTACAAGTCGAGGACCTCTGCCCGCGCTGCCGCGGCACCGGAACCGAAAACGGGCGGCTGTGCCCGCAGTGTCACGGCACCGGCCGGATCCTTCAAACCAAGAAGTTCGACGTGTCGATCCCAAAGGGGATCGGCGAAAACCAGCGCATTCGCTTGGCCGGCCAAGGCGGGATCGGGGTGAACGGGGGGCCCAACGGCGATCTCCACCTGATCGTGAAGCTGCACGACGATCAAACCTACAAGCGTAAGGGTGACGACCTGTACGTCGACCTCCCGGTCAGCATCTACGATTTGCTGCTCGGCGGGGAAGTCAAAGTCCCGACGCTCTCGGGGCAGGTCGCGATGACCATTCCGGAAGGCACCCAAAACAATCGGCTGCTGCGCCTCTCGGGCAAAGGCATGCCGAAGGTCAAAGGCGGCGGCTCGGGCGATCAGTACGTACGGCTGATCGGCCAACTGCCCCAAGCGCTCTCCGACAAGGAAAAGAAGCTCTTCAAGGAGCTGGCCGGACTGCGCAACGGGCGCAAGCCCGGCTAACGGTTTGCGCGTGCCGCGCTTGCGTCTTCCGATCCTCGATCGCTACGTACTCAACGAGCTCGCACCGCCGTTCGTCTTTGCGTTCGCCGCGTTTTTTCTGTTTTGGGCGTTCAGCATCATCTTTGCGTCGTTCGACTTTCTGATCAACCAGCACGCGCCGTTCTTCTTGGTGCTGCGCTTTGTGGTGTTGCGGGTTCCTCAGTCGATCGATCTCGCAGTACCCTTCGCCACGCTTTTTGCCGCGATGATCGCGATGGGTCGCTTGATCGGCGACAACGAGGTCATCGCCATGCGAACGTCGGGGATCAGCCTGCTACGGATTTGCCGAACGCCACTGCTCTTTGGCGTCGCGGCCGTTTTCGTGGCGCTGCTCTTCAACGAATACATTACACCCGCATCGGTCGATCTCTCGCAGCGAACGTTTTATCAGATCATCTATCGCACCGCCTCGCTTCCGGTACAGCCACAGTTTTTCAACAAGGATGCCGATACCGGCAACGTCCTTTACGTCGGACAAGTATCCGACAATGGGAAGGTGCTCGAAGACGTCAAGCTCTTCAAACCGGCGCGCGACGGGCCGTGGACCGAGACCCTAGTGGCCAAGACCGCGACGCTCAAAGGCTCGTCGATACTCCTGCACGACGCAATCGAGACCCGCTACAATCTCGACGGCTACGTCACCTCGCAGAGTTACGCGCGCGTAATCGCGATGGGATTGCCGGTGAGCCAAGAGGCCGCGCAGTTCACGACTCGGATGAACTCGGACGCCTCGTCGATGAGCTCGAAACAGATCCGCGCCCAAGTGGCCAGCATGGAGGCCGAGGGGATGGGCGGAACGGCGCTCGGCCAGATGCAGGTGCAGCTGGCCGATAAGATCGCCTTTCCGTTTGCCGCATTGGTCAGCGTTATCATTGCCCTTCCGCTGGCGTTTCGCTTCGGACGGCGCGGCCGGACGGTCGCGATGGCCGTCGCCGTGGTCATCTTCTTCGTCTACTACCTCTTGACGTCGGCAAGCGCCGCGCTCGGCCGCAACGGTCTGATTCCGCCGGCGGTCGCAGCCTGGGGTCCCAACGCGCTGATGGCCCTCACCGGCGTGATTCTGCTCTCCTTCGAAGAACGTCTCTCGCTCTTCGCAACGCGCATCGGAGGTATGACGTCGTGATCCGAGATATTGCCTTTACCGCCTATCCCGCACGGGACGTGCGGGCACTGTGCGCCTGGTACGCGCGCTCGCTGGGACTCGCGTTCAAGGGTGCTTACGAAGAGAACGGCGTTGCCATGTATGATGAGGCCGATGTCGGGACCGGCTGCTTCGCGATCATGACTGCGGCGTGGCTCGGCCGCGACCCGGGATCGGCTGCCGGAATCGTCTTCGAGGTCGACGACCTCGACGCCGCGATTGCGGATTTGCGCGCCAAGGGCATCGCAGTCGAGGAGCCGTACGCGACGCCCGTGTGCCGCATGACGTCGCTGCTGGACGCTGAGGGCAACAAGGTAAACCTGCATCAGGTTGCCGTGGCGCGCTGAACGCCGAGTTGAAGCCGCGAGCATTGCCGGGCTACCGCTTTGCTCTCGACGGCGCGAGATCGCTCACCAACGCGGCATTGGTGAGAGGCGCCTGGCGGTGGCCTGCGGCGCCCGTTACGATCGCCAACGCAGCGTCGGATTGCGCCGGGTACTTCGCGAGGATCCACGCCAGGCAGTGCAACTCCGATCGGTGCCCCTGAGGGCTACCGACATGTGCGTACACGTGTAGCAATGCCAGCAGCTGAACGCCGATCCACGGATCCTTGGGGTAGCGAGCCTCCCAAGCGTGGATCGATCTAGCGATTTGGCGCGCCAGCACTAACGCTGAACCCGCACCGCGCCGCGAGGCGTCCAAGCGAGCCCGCAGCCGGCCGAGTTCATTGCGTATACCCAGTACGCTCATTGCCAAGGGGCCAAAATACTCGTCGGCCGGCGCCAGCGCCGGGGTCGGCGCCGGCACGCCTAGCGTTGAAGTGGCACTCGTAGGGCGCGCCAGCGCAGGGGACGGGGCGAGCAGTGTGGCCACCGGGGCGAGCGCGATCAGTGTGGCGACGACGAGGGGGCGGCGGAAGCGGTTCACAAGCATCTCTCCATCGGATAACGGGTTGCGTTGCGAGCACGATATCGCAGGGCCGTTGGCGCAGCGTTCCGTCGCCGTCGCCGGAACGTTCTTCTTCAGTTGCCCGCTCGCCGCGGCTGCTCCGACGCTCGCCGCGATGCCTGAGCCGGCGAGCAGACCGTCGAGCGCGCTGCGTCGAAAGGGACGCCTGATGCCCTCGTCAGGAAGCCGCCACGTGCTGATCGGTGCGCGCCCATGATGTCCGGGCACGGACTGATGTGGTCCTCGATGTACAGTCCCGACAAGCCGCGCGTCAAGCGACGAGTCGAGTGGCGGCGCATCGGCGCGCTCTTTCTGCCCTACTGGCGGGCGCAGACGACCGTCCTGGCCTGCATCGTGGTGGCCTCGCTGCTGGGGCTGATTCCCGGATTCGTGACGGCCCGCATCATCGACGTCAGCATCCCGCAGCACGACCTCCGCGCGCTCGGCATCGACGTCGCGCTGATCGTCGGCTCCGCGCTCGCCGCAGCGGCGATCGGCGTGCTTCAGGGGTACCTGAACTCGGTCGTCGGCGAAGGCATCATGCGCGACATCCGCACCCGCCTGGTCACGCACCTCCACCGCATGCCGATCGCCTTCTTCACGGGCACCAAGACCGGCGAGATCATGAACCGCGTGAGCAACGACGTCGACAATATCGACAACGTCGTCACCGGCACGATCACCTCGATCGTCACCAACGTCGTAACGATCCTCACCACGCTGGTCGCCATGTTCGTCTGGGACTGGCAGCTCGCGCTTATCTCGGTCGCAATCGTTCCCTTGATGGTCTTACCGCTGGGGCCGGTCGGGCGCCGCATGTATGAGATCCGCAAGCGTACCCGCGAGCAGCGCGACCAGATCGAGTCGATCACGCAAGAGACGCTCTCGATTTCGGGGATCACCCTCATCAAGTCGTTCGCGCGCGAGTCTTACGAGCGCTCGCGCTTCTACGACGTCGGCACCAAGTTGATGCAGCTTGAGATCGGCCTCGCGATGGTCGGCCGCTGGTTCATCGCCTCGGTGACGGCGATGGTCGTCGTGGGACCGGCCGTGGTGTGGTTCGGCGGCGGCTGGATGGCGATTGCCGGGCACCTCCAAGTCGGCGTCATCGTCGCGTTCGTTGCCTTCATCCAGGGGCGGCTCTACGGGCCGGCCGCAACCCTGGCGGGCGTTCAGGTGCAGATCGTCAGTGCGCTGGCGGTCTTCGAGCGCATCTTCGACTATCTCGACATGGAAACCGAAGCGTACGATGCGCCCGGAGCCGTCGACCTGCCACCGGTTCGCGGCCGCATCGCCTTCGACCGCGTAAGCTTCGGGTACGATCGCACGCGCACGGTGCTCGATAACGTCTCGTTCGTCATCGAGCCCGGGAAGATCGCCGCTTTTGTCGGTCCCTCGGGCGCGGGCAAGACGACGATCACCCAGTTGGTTCCGCGTTTCTACGACCCGAGAGAGGGCGTCGTTTCGATCGACGGCCACGACCTTCGCACGGTCACGCTCGAATCGCTGCGCCGCGGGATCGGCATCGTGACGCAGGAGACCTATCTCTTCCACGATACGATCGCCGGCAATCTGCGCTACGGCAAGCCCGATGCGACCGATTCCGAGCTGCACGCTGCGGCAAGTGCGGCCAACATCCACGATTTCATCGCGAGTTTACCCGATGGGTACGATACGATCGTCGGCGAGCGCGGCCACAAACTCTCCGGCGGCGAACGTCAGCGCTTGGCGATCGCGCGCGTGCTGCTCAAGGATCCTCGCATCCTCATCTTGGACGAAGCGACCAGCGCGCTCGATTCGGAGAACGAGGCGGCCATTCAAGCCGCGCTCGAAACGGCGATGCGCGGTCGTACCAGCTTGGTGATCGCGCATCGGCTCTCGACGGTGCAAGCCGCCGACGCGATCTTCGTTCTCGAGAACGGCCGGCTCGTGGAGCAGGGGCGCCATGCCGAACTCCTGGCGCGGGGCGGTCTCTACGCCCGCCTCTATCGCACCCAGTTTCGTGATCGGCCCGGCGACGCGCTCACGCTACCGCGGGAATCTGCATAACGGCCGGAGCGTCCGGTACGTGCAGCTTCGCACCGGTCGCAGCGACGATCTCGGCGACGCTGACGCCGGGAGCGAGCTCGCGCAGGACCAACCCTTCGGACGCGACGTCGATGGTACCCAGATCGGTGATGATGCGTCCGACGACGCCACGACCCGTCAAAGGAAGGTCGCATTCACGCACGATCTTGTGCGCGTTGCCCTTCGCGACGTGTTCCATCATGACGATGACGCGCTTGGCGCCGTGAACCAGGTCCATCGCGCCGCCCATGCCCTTGACCATTTTACCGGGGATCATCCAGTTGGCGAGATCGCCGCGTTCGGAGACTTGCATCGCGCCCAGGACGGCTAAGTCGATGTGACCGCCGCGAATCATCCCAAACGAGGTTGCCGAATCGAAGAACGATGCACCCGGAAGCACCGTGACGGTCTCCTTGCCGGCGTTGATGAGGTCGGGATCCTCCTCGCCCTCGAACGGATAGGGTCCCATGCCGAGGATGCCGTTCTCACTCTGCAGGGTCACGGTGACGTTCGCAGGGACATAGTTCGGAATCAGCGTCGGCAACCCAATGCCGAGGTTGACGTATGCTCCGTCGGGGAGTTCTTGCGCAACTCGCGCCGCGAGCTGGTTTCGCGTGAGTGCCATCCTGCGTTCTACCGTCCTTTCAAAGAAATAAGGGCTACGCACCTCCTGTGCTCCGTCGGCACTAGCGCCTCGTGCGCGTCGTGCTGCGTTCGATGCGTTTGCCGCCGGGGCCGACGGCGACGAGGCGCTGTACGAAGATTCCGGGCAAGTGTACCGCTTCGGGATCGATCGCGCCGGGTTCGACCAACTCCTCGACCTCGGCAATCGTGATCTTTCCGGCCATCGCGCACAGCGTGTTGAAGTTGCGCGTCGCTTTGTGGAAGATGAGGTTTCCGGCGCGATCGCCGATCGACGCCCGCACCAACGCGAAATCGCAGACGATGCCCTCCTCCAAGACGTAGTCGCGCCCGTTGAAGCTACGCCGCTCCTTGGGCGGCGACGCGACGGCCACGTTCCCCGCACCATCGTACTTCCACGGCAAGCCACCGCTTTCGACCAGCGTTCCGACGCCGGCCGGCGTGTAGAAGGCCGGAATGCCGCACCCGCCCGCGCGCAGACGCTCCGCCAGGGTGCCTTGCGGACAGAGTTCGACTTCGAGTTCGCCGCCCAGGTACTGCCGCTCGAACTCCTTGTTCTCACCGACGTACGAGCCGGTCGTTCGCCGAATGCGGTGATTGTCGAGCAGCACGCCGAGCCCCCAGCCGTCGACCCCGCAGTTATTCGAAACCGTCACCAGATCGGTCGGGCCGGCCTCGAGGAGCGCCCCGATGAGGTTATGCGGGATTCCATTGAGGCCGAATCCGCCGACGGCAAGCGAGGAGCCGCTCGCGATGTCGGCCACCGCGACGGCCGCAGAGGAATAGACTTTCTCCATAGGCGAGTCTATGCGCCCTCGAACGGAACGCCTCCCGCCCGCGTGGAAACCGCGCCCATAAGGAGAAAGCAACGCTCATGGCTATGGTAGCGCCGCACGCCGGCAGCAACGACGAAGAGTCCCTCATGCTCGCGGTGGTACGCGAGCTGGTCAACGAAAAGGTCGCTCCTCGCGCCGCCGCGATCGATGAAAGCGGTGAGTTTCCGTGGGACGTCAAGGAACTCTTCGCCGAGAACGATCTGCTCGGCATCCCCATTCCGGCCGAGTACGGCGGACTCGGGGGCACCTTCCTCACGTACGTAAAGGTCGTCGAGGAGGTCGCCAAGGCGTGTGCCTCGAGCTCGCTGATCGTGGCCGTGCAAGAGCTCGGGATGTTGCCGATCATGATCGGCGGCAGCGAAGCACAGAAGCAGCGCTTCTTGCCCAAGATCGCCTCGGGCGAACACCTCGCCGCATACGCGCTCACCGAAGTTTCGAGCGGCTCGGACGCGCTGGGATCGATGCGCACCCGCGCCGAGCGTCACGGTGACGAGTACCGGCTCAACGGGCAGAAGATTTGGATCACCAATGGGAGCGTCGCCGACGTCGTCTGCGTCTTTGCCGTCACCGACCCGAGCGCCGGATCGCGCGGCGTCAGCGCCTTCGTCGTGGAAAAAGGCACGCCCGGGTTCCACGTCGGCAAGAAAGAGAAAAAGATGGGCATCCGGGGCTCACCGACGGTCGAGTTGATCTTCGAAGACTGCGTCGTTCCCGCGGCCAATCGGCTGGGCGAGGAAGGCGAGGGGTTCACCATCGCCATGAAAGTTCTCGACAAGTCGCGCCCCGGCATTGCCGCACAAGCCCTCGGGATCGCCGCCGGCGCGCTCGACTACGCAACGGCGTACGCTAAGGACCGGATCGCGTTCGGCAAGCCGATCGGGCAACATCAGGGGGTGGGCTTCATGCTCGCCGATATGAAGACCGAGGTCGAAGCCGCGCGGGCGTTGCTCTACGAAGCCGCGCGCAAGTGTGACGAAGGTGCACCCGACGTGACGCTCTGGGCCGCGATGGCAAAGCTCAAGTGCGGCGACGTCGCAATGTCGGTAACGACCGATGCCGTTCAGGTTCTGGGCGGGTTCGGCTACTCGTGCGAGTACCCGGTCGAGCGGATGATGCGCGATGCCAAGATCACCCAGATCTACGAAGGCACCCAGCAGATTCAGCGGCTGGTCGTGGCGCGCAATCTGGTCGGCAAAGCCAAGCGCTGAAGCCGCCCGCGCGCTCATGAAATTTTAAGCCCTTAAGCAAGGGAGGGCCCGCGCCGAGGCGAACTCGGCTCACCCTCGACCCGTTCTTAAAAGAACGGAGGGGTTCGGTCGCACGTACCCGCGCGGCCGGGCACTACTCGAATTGCGAAAGGAGGTGCACACTCTATGAACAAGGCACTCGCAGCGTTCCTCGCGTCGGCGTTTCTTCTGACCGGCACGGCCATGGCCGCCAGCCCGGCTCCGAAAGCCAGCCCGAAGACCGCCACAAAGATGACCGCCAAGAAGCCGGCCACCAAGATGACGGCTAAGAAGCCGGCCACCAAGATGACCGCCAAGAAGCCGGCCACCAAGATGACCGCCAAGAAGCCGGCCGCCAAGAAGCCGGCCACCAAGATGACCGCCAAGAAGCCGGCCGCCAAGACGACGGCCAAGAAGCCGGCCCCGAAGTCCACCAAGAAACCGTAACCTACGTTCTCATTCCGTTCGCAGCGGCGCAGCGCGACATCGATCGCCTGCGCCGCTTTTTTGCGAGCGGCGGGTTCGCAGCGCGGCCGGGCGGAAGCATCGGCGGAGATGCCCGACCCGATGGACCCCGCCTTTACCGCACAAAATCCGATCGTCGCCGCCGCCGAGCGCATTCGCGCCCGTCGCGAACTCGCCAAGGCCATCGACGGCGCGAGCGACGGCGCGAACGAGGGGAAACCCGAAGATGCCGAGGAGTCGTTGCGCCGCTTCGCGCGCGGACTGCAGGCGGGCTCGGTTCGCCTTAACGCGATTCTCGGCGCGCGCGGCGGGGCTAAGGTCGTTCAACTCGAGCGCCCGCTGCGCATCCGGCTGCGCTTCGGCGAGCGGCGCGTCGCACTCGACCTCGACGCGGTGCATCAACTGGTGCGCGTTCGCGGGCTCGATCTCGACGGCGATTACCAGTTCGACCCGAACGCCGAGACGCCGGCCCTCATCAACCTCTCGATCATTTCAACCGAGGTCGGTTACGGTGCCGCGCTGAGCCCCTCCGATCTGCTCAAGGCGATCGCCGCCGAGGCCGAGTTGCCGCGCCCCGCGCATTTGGAGCGCGGCGGCCCGCTTTCGTTGTAGCCGGGCCGGCCGCAACGCGCTCGGCGACCATCCGGCGGATGATCGCCGGGGTCGGGCAGAGTTCGCGCGCGACGCAACTACCGCAACGCGGCGCGCGCGCAATACACACCTCGCGACCGTGCAGGATCAGCCAGTGGTGCGCGTGTGCCCAGCGATCGCGCGGGACGAGGCGCTTCAAGTCCTCTTCGACCGCGCGCGGTGTGGGACCGAGCGTCAACCCGAGCCGGTGAGCGACCCGAAAGACGTGGGTATCGACCGCCAAAGCCGGCTCCTCGAAAGCTACCGCCATCACGACGCTCGCCGTCTTGCGGCCGACGCCGGCCAGCGACTCCAGCGCCTCGCGCGAGCGTGGAACCTCGCCGCCGAAGCGGGTCACCAGGTCGGTTGCCGCGCTCACGATGTTCTTGGCCTTCATTCGAAAGAAGCCGCACGATTTGACGATGCGCTCGACGTCGGCGACGCGCGCGTGCGCCAACGCTTCGGGGGTCGGATACTTCGCAAAGAGCGCCGGCGTGGTCAGATTGACGCGCGCGTCGGTGCACTGTGCCGAGAGGATCACCGCGATCAGCAGTTCGAAGGGATTGCGGTAGGTCAGCGCCGTTTGCGCGCGCGGGTAGGCACCCTCCAGCAGGGCCAGCTCGGCGGCGGCAACGCGCGCTGAAACCGTCTTGGTGGGGAAGGGGATTTTCGGCACGCCGCCCGGTTTCCGGCAGCGGGACGGCCCGGCCTTCCGCCTGAATGACCGGCTGTGCCCAACCACCTACAGCAGTGCAACGACCGTGGTATCGACCTGATGTCGGCCGGCCGGTATCCCGAGGCCGTAGCGGCGTTTTCGGAAGCGATCGCGCACGCCCCGAGCGCGGTCGGGCCCTATCACAACCTCGCGAACGCCCTCGAAGCGATGGGGTCGCTCGACGCCGCGCTGCAGGCGTACGACGCGGCGCTGCTGCGCGCCCCGCGGATGGTTGCCGCGCGCACCGGACGCGCGCGACTTCTGCTGCGGTTGGGCAAAACCGCCGAGGCACGCGACGAATTCGACGCCGCCCTGGCACTCGACCCAGCCTCGATCGCCGCGCACCTGGGTCTCTACGAGCTCTTCCAGATCGTCGGCGAGCCGGAGCGCGCGCTCGAACATCAGCGCCGCGCGCTCGAAAGGCAACGCCTGTTCTCGCACGTCGCGCCGCATGCCGCGCGCAGCATCCTGGTGCTGTGTACGCCCGGCGACTGGCAAGCCAACGTACCGGTCGATTTCATCTTCGATCCGCTCACCACCAGCGTCCACAAGCTCTATCTCGTCGACGGGAGTTCGAGCGAACGCGCGCTTCCGCCGTACGACGTCGTCTTCAATGCGATCGCCGAATCGGAGACGTCGGCCGAGCCGCTGCGCTGGGCTGCGGAGTTCGCCGATCGGCAGTCGCGACCGCTGCTCAACCGCGCGCAGGCGGTGTCCCGAACCGGGCGCCTGGCGCTGGCCGGTACGCTGCACGGAACCGGCGCGCGCGTCGCACCGACGCAGCGCGTGACGCGCGGTACGCTCGCGGCCACCGCCGCGACGCTGCGGTATCCGCTGATCGTGCGGCCGGTCGGCTCGCACGCCGGGCACGGGCTCGAGCGGGTCGCCTCCGGCGACGCGTTGCACCGCTATCTGAGCGAGGTCTCGGCCGCCGAACTGTTCGTCTCCGAGTTCGTCGACTACGCCGGTGACGACGGATACTTTCGCAAGTATCGCATCGTCTACGTCGACGGCGAGCCCTATCCGGTGCATATGGCAATTTCGCAAAACTGGATGATTCACTACTACAACGCACCGATGGCCGAGAACGCCTGGATGCGCGCGGAAGAGGCCGAGTTTCTGGCCGACTGGCGCTCGCATTTCGCCGGGCCGCTCGAGCGCGCCGTGCGCGCCGTCGGGGCGGCGCTTGCGCTGGAGTACGTCGGGATCGATGCCGCCGTCGACCGCGAGGGACGACTGCTCGTCTTTGAAGCCGACCCGGCCATGCTCGTCCACACCAGCGACCCGATCGACCTGTACCCCTACAAGCACGAGTTCGTGCCGCGCATCTTTCGCGCGCTCGAGCGGATGGTCGATCGGCGCAAAGGTGCCGATACCTAGTAGGCCATGGATTCGGTCGAGCGCTTCGAGACCGCCATCATCGGCGCCGGACTCGCGGGCGCGTCGGTGCTCGCCGAACTCGCCGCGCGTACCCCGCCCGCCTTTCGCGCGCTGATCTTCGGCGCGACCGCACCCGGCCCGGGCACCGCCTACGCGACCGGCTCCAACCGTCTCTACATGAACGGGACGGCTACCGCAATGAGCGCCAATCCGGCCGATCGCAACGATCTGGTGCGCTGGCTCGGCGGCGAGACCGGCGACGCGCTCATCACCCGCCGGCACTACGGCCGTTATCTGACCGAGCGTTCGCGCGCGGCACTGGCCGCACGCCCGGGCTTTCGCGCCGTCGCCGCCCGGGCCGTCGCGCTCTACCCGCAAGGTTCCGGGTTCACCATCCTCGATCGCAACGGCATCGCGCGCCACGCCGAGCGGGTCGTCCTCGCGCTCGGGAACTTCCCGCCCAGCGATGCTTTTCTGCCCCCGGCGCTGCGCGCGTTCGGCGGTTTCGTTGCCGACCCGTGGAGGTTCGACGGCCGGCTGCCCGCCGGCGACGCCCTGATCGTGGGGAGCGGGCTCACCGCCATGGACGCCCTCGCCCTGCTCGAGGGGCGGGGCCGGCGCACGATTCACGTCCTCTCCCGCCACGGGTTGATTCCCGCCATCGAAAACCCGCGCGCTCGCGCGCTCGATCCGGCAACGCTCGCGCTCCGCGACGACTCGCCCCACGCGCTCCTCCATAGCCTGCGCCGGGCCGCCCGCGAGTGGAGTGCCGCCGGCGGCGACTGGCGCGAGGTCGTCGAGGCGATCCGGCGCGGCACGCCCGCGATCTGGGCCGGCTGGAGCGAGCGCGACCGGCGCCGCTTTCTGCGCCACCTGCACGCCTTCTGGGCGATTCACCGCTACCGGGTTCCGCCCGAGACGGCCGACGCGCATCGGCGCCTCGCGGCCGCCGGCCGAATCGTCCACCATCGCGGGCGCGTCGCCGACGCCGCCCCGGCGACGGCAGGGCATCTCGAGGTGGTTATCGCAAACGCCGACGGGCGAACGCCGCTACGCGTCGCCGGCATCGTCAACTGTACCGGACCGAACGGAGACTATCGTCGCGTGAACGATCCCCTCGTTCGCCAGCTCGTCGCGAGCGGCATCGTACGCCCGGACGGGCTGCGTCTCGGAATCGACGCGACGGCGGATCTTCACCCGCTATCGGCCCGAGGCACGGTCGATCCGCACCTCTACGCCTTGGGGCCACCGCTGCGCGGTATGTTCTTCGAATCGACCGCGGTCCCGGAGACCGTCGCGCAGGCCGCGGCGATCGCCACCGCCATCGCCGCGGAGTATACCGCCGGCGCCTTGAGTGCGGCCTCCTGAGATGCTCGCTCCCGACGCGCTCGGCCGGCTACTCGGCGACGCGGAGTTCGCGGCGGCGATGGAGCGCGCCACCGCGGCGTTCGAACGTTACCGCAAGCGGCTGCCGATCATTCCGTTTGCCTATTCGCGCTCGCGGCTGCTCCTCGACGCACGCTTTGAAATCGTCGCGATGCGCTGGGCGCCGGGCGCGGTGAGTCCGATCCACGATCACGGTGCGTCCCGCTGCTGGGTTTTGATGCTCGACGGCACGCTCGAAGTCGAAAACTTCACCCGCCACGATGGCCCAGAGGCGCGCTCGCCGATGCTCTCCGCCGACGGACGCATCACCCTTGGGCGCGGGGACGTCGACCATCGCCTGGCACCGACCGAGCTCCATCGCGTTCGCAACGTCTGCGACGTGAGTGCCTACTCGCTGCAGCTCTACGCCGCACCGATCGCGACGTACTCGGTCTACGACGAGCGCACCGGGCAGCCGCGCGATGCGACCGCCAACTGCGACGTCGTGCTCGACCTCGCCACTTTGTAGCGGTCACGCACGGCGCGGACGTCGCTAGCTCTCGCGCAGCGCAAGTCCGTCGGCGTGTCGCTCGATCAATCCGTCGCGTTCGAGTCCATCGATCAGGGCCGCCACCTCATCGGGCGTTCGTTCGCCGATCGTCGCAGCCAACTCCGCGCCCAGGTCGAGTAACGAAATTCGTGCGCGCGCCGGCAGGTCGCGCAGGCGATCGACGATGCGGCCGCGGGCGTAGCGCGCCGAGCGATGGAAGGGTACCGCAGCGGTGGGCCGTCGCGGATGGCGCCGGCGCGACGCCGCCAAGGCAGCGGCATCGACCGGCGCGGCGACGCAGTGCGCCTGCAGCGGACAACGCGAACATTCCGGCCGGCGCGCGGTGCAGACCGTCGCACCCAAATCCATCAGCGCCGACGTCCAGTCGTGCGCCTTCCCGGGCGGCAGCAAGCGCCGCGCCAAAGCGTCC
>DAIDGS010000077.1 GCA_027459845.1 Vulcanimicrobiota bacterium | reverse complement strand
ATAGCCGCCGTCGCGGAGCACGCGGATTCCAAGCGCACGCTTTCCGGGCGTTTGTCCGTTCCAAAGACTCTCGAAGACGATGAAGTAGGCGAAGAATACCGCGAAGATCAGCGCGATCACAATCGCGATCCCAAGCGCGGTGGATTGCTCGGCCAGCGGCGAACCTTTCGGCGTATGTGCCGGAAGCTTGCCGGCCACGAGCACGATGCCCCACACGATCGCGCCGAAGACCCCGAGTTGAATCGCCTGATCGATCCCCAACGCCAAAAAGCGGCTTCCCAAGCCGGCCAGCTGATAACTCACGGCGACCCGTTCCGGGGTCCGAACGTCGATGTCGCGATCCATGATTGCGAGCCTGACGCCCGCCGCTGCGTCTATTTAGCCGGCGCGGGACAAAGCCCCCCAAATGCCGCGGCCGCGCTCGGGTCGGTACGGCCGACGCGGCGCGGCGGGAGCCCGGTACGCGCGCTGCCGAAGCTCCCGCGGTGCGAGAGAGCGCCTTCCTCGAGCGTAGCGCATCCCTCTGGGAACGCCTCGACGCGCTCCTGGAACGCCGCGCGCGCGCGGTCGATCCCCTCGAACTGGGGCGCCTCTATCGCAGCGCCTGCGACGATCTCGCCTATGCAACCGCGCGCGGCTACGATCGGCGCCTGCTGGAGTATCTCAACCGGCTGGTGGGGCGCGCGCACGCCCGCGTCTACGCGCCGACGCTCGAGACCGGCGGATCGCGCATCGCGCGTTTCTACGCCGTGACTTTTCCGCGCGAGGTGCGCCGCTCGTTGGGCCTCGTCGCCGTCTGCGCGGCACTCACGATCGTCGCTGCGGCCGTCGCCTACGCACTGGTCACCGCGCGTCCGTCGGATGCCTACGCGCTTCTCCCCTCGACGCTCGTGCCTGCGAGCATCCACAAGAGCTTGCACGACTCGAACTTCGGCTTCGACCGAAACTTCTCGTCGGCGGTCTCGGTTGCAATCATCGCCAACAACGTACGCGTCGCAATCGTCGCATTTGCCGGCGCGATCACCTTGGGCGCCCTCACTGCGTATGTGATCGCGACCAACGGGCTGATGCTCGGTGCGATGGCGGCGCTCTACGCACGGGCCGGCTTTGGCCGCGATTTCTGGGCGACGATCGCACCGCACGGCGTCATCGAGCTTAGCGCGATTCAAATCGCCGGCGGCGCGGGCCTCGCAGTCGTGGCCGGCTTCCTCGCACCGGGTCGACTGCGGCGGCGCGACGCGATCGTTCGCGGCGCGCGACGCGCCGGGACGCTGATGCTCGGGGTCGCATCGATGCTCGTGGTGGCCGGAACCATCGAAGGGTTCGTGTCGCCGCAACGCTGGCCCGCCGACGGGCGGTTGGCCGTCGGAGCGACGACGGCGATGTTGCTCCTGCTCTACTTTACGCTCGCCGGCCGGAGCGCCGACGTCGCCGGCTCAGAGTAGCCCGCGCTCCTTGATGCGCAGATAACGTTCGATCGCCGCCGCCGCGAGTTGCGGCGCCGGTACGTCGATCGTGCTCACGCCGATGCGTTCCAAGCGGACGAGTGCGCTGCGCCGGTCTTCGGCCAATGCCAAGGCGGCCGCGGCTCGATACGCCTGGTCGAGATCGACGGGTTCATCGGCGAGCGCCTGCGCGACGGCACCGTCGGCGGTGGCTGCGACCAGCACGCGATGGTGGTGCGCGAGCGCCTGGAGTTCGGCGCTCAGGGCCGGCGAGGTCAACGCCCCGATCGCATCGCTCAAAATCACGACGAGCGAACGCTTGCGCAAAACGTGCCGGACACGCCAGAACGCACCGGAGAAATCCGACTCTTCGAAGCGCGGCTCGACGTCGGCAAGCGTATCGGTAAAGCGCGCGAGCCCGCCGCGTATTCGTCGCGGTACCGTAGCCGCCAGGATCTCGCGCGCGAACGCAATCATCCCGACGCGGTCGTCCGTCGACGCCGCGACCGCCGCCAGCGAGAGCGCCGCGGTAACCGCGTAATCCAGCACGCGGAGTCCTCTCTCGGCGCGCGCGGTCATCATGCGACCGCAGTCGATCAGGATGAGGACGTTCTGTCCGCGCTCGCTCTCGCGATCGGTCACGATCAGCTTGCCGCGTCGCGCCGATGCCTTCCAGTTGACCGCGCGGAAGGCGTCGCCGGCGGTAAACTCGCGCAGCGTCCCAACCTCGCTGCCGGCCCCGCGCCGGCGCATGCGGCGTAGCCCGGCTTCGCGCGCGCGCTGCGGCAGTTGCAACCGCCCCGAGCGTTCGATCGCCGCGAGGTCGGGAAGCACGCGAATCGCTTGCGCGGCCTCGACGCGCCAACGGCGGCGCAGCAACCCGAACGGGTTCTCGCACCACACCGCCAGCGGCCCGCTACGGTCGCGACCGCGCGCGACCGTAGCGATCTCGCTCCAGACGGTGACCTCGCCACGCGCGGCGATCTCGACGCGGAGCGCTTCGAACGGCATCGCGAGCGTGCGCATCGGCGCCTCGAAAATCGCGATGCGAACGCCGACCGCGGTAGGGTTCGCGATGCGGTATGCGACGCGCACCGGATTGCCCAAAGTAATGCGTTCGGGAAACGTGCGCTCGACCAGCACCGCGCCCGGTACCGGACCGCTGCGCGCGTCGAGCACGGTCGCGGCGACCAGCACGACGAGCATCCCGCCGGCGCACCATGCCAGCACCGCCGCTAGGGGTGCGCATGCGAGCACCACGGCCGACGCCGCGACCAGCGCGAAGCAGCGCGGCGACGGCCACAGCGGCACCCACCACCGCGGCGATTCAGCCACGCGGAACCGGAACCGTCGCCAACAGATCGGCGACGATCGCTTCGGCGGTCGTCCCCTCGATATCGGCTTCCGGCGCGACGATCACGCGATGCGCCAGGACGTCGGTCGCCACCGCCTTGACGTCATCCGGCGTCGCGAAGGTGCGCCCCTCGATCGCCGCCGCCGCCTGCGAGGCGACCACCAGCGCAACCCCGCCGCGCGGCGAAACCCCGAGCGACAGGTGCGTCGACGTGCGCGTCGCGGCGACCAGGTCGTAGGCGTAGCCTCGCACGCCGTCGGAGAGATGCACGCGGCGCACCGCCGACGCGGCTTCGGCGAGTTCGGTGCGACTGCAGACCGGAGTGATTGCACTCGCCTCGAGCTCGCGCGCGTCGAATCCCTCGGCAACGCGCGCGAGTAGCGCCAACTCGTCGGCGCGATTGGGATATCCGGATGAAATCTTCACCAAGAAGCGATCGAGCTGCGCTTCGGGTAACGGGTAAGTCCCTTCGTACTCGATCGGGTTCTGCGTGGCACACACGAGGAACGGCTGCGGCAGCGGTACCGTCACGCCGTCGATCGTGACCCGCCCCTCCTCCATCGCTTCAAGAAGTGCCGCCTGAGTCTTGGCCGGGGTGCGATTGATCTCGTCGGCAAGCACGACGTTGGCAAAGATCGGGCCGGTTCGCGTTGCGAACTCGGCGCGTTGTGGATTGAAAACGGTCGTGCCGACGACGTCGGCCGGCATCACGTCGGGCGTAAACTGGATGCGTCGGAACTCCAAGCCCAGGAGCGCCGCCAGCACCCGCACCGCCAGCGTCTTGCCGGTCCCCGGTACACCTTCGATCAGCACGTGCCCGCGCGCCAGCACGGCGACCGTGAGTGCGAACGCCGTCCGTTCCGAGCCTACGACCACGCGCGCCATCCCCGCAGCGATGCGGCCGGCCAACTCCTCTGGGTTCATCCACGTTCCTTTCGTAAGCGGTAGTCGAGGCGTGCCGCCGCGAGTACGTCGACGGCAGTCGGCGCGTCGCGTGCGCGCAGTTCCGCGAGAGCGTCGCGCGCGCGCTCGGCCCACGGCGCCCGGCTTGGGCGCGCGGCGGCATCGCGTGCGAAGGCAGCGATCGCGGTGCGGGCACCGCCGCCGCGGCGCAGCAACGCGGCGATCGCGTCCAGATACGCAGCGC
Source organism: Vulcanimicrobiota bacterium (assembly GCA_027459845.1). Lineage (GTDB taxonomy): Bacteria > Vulcanimicrobiota > Vulcanimicrobiia > Vulcanimicrobiales > Vulcanimicrobiaceae > DAIDGS01. The sequence goes on along the minus strand of DAIDGS010000077.1, from coordinate 34,266 downwards.
TTCCGCGCTCGTCGGGCGGTTCGGCCGGCACGCGCCCGGCAAACGGCAGATTCGCACCGGCCACTGCGACGACGAGGGTGACGAGCACCAGCGCCGTTGCAATCTTGACGCTCATCGGAATCACGTTCCACGCGCTCGCGCGGCGCGCGTATCCCTGCACGTATTCGTCGAAGGCGACCGGCCCGCGATGCGCCAGCACGTCGTAGGCGAAGCGAGCGTTGTCGGCGCGCCCAATCCAGCGGTTCGACCAAAGCTGTGGCGCCGCAATCGCGATCACGTCGCCGCGCCCGAGTCGATAGCGCAGCGCCACCACCCCGTGCCGGTTCGCCAGCAACGGTGCGCCGTCGCTGCGAAAGCGGAAGACGGCATCGCTCGGAGCTCGAACCACGATGACGTCGGCGGTGTCGGCGTCGCGGACCAGCGCAAACGCCCGGTGCGTTCGCGCTGCGATCGTCGTCGGCATGGTCGCAAGCGCGAGCCGATGGCGGGCGAATCCCCACGCCAGAACCACCAGACGCCCGCCCCGCCGGACGAACGCCGCCAGCCGCGCGCGATCGGCCCGCGCGAGCGGATTCCCACCGAGATAGCGGCGCGCGCTACTGACGACCAGGACCGCCGGCGGATGCGTCATTCGCGCCAGCGGTACCTCGAGACGGCGCACCGGAACGCCGGCCGTCCGTAGCGCGGCGAAGAGTGCCGCATAGCCGTTAGGCCCGCGATCGAACGTGGAGAACGTCGAGGGCGTCGCCGCGTCTTGTACGTGCACCGCGTAGGCCAGGGCGGCGATCGCGACCGCCGCAACCAGCGCGATCCAGAGGTCGCTGCGACCCTTCGTCACGACGCCAATCCTCGATATGCCGCCAGCGCTCGCTCCCACTCGCGCGCGCCGACGTTACCGTCCGCATAGGTCGCGCGCACGAACGGGTCGACGACGGCATCGAAGCCGGCGACGAGCTCGCGGGCGCGGGCACGAATCGCGCGGCGCTGTTCGCCGACCGTGGCGCTGCGGCTTCCCACCGGGAAGCCGCGCTCGACCAAGCGCGCGACGGCCGCGAGGTAGAGTTCGCGCGCGGCGTCGCCATACCGGTACGCGGCGGCCAGCGCGAGCGCGCGCTGGTAACGATCCTCCGGTTCGACCGCTACCGGGTCCGGGCGCGACCTTCGCGGCGCCGACCGAATCCGCACCTTAAGCGCGAGCGCCAAGGCAGCCAGGGTCACGACCAGCGCCGCCGCCAGGATCAACGCAATGGCAAGGGCATCGGCCTGCGCGCGGCTTGGGTGCACGCGCCCGAAGAGCGCGCGCACGAACGCGACGACGCCTCGCCACATCCAACCGAGCAGCCGGGCCGGCCAGCCTACGGCGCTTCCCGACGCGATCGCGAGGTGATAACGACCCGGAACGGCCAGTTCGCGCGCGACGATCGCTCGCAGCGGCGGCGCCGCGACGTGCGTCACCGGTCGCTCGAGCGCGGCCAAGCGTCGCGCCAACGCGCGCCCGGCCGCCGCGCGTGCGGCGGTTGGCAGCGCGTCGGCGGCACGGCGTTGCGCCCCCACCCAGCGCGCGATCAACGCCGCCCGTTCGGCCGACGGATCCGACCGACCCGCTCCCACCAGCGCGATCGCCGCGAACAGCAGCGCGCACACCCACCGCTTGCGGCGCATCTCAGCCGGGCGCGGGTACGCCCGCGAGGCGATCGAGCGCGGTCTCGAGATCGAATCCTTCGCGCCGGATGCGCACGTCGAAGTAGTAGACTGCCAGCAACACCACCGAAAACGGCGCAATCGCAACCCGAACCAGCGCCGAGACGATCACCTCGAGCGCGACCGCATGCACCAGGAGCATCAACGAGGCGACCACCGCCGCCACGACGATGGCCGCGATCGCGATCGCGCCGACCGCCAGCGCGAAGAGGACCGCGCGCCAAAACTCCGCCCGGGAAAAGACCCGCGTAAAGCCACTCTGTAAGGCCGCGCCCAAAGGCTCGCGCTCGATGATGATGGCGTACATCGCGAATGTGAGTGCGATTGCGAGCGGACCGACCAGAACGATCTCGGCGAGCACGACCGCGCCGCCGATGATTCCCACGACGATTCCTACCGCCAGCGCGACGCCGCCCAGACCGACCGCAACGACCCCGAAGATGATCGCCGAAAACACCAGCGCGAAATACCAGGCGCAGAGGATCGCAAACTCGACCACGATCAACCCCACGACGCGTAGCCACGGCGCGATTGCCGCTCGGTAGCAGTTCGCAAACTCGATCGGGCGTCCACGGTAGAGCCGCGCGACGCCGATTGCGACCGCGTTGAGCGTAAACGGCCACACCACCAACCCGATCACCAACAACAGCAGCGTTGCGGCGATCGTGAGCGGCGAGCCGAACAGCGGCGCCAGCGAGGCAAACGGATCCGCAGCCGGCACCGGATGTTCCGCCTGCGCGATAATCTGCGCGAAATAGGGTGCCTCGGCGCGGTCGACCACGTACTGAAGGATCGAGAGCGGCACGATCGTCACCGCCACGATGGCCGCAATCGGCACGAAGTTTCGCACGTAGAGGGTGACGGCGCGATCGAAGATCTCGCCGAACGAGAGGGGTCGAAGCTCCATGACCGCGCGTTCTGCAGGGCCGCTCGAATACCCGCGCAAATGGCCGCGCAATGCGGCTCGGAACGGTGGTTGCGATCTGGCGCTATCCGGTCAAGAGCCTGCGCGGGGTCTCGCTGCCCGCCGCCCAGATCGATCGCGACGGGCTCGAAGGCGACCGCACCCGTGCGCTCCTGGTGACCGGCGGCCACGCCCGCATCGGCAAGACCTATCGCGGCAAGGAGGACGAGCGCCTGCACCGCCTCGACGCACCTGCCGAGGCTTGCCAACGCGCGCGCGAGCGCGGCATCGCGTTGACGACGACGGCGCCGGGTCGCTACTTCGACGACGCGCCGATTTCGGTCATCCTCACCGCGTGGCTCGACGACGCCTCCGCTGCACTCGGATTCGCGCTCGAACCCGAGCGCTTCCGCCCCAACATCCTGATCGAGGCGCCGCTCGCCGACGCGCCGCTCGAAGCGGCGCTACAGGGAGTGCAGCTCGCGATCGGCAGCGTGCGACTGCGCGTGCGCGCCCCGATCGAGCGGTGCGTGAGCGTGAACTACGCCCCGATCGCGGGCGCGCCCAATCCCGCCGTGCTGCGCTCCTTGGCGCAGCTGCGCGCCGCAACGCTCGGCGTCTACTGCGACGTCGCGCGCCCCGGACGGATGTCGCTCGGCGACGGCGCAACCATCGAGGCGTGATCGAGCGCGTACGGGGCACCCCTGCGAGCGATGAAGCTCCTCGAGGTTCTGATCGCGGCCGCCGTCGGAACGCTGCTCCTGTGGGTGCTCGTACGCGCCGGCGCGACGCTGATCGCCGCAACCACGGCACTCGATGGGCGGGTGGTCGCGACCCGATCGCTGGATCGGCTCGCCGACCGGCTGGGATCCGATAGCGCGCTGGCGTGGTCGATCTTCGTTCCGTCGAGCGACCTGCTGGGAAACGATAACGCCGATGGACACGAGCTCGATGTCGAGAGTCAGGACGCGCAGCACGCCCGCTTCCGCTGGGCGTACCTGTTTTCGAGCGTTACGCAGCGCGTCACCCTCTATGCCGACACCACGGCCGGACCGCGCGCTGCCGACGTCTTTTCCGGCATCACCGCGTTTCACGCCGAAGTTCATCCGATCGGCGATTTGAGCGACGCACGCAGCACCGTCTTCGATCCACTCTTAGCCGGGAGCGGCGCGCCTGCGATCGCGTACGACTACGGCTGGTCGCCGAGCGCGGCGCTCGGCGGCAACGCGCTCGCGCGGATCGTCATCGCAGCGCCGGGAAACGTACGGACGTTGCTCCTGGCCAGCGCCACCGCGCCCAGCGGCTATCACGTCGTCGTGGAGTACACGCCGGCGCCGTAGGCGCGGCGGTCGCGGCTATCCGATCCGCTGTACCAGCATCGCGACGACCGCGTCGTGAATCCGTTCGATCGCACCGCCGCGATACTCCCACGGCGGTTGCGGATTGGGGGGTGGCACGAGCATCGTCGCATTGGCCTCGAAGACGACCACCCGCCCGCGTGCGTCGATCCCGAAGTCGATCCCGCCGTAGTCGAGCGCCAGCGCGTCGGCCACCGCGCGCAGCGCGCGCATTCGGCCGCGCCCAAGCGCGCCGGCGAGATCGTTCAAGAAGCGCGCCTCTTCGGCCCGCGCGGCGGGCTGCGCCGCCATGTCGGCGGTGAGGTAGTGCACCTTCCACGTCGATGCGATGGCCAGATGGAGCGGATACAGCCGCCCGTCCACGATCATCACGCGGTACTTGCGAAACGATCCGTCGGGGGTTCGCGTGTCGACGAACTCGATGACGGCGACCGACGCGTCCGGGAGCACCGCGACCGCAGCGGCGAGCTGCTCGGCAGCGGCAACGTACGTGAAGTGCTGCCCGGTATGAAAGCCGAGCGCCCGTACGAGTAGCGGAAAGGCGAAGCCGTCCGCGCTCAAGCGCCGGGCGGCGTCCGCGCCGAGCAGATCGGTGCGCGCGTACGCCTGCGTGCGCGCGGTGACGACGCCATCGATCGTGCGCAGGCGTCGCGCGTTCTCGACGCGGCCACTGGAGGCGACCGCGGCGGCGGCGTTGACGACCGGTGCGTCGCTGCGCGCGATCAGGCGGGCCGCGCGCTGGAGCGCATCGGCGCAAAGATCGGCGTCGCCGATCGCATTGAAGATCAAGCGGTGCGCCGGTAGCGCGATCGCCGCATCGCACTCATCGACGAACAGCCGCGTCACCGCATAGACGCGATCGTCGAAGAACCGGCCGGTATCGACGTTTCCGCCGCGCGCCGACATCAGCACCAGGATCGGAACCGCCGGGCCGCGGCCGCGATAGGGCATGCGTAGGGTCGGATCGCGCGCCAAGCCTAGCCGGCGATGCTCGGCGGCACGCGGATCGCCGAGCGACTCGAGTACGCCCGCCAGGCCATGGTGCGCGAGCGCGCACAGCGGATCGATGGCCAGGGCGGCCGCATAGTGCGCGCGGGCGCTCGCGGCGTCGACGTAGGCCGCCAGCGCGTTGGCCAGATTGACACGGGCGGTCAGATCGCCCGGGTGCGCCGCAACCGCTTGGCGGTAGGCGACCACGGCCGCGCGCCGGTAGCCGTTGTTGTACAGGAGCGTCCCGAGATTGGTCAGCGCCTCAAGATGCGTGGGATCCTCCGCCAGCACGGCCAGGTAGGCCGTCTTGGCTTCTTCATCGCGTCCGCTGCTGTGCAGATCGCGCGCGCGCGCGAACTGCTGCGGATCGGATCGGCTCACATCGAGCGACGCCCCTCGAGCGCGCGCGCCAGCGTCGTCTCGTCGGCATAGTCGAGATCGCCGCCGATCGGAAGGCCGTAGGCGAGCCGCGTGACCAGCGATCCAAGCGGCTGCAGCAGCCGGGCAAGATACAGCGCGGTCGCCTCGCCTTCCGCGTTGGGGTTGGTCGCGATCAGAATCTCCGCAGTCGCCGTGCTCCCGACCCGCTCGACGAGTTCTTTGACGTGCAGTTCGGCCGGACCGACGCCGTCCATCGGCGAGATCAAGCCGCCCAGCACGTGATAGCGGCCTCGGAACGCTCCGGTGCGCTCGATCGCGAAGATGTCTTTGGCTTCGGCGACGACGCAGAGCATCGCCGGGTCGCGCTGCTCGTCGGTACAAAGCGTACATGGATCCGCTTCGGTGAGCGCAAAGCAGATCGAACAGAAGCGCACGCGATCTTTTGCTTCCATGATCGCGTCGGCCAACATCTGCGATTCATGGCGTGGGCGATTGAGCAGGTAAAAGACCAGGCGCGCGGCGGTCTTCGGTCCGATCGTGGGAAGCTTGCTGAACTCGTTGATGAGGGCCGCAACCGGGCCAACGATCGAACCGGGCGCGGGCAACGCTACATCAAACCGGGAATGCGCATGCCGCCGGTCACCGATGCCATGCGCTTTTGCGAAACGTCGGTCGATTTGGTCAGCGCGTCGTTGACGGCAACCACCACCAGGTCTTCGAGCGTCTCGGCATCGTCCGGGTCGATGGCGGCCTTCTCGATCGCGACGCGCGTCACGCGCTGATCGCAGGTCATCTCGACGCAGACCGCCCCGCTGCCCGCGCTGCCGGTCACGACCGTGGCCGCAAGCTCTTCCTGCGCGCGCGTCATCTCGCTCTGCATTTTTTTGACTTGGGCCATCAGTTGGGCTTGGTTCATCACTAGCGTATCCGTTCGTTGGCGTAGGTAAAGAGCGCGTCGGGATCGTCGTCGTCCCCGGCGGCGGCCGGTTCGGCGTGCGACGCCGCGACCGCGGCTTTCGCAGCCGGACGCGAACCGCCTCCGCTGGCGATGCGCAGGCGGAGCGCCAGTCCGAAGACGTCGGCGAGCGCCGCCACGATCAACGTCTCGTGATCGCGCAAGATGGCCGCGTTGACCGGATCGGCGTGCTTGAGCACGATGGTGGCACCGTCGACCGACTCGACCATCGCGCCGGAGAGCGGTCCGCGCAGCGGCGGTCGCTGGTCCTCGACGCGCGCGCGCACGGACTGCCACGCGGCGCGCACCTTCTGCAGCGACGGCGGCTCGCCCGCGCGCTCCGTCGGCGACGCACCGGCAGACTCCGCTGCGGACGAGGGTTCGGACGCGGCCGGCGGTGCGGGCTTCGGCAATGGTTCGCGCGCAACCGGCGGCGCTGCCGGCGCAGGCTTCGGCGCCGGCTCGCGACCGACCGGCGACGGCTCGCCCGGCGTGCGCGCCTCGAGCGCGGCCACGCGCGCGGCCAGCGCCTCCAGGCTGGGATCGTCGTGCGTGAGGATAAAACGCAAAAGCGTCGTTTCGAGTTCGAGGCGCGGATTGGCACCGGTGCGCGCCAACGCCACCGCATCGGAGAGCAGGCGCAACGCCCGGACGGTCGTTGCCTGCGGCAGCAGCGTCGCGCGCTCGGCAGCCCGGGCGGCGTCTTCGGGCGCGAGATCGCGCTCGAGCAGCGCCGGGTCGACGCGCGCGACCAGCACGTTGCGAAACGCCGCCGTCAGCGCCCGCGTCAGCACCAGCATGTCGGTTCCGGCGTCGCTAGCGGCTTCGACCGCCGCGAGCGCAGCGGCCGCATCCCGCGCGATCGCCGCGTCGAGCACGCGCTGCGCAAAGTCCGCACCGGTCGAGCCGAAGGCGGTTTCGAGGACGTCGCGCGTCACCGTCGCACCGTCGGCAAAGGCAGCGGCTTGTTCGAGCATCGTCAGCGCGTCGCGCAGTCCGCCGTCGGCCCGGTACGCGATCGCCGCCAGCGCCGGCTCGTCGATCGCGATGCCCTCGCCGGCGGCGATCGCCCGCATGCGCTCGATCATCACGCCCACGGCAATTCGGCGAAATGCGTAGCGCTGGCAGCGCGAGAGGACGGTCACCGGCAACTTTTCCGGCTCGGTCGTCGCCAGGATGAATACCGCGTGCGGCGGCGGCTCCTCGAGCGTTTTCAGAAAGGCGTTGGCGCCTTCTTTGGTGAGCATGTGCGCTTCATCGATGATGTAGACTTTCATCCGCATCGATGCCGGCGCAAACTTGACCGCATCGCGCAACGCACGGATCTCATCGATGCCGCGGTTGCTGGCGGCATCGATCTCAAGGACGTCGAGCGCGGTTCCGGCCAACATCGCACGACAATTCTCGCAGGTGTTGTCGGGCGTGGCGGTCGGCCCGGCCGCGCAGTTGATGCAGCGAGCCAAGATTTTGGCGGCCGAGGTCTTACCGGAACCACGCGGGCCCGAAAACAGGTAGGCGTGGGCGAGCTTTCCGGAGCCGATCGCGGCGCTGAGCGTGCGCACGACGGCGTCCTGCCCGACCAAGTCGGAGAAGCCTTGCGGACGCCACGAACGATAGAGAGACACGGGCCTGGGAACTTGGCAGGTGCGTTTGGGTCCGCCTGCCACCGGGTACGATCTCGACGGGTTCTAGAGTAAAGGTGGTATACTTTCCGGAGGGGAGCGCTTCGTGCGCTCCCGGATTTCCACGTTTCCGACCGACCCACAATCGAGAGCGACGTGAAAGAGGGCGTTGTGGACCTGCATAGCGCGGTTCGCGAGAAGTTCGGCTTCGATGGATTCTATCCAGGCCAGGAGGAGGTCGTCTCGCGCGTCATGGCGGGCGAGGATACCCTCGCGATCCTCGCGACCGGCGCCGGGAAGAGCTTGACCTACCAACTACCGGCCCTGCTCCTGGGCGGTACGACGGTGGTCGTCAGCCCGCTGATCGCCCTGATGAAGGACCAGCTCGACATGCTGCGCGATCGCGGCATCACCGAAGTCGTGGCGCTCAACTCGACGCTCTCCGAAGAGCAGGAGTTGCGCGCCCGCGAACGCATCCGCAACGGCAGCGTGCGCATCGCCTACACGACCCCGGAAAAACTCGAAGACGAGAGCTTTATCGCGCTGCTCAAAAGCGTGAAAGTGCCCCTTTTCGTGGTCGACGAAGCGCACTGTATCAGCCAGTGGGGGCACGACTTTCGTCCCGCCTACCTGGCGCTCGGCGGAATCATCGCGAAACTGGGATCGCCGACCGTGCTCGCGCTGACCGCTACCGCGACGCCGTCGGTGCGCGAAGACATCTTGCGCCAGCTCGGCATCGAAGACGTCAAGCCGATCGTGCGCGGCTTCGACCGTCCGAGCCTGATCTACAGCGCAATCAAAGCCGATAAAGAGGCCGACAAGCTGAAGATCCTGCGCTCGCTCTTGGCCGGTCCGCAGGCCCTGGAAGGCACCGGGATCGTCTATACGGCCACGATCAAGAACGCACTCGAAGTCCAGGATTATCTCAAGCGGCAGCTCGGCGTTCCCGCAGCGGTCTATCACTCCAAGCTCCATAAAGAAGATCGCACCGCGGTTCACAATCTCTTCATGGACGAAGCCATTCGGGCAGTCGTTGCAACCAATGCCTTTGGGCTCGGAATCGACAAGCCGAACATCCGCTTCGTAGTGCATTACGATTTGCCGGGATCGCTCGAAGCGTACACCCAAGAGGCCGGGCGCGCCGGTCGCGACGGCCTACCGTCGCACTGCACGTTGATCTATCGCATGAGCGACACGCGCGTGCAGAACTATTTTCTCACCGGCAAGTACCCCGACATCGAAGAAGTGCAGCGCGTCTATGGTACCATCGACGTTTTCAGCGCACAGTCGGGCGGCGTCTCGATGACCGACCTGCGCAAAATTCTGCAGTTGCCGCTCACCAAGCTCAAAGTCATCCTGGCGCTGCTCAAAAAATCGGGGTTCATCGAAGCCGCCGGACGGTCGGCCTACGCGCTCTCCGAGGCGGCTCGCCGCAACGGCAGCCTAGTGCTCAGCTTGGCAAACTACGAAACCAAGAAATCCTACGATCAGAGCAAACTGGCGATGATGCTGCAGTACGCCGAGAGCGGATCGTGTCGCCGGCGGTTCATCCTCAACTACTTCGGCGAGGAGTTCGACGCCGCCAACTGCGGCGCGTGCGATAACTGCCTGCGCGCAACGCATCGTGGAATCGACGAAGGTGCTTCGACCGGCGGGTTCAAGATATCCGATGTGGTCATGCATCCTAAATTCGGCACCGGAACGGTGGAACGAACGGAACGCGATCTGGTAACGGTGCTCTTCCCGAGCGTCGGATACAAGACGCTGCTGGCGTCGGCCGTGAACCGGCCGACCTCGCGCATCGCTTGAACGTCGGCCAACGCCTGACGGGCGTGCTGGTGGCGCTGGTCATGGCGACCGGCGTGGCCGCGGCACGCCAGGCGGTCGCGCCGCCGCAACACCCGACTGCACCGAGCGTGGCATCACCTGCGCCACCCGCCGCGCCTTCGGCGCTGACGCCGGCACCGGCGACCGCACCGAGTGCGGCGACCCCGGCCGGCGCCACGCCGCCGTCGCCGGGCAGTACCGCTCCGCCGTCACCCGGCAGCGTCGCGCCGTCGCCGACGGCGGCACCGGTCCCGACGCCGACGCCGACCCTCCCGCCGATCGTGGTCCAGCCCGTCTCGGCCCAGGTCGCGGTCGGCGCGACCGAGCGCATCAGCGTGCAGTCGACGCTCGGTGCGATCACCGCCGTGGCCGCGAATCCGCAGGTCGTCGGCGTGGCGGTCGGCACCAGCGAGCAGTCCATTTACCTGACCGGCCGACAACCCGGCACCACCTCGGTCACCGTCACCGACGGACGCGGACTCCAGGCAACGGTGCCGGTGCAGGTGGCGTTTCTCGCCGGCAGCGTTCCGCCCGCCGTACGCGTCGCGCTGACCGGAGATCCCGCCTCGGCTGACTTCGTGCGGCTGCAGGTAGCGCGTGCGATTCGCCGGGCCGTGACCCTGCAACCGGGCGCACAGCTCGTCCTGGACGACGACGCGATCCCGTTCGAAGGCACCCTCGATCAGGATCGCGTCGCGACCTTGAACGTCCCGGTGCTCCTGCAGGGGACGGCCTACTTCGAAGTCGACGCGACCGTCGCCGTCACCGTCGAGAACGTCGCCGTGCCGCGCATTTCGCCGGCTTCACTGATGGTCAGCGACTTTCCGGAGAAGTTGACCGTAAACGGCGTGCTCTTCGCGAGCGACCTGACCTCCGAACAACCCTCGCGCTTTCTCTACTTTCACTACAATCCACCCGGACAGCCGAACCGCCGGATCGTGCTGCGTGCGGAAAACCGCTCGCCGGAACCCGCGCTCGTGCAGTTCATCAGCGGCCGCGGCGGCCCGACGCCCAACGAAATGGAAGCCGGACACACCGCCACCAAGACGTTTTTGGTCGACGTGGTGCAGAATCAGGGCAGCCTGGTCACTATTCCGGCGCACGGATCGCTCAACTTGGTCGAACAGGACCTTCCCACCGACGCGATCGTCTGCAACCTGCTGCAGTTGCGGCTTCTCTCGGGATCGGGCATTCATCTCACGCTCTTCGCGCAGAACGCCAGCGACGATCCCAATACCCCACCGCACAGCGATGGACTGCTCGCTGGCACCCACCGGCACGCGCGCGGCATCTATCCGATTCCCGAGTTCCACTACGCCAGTTCGTGGAACGTCACCGACCGCTATCTGGAGCTTCCGATCGGGCAAATTCCGTTACCCAACCGGCTGCGCGGCCACGCGCTTTCGGGCGACTACGGCGTCCTGGAATCGTTCGTCGTCACGATCGAGAACCCACTGAGCTCGCCGCAGGCGGTCGCGATCTACGAAAACCCGCGAGGTGGGTACGCGACCGGAACCTACCTGATTGACGGCGTGCTGGTGCAGTCCCACCAAGTTCCGCCGTTCTCGCGCTACAAAGTGCGCCAATACGTCGTCCCGGCGCACGGTTTCGTGCGCGTGACGATCGTCACCATGCCCGAAGCCGGCTCGAGCTATCCGCTCAAGCTCATCTTCGCTCCCGACGACGGCAGCGTTCCGCCGGGCGGAAGCGGCTCGCCGGTCTACTAGCCGCGCGCCGCGCGCGGCGCGGCCGCATTTCCCACCGCGGCGTCGTAGACGTCGCGCATGGCGCGCGCCGCGCTTTGCCATCCGAATCGTTCGCGCGCGTGCGCGCGCGCCGCGCGTGCGCGCGCTTCGCCCTCGCCGCGCAGCGCGGCGCTCAGTCTCTCGACCCAGCCGGCGACGTCGTCGACCGCGACCTGCGGCGCGTCGGATCCCACCACCTCGGGCAGCGACGAGCGATCGGAGACGACGCACGGCACTCCCGCGGCGAGCGCCTGCGCGGCCGCATAGCCGAAGCCTTCGTAGCGCGATGGAACGGCCACGACCGCGCAGGTCGCATAGGCCGCCAGCAGCGTCGCGCGTTCGACGTAGCCGAGAAACGCAACGCGCTCGCCGACGCCGAGCGCCTGCGCGAGTGCGCTGCACTCGCGTTGATAGGCGGTCGGCGGTCCGATCGCGACGATCCGCGCGTCCGGAAGCGCGGGCAACGCGCGAATGAGCACTTCGAGATTCTTGCGCCGCTCGATCGTCCCGACCGCCAAAATGGTTCGCCCGTCGGATGCGCGTCCGTCGAGCGCACCGAAGTCGGCCGCCACGCCCGGATAGATCACGTGGGTGCGTTCCGGCGCGAAGCTGCCCATGACGTCGAGCAGCTCGCCGCGGGAAAACTCCGAGTCGACGACCAGCGCCGCGGCCTTGCGATAGCGCTCTAGGGCGAATCGCCCGAAGTACATGCGCGCGTACGGGCGGGTATGCGACTGCACGCGAAACCAGGCCACGTCGTGCACGGTGACGACGAAGGGAAGATTGAGTACGAAGGGCACGGTGCCCGCCGTGCAGTGCAGCACGGCGGCTCGACACTGGCGCGCGCACTGCGGGAGGCGCACCTGATCCCAGTAGACGCGACGATCGAAGCGCCACGGGTCGAGCTCGGGATCGCACAGCTCGACGGCATCCACGCCCTCGCGGCGCAGCGCTTCGCCCAATCCGCGAACGTACTCGCCGATTCCGGTCGGCGTTCCGACCGTCAACTGCGCGTCGAGCGCGACTCTCACGGCGGCGTCCGCAGATCGCGCTCCAGCGCGCGCACCATGCCCGAACGCGGATCGAGCCGCCGGGCGGCGCGCAAGCTGCGTTGCGCGCGCGCGCGGTCGCCGCGTCGCAGCGCGACCACGCCGAGGCCGGCCAGGGCATCGGCGCTGGCCGGATCGGCCGCAAGCGCCTGCGCGAACGCGCGCCGCGCGTCGTCCAGCTTACCGAGCGCGACCGCCTGATTGGCTTGCGCCAGCAGGTACTTGCCGTCGAGCGGCGCGAGCGCCGTGGCGGCGTCAAAGCGGCGCAATGCCCGCATCGACCAGCGCCGCCGTTCGGACGCGACGTGCGCGCGGGTCGCAACCCGATTCGCGTCGACGCCCATCCGCCAGTACGCGCCGGCGAGTTCGTCGGGATGCGTCGCCAAGCGCATCAGCCGCACGGCCAGTTCGGCTTCGAGCCGGTAGGCCGCCCGCGGATCGCGCATCGCAAGCGCATCGGCTGCGCGCTGGACCGCGCCGGCATCGGGAGCGGCGAGATCGTACTCCAGCGCGAGCGCGGCTTGCCCGCGCGCGCGCGCGATGTCGGCCAGCAGTGCGTCGCGTACCGGCGTCGGCGGCAGCAGCGCGGCGTGCGCTTCGGCGGCATCGAGCCGCCCGCGCGCGAGCGCGTAGCGCGCCAGCGTGGTCTCGACGTAGGGTGCCGGCGCGACGCGCGCCAGCGCGCGGTAGACGCGCAGCCCAAAAGCGATCGGAACGCGCCGTGGTAACGCGCCGGGGACCGCGGCCGAGGCATTCAGCGCAAACGACGCCGCTTGGATCGTTCCAAACACGATCGCAACCGCGACGGCTACCGCCGTCGCAGCCCAACGCAGCACTCCCGACCGACGCAAAGGGGCTTCCGACCTCCTAGAACTTCACCGTGAAGTTCACGTTTCCGCGCGTGTCCGAAAACGTATTGGCCGGAAGCAAATTGTCCTGGTAGTGATACTGCTGCGCGGTCAACGATACCGAGCTGGACCAGCGCGGTATCGCCAGCGTAAGGTTTCCCCCATACCAGCTGTCGTTGGCGTCGACGTTGTCGAGCCCCGGCAAGCCGTACCCGCCCATCAGGCGCTGCGCACGGTAGTTCAGGTTCAAGGTGAGCACGTGCGTCACCGGAACCGCGACGTTCGCACCGATCGCGAGCTTGCTCATGTCCGCGTAGTTCAGGACCACCGGCAAGGCGTCGCCGCCGATCGGCCATGCACCGGCATCGAGCGGGGCGGCCGGTGCATAGGCGGTCGTGTCGTCGCGCATCAAGCGTTCGTAACTGCTTGAGACGTTGACCGCGACGCGCCGACCGCCGGCCTCGACGCCGAAGTTCGCACCGGCATCGTAGCCTTGATCGCTCAAGCCTTGCACCGGCCGCTGCACCGCCTTTCCGGCGCCTTCGACGTCGCCTTGAAGTTGCAGGCGACCGACGTGGAGCGAGAGCGGAACCACGACCGTCGACACCAGCGACGGTGAGGCGGCAAACGCGGTGGTTGCGTGGAGGTCCATCGCGACCGTGCCGCCCGGCTGCGCCGAGACGCGCACGTTCGGCGCGACGTACGCGGCGCTGGGTGCGATCCGTGCGATCGAGGTCGTCACGAGCGCCCGCGGCAGAACGACCGCCGGGATCGCGAAATGCGCCGCGCGCACCGGCACGGGCCGCGCCAGCACCCAGGCGATCGGCCGCGCGAAGAGCAGCGGCGTGGGCGCGGCGACCGTGAATCCGACCGTCGCGGCCCCCTGCGATTCGGGAACGGCGAAGGCGAGCGCCAGCGGTCGATCGATCGCGGAGGCCCGGAGCGGCGACTCACCCCACGGCTGCCCGCGCAGCGCCGCACGCGATGCGGCAGCATCGCCGGTCTCACCGAAGACCCCGCGAACGAGGGCCGGCCCGAAGTCGTACGGTTCCTGTGGCGCGGCGGCGGCATAGAGCGGTGCCAATGCAAGCACCGTTGCGAATGCGACGCCGAGGATCGGACGCATGACTCCTCCGAAGGGCTGCCGGCCCGCGAAATAGGGCGGACGCTCTTCTACTATCGGCTCCGAGCGGCGGAGGTTACAGGGACGCGTCCGCACCGGGACCGCCCTGCGCCGCGAGCAGGCGGCGTGCGATCAGGACGGCGGCATAGTCGTCGATCGGTCGGGGCGGCACCTGCAGGCCACGCGGCAGCAACCGGCGCCAACCGCGCGGGGGGTGCTCGTCGAAGTAGAGCCGACGGGCATAGCGCGTGGTCTCGCGCTCGTCCACGACGTGCACCGGCCGCTCGAGCGCCTGCAGCCGTTCGAGCAGAGCCGGGTCGCCGGTTCCGCTCCCGAGCGCGACCAGGTCGACCCGATGCGCGGCGACGATTGCCCGGAGCCGCTCGAGTAGCGCCTCGACCGGCACGATGCCCTGAACGAGGACGGCGCCGTCGGCGCCGACCAGCGCGTACCCCGCCTTGACCCGGCCCGGATCGACGCCCAGGACCGCGACCCGCGTCACTGCGGCTGCGGCGTCAGCGCGATGTCGATCGGGATGCCGCCCAGGTGTGGGTAGACGTCCTCGGCAGCGTAGGCGGTGAGCAAGAACGTCCCCTTCTTGGCGAGCATCCGCTGCATCTCGCCGGCACCGGGCAGCAGTTGCTCGGCCGTGACGCTGCCGGCCAGATACTCGGGGATGTTCATTTTACGCGCGACCGCCGACACCGCGCCTTCCAACTGACCGACCGCGTTGGCCGCACTGACCCCGCTCGCACCCGGAATTCGCAAAGTGAAGATCGCCTGCCCCTTTTGGAAAAAGCGCACGTCGGGAATCGCGTTGAGTTCGAAGTGAATCTGATCGTTCTGAAAGAGATTTTGATCCGACGTCACGCTGAGCATGATATTGGCTTGCGACTGCTGCGCGTTGGTCGAGATGTCGTTGGCGAGCGTGTGGAGCTTCTTGTCGATGTCGGGCGGGCTTTCGTAGGGTCGCAACCCGAGGCGCGGATACATGGCGTTGACGTAGCGAACGGCGTTTGCGTAATAGTCCTGAATCGTGGCAAAGCGCGAGGCGGCCGTGCTGTTGCGCGAAATGATCCGCGCGTAGGGAACCATGAGAGCATCGACCGGAACCACCAGATGCCCGTTGTTCACCTTCGCCTCGAGCATGCGCTCTTTGGCCTGCAGGCGGTCGATCTGGGCGTTGATCGAGCTCAGTTGGAAGAACGCCGTCTTGACCTCGTGCGACGCGAAGATCGCAACCAGCGTGACGACCAAGGCGATCACCACGCCGGTCGCGATCGCGACGATCGTCGACGTGTAACGCGGACGAATGTTGAAGATCGAGAGCCGCCGGCGGCCCACTTGATGGCCCACCCGATCGCCGACGTACGCCACGACGCCGGCCAGCAGCATGACCAACAGGACGTTGCCGATTCCGCGGGCGATTTCGGCGAAGTTCACGTTGCCGCCACCTCCCGCAAGCGTTGCGCGCCGATCGCGGTGAAGATGATGTTGGGCATCCATGCCCACAACCAGGCGAGCGGAAGATATGCCTCACTGATGTACGAACAAATCGTCATGACGACGTAGTAGACGAAGATGATCAGCACGGCCAGCCCAAAGCCCAAGCTGGTATTGCCGCCGCCGCGCAGGGCGCGCATTCCAAAGGGAATGGCGATCAGGATAAACACGAAACACGCCAGCGGTTGGGCTAGCTTCTCCTGGTACGTCGTGACGTACTTGCGCAACTCGTTCTCCGTCAACTGACCGGTTCGGATGATCGCCGCGATCTGAGCCCGGCTCATGGTTTCGGGGTCGTCGTTGCTGATTCGTTTCATGATGTCGGTGGGGTTTTCCCCGATGCGCACCTGCTGCTCGGGGACGGCCGGCTCGGAGACGGTCGTCCCGTCGGGATTGAAGCGATAGACGCTGGAGTTTTGAAGGGTCCAGCGGTCGGCGAAGAACTCGGCCCGGTCCGCAAAGACGATTTGCGTCGGGACGTTGTTGCGGTCGTACTGGACGAGGGTGACGTGCAGCAACGCCTGCGAGTGGGGCTCGTAGGCCGTCGCGATGGTGACTTGGCGCCCCCCGCCGGGTAGCGGCGCGAACACGGTGAGATCGCGATTGAAGGCGCTGGTGTGATCGATCGCGGCGTTCTCGATCGCGGTGACGCGCGCGTTGGCGTAGGGAACCAAGCCTTCTTGCAGCGCGTACATGAGCACCGAGATGATCACCCCGGCCACCAGCAGCGGCGCGATGATGCGCACGAAGCCGATACCGGCCGCCTTCATCGCGATGATCTCGCTGTCGCCGGAGAGCCGCTGCATGGCCAGCAGCGTTCCCAGCAGGCAGGCCATCGGAATGACCAGGACGATTTCGCTCGGCAACTGCCATACGAACAGCGCCACCGCCGTGAGCACCGGCGCGTGATCGTTGCTGACCAGTCGTCCCAAGTTCAGGATCTGGTTGGCGGCGATGATCATCGTAAAGGCGGCCAGTCCGAACCCGAAGGGCCCCGCCAACTCGGCGAGCATGTAGCGATCGAGAATCGGCAGGCGCAGGGTGCCCATCAGAGCCGAAAGCCCTCGCCCAGGTAGAACTGCCGCGCGATCGGCGAATCCAGGACCTCCTGTGCAGTGCCGGAGACCTCGATGCGGCCGTTGTTCATGATGTAAGCACGGTCCACGATGGCAAGCGTCTCGCGTACCTGGTGATCGGTGATCAGGACGCCCAACCCGCGATCGCGCAGTTGCCGGATCATCGCCTGAATGTCGGCGACCGCAATCGGATCGATGCCGGTAAACGGCTCGTCGAGCAGGAGAAACGAGGGTTCGGTAGCGATCGCGCGCGCGATTTCGACGCGCCGCCGCTCGCCGCCCGATAGGCTATCGCCGCGTGCGTCGACGAACGCGCGCAGGCCAAACTCCTCGAGCAGCGCCGGCAGCCGGCGGTCCTGCTCGCCCCGATCGACCCCGTTTTGTTCCCAGATGAGGCGAATGTTATTGCCGACCGAGAGCTTGCGAAAGATCGAGTTCTCTTGGGCGAGGTACCCGATCCCGTTGCGCGCGCGCTCGTACATCGGTTCGCTGGCCAGATCGAGCTCGACTCCGCTGCGATCGAGGACGACGCTGCCCCCGTCCGGCTTGACCAGACCGACCACCATGTAGAACGTCGTGGTCTTGCCCGCGCCGTTGGGTCCGAGCAGGCCGACGACTTCGCCGGTACCGACCTCGGCACTGACGCCGCTGACCACGGTGCGCTCACCGTAGCGCTTTACCAACCCGCGCAGTTTGATGGCGTGTTCCTGTTTCATTGCATCCGATAGTGGGTGAGTGAGATGTCCGAATCAAAGCTGGATCCGGTTCCGCGAAAGCCTTGGGGATCGACCACCACCACGTTGCCCGAACCGTGAAGCATTTCGTCGTTGCGATCGTAGACCAGACGATCGCACTGCAGCGTCATTCCGCTGCGGGAGTGCGCTTTCACGCCGCCGACCAGCGTGATGGTGTTCTTGGTTTGATCGAGAAAGGCGCGTGGAGCCACCGCGTAGAGTACGTTCCCTCTTTTATCGTGAAAGGCGATCTGCGGGTTGGCAAACTCGGCCTGCTGCTCGCCTTGCGGTCCGACGCTGCGAAAGGACTGCGACACCAGCCGAAAGAGCAGCCGGTTGTGCTTCTTTTCGACGAACACCACCGGACGGCGCGCGGTTCCTTGACCGGTGACTCGAAGCGGAAGAGCGCTCGGCCGCGCCGACGGCGACGCCGCGGCGTGTACCGGCTTCTGCGGTTGAGGATTGCACCCCGCCAGGAGCGCCGCGGCGGCAATCGCCCAGCCACGCCGCGCCGTCACGGCGTACCCGGCGTGAGGCCGTCGCGCGCGGCGCACAGCGCGAGTGCGGTCGTGGGCAACCAGAGGCCGAAGATTACCACGCTCATCGTATCGATCACGCCTTGCACGGCAACGCCGACGAGTCCCGCCGCGATGCCGAGTGCGAGCAGTTTCGCCTCGGGTGAGGCGACCGCCAAGCGCAGGCGCAACTCCCGTGCAAAGCGCCACGTCATCCAGGCCGCCGCGCTCAGCCCGACGATTCCCAGCTCGGCAAAGAACGTCAAGTAGAGACTGTGCGCGTGAAACGCCGTGGCGTCGCCGTCGGGCGAGCGGACCACCGCGTACAACCGCGAGAAGTCGAACGGCCCGACTCCCGTAAGCGGAAAGCGATCGATCACTTCGACGGCAGCCCGCCAAATCGAGATGCGCGTGTAGTCTTCACTCGGATTATGGTGCGCGTTGAAGACCAGCAACACGGCGGCGATGCCGAGGCCGACGATCGCCAGCGCGGCGCCCGCGCGCGCCTTGATCCGGCCTCGTTGGAGCGCCGCCAGAAACGCAACCGAGGCGGCGCAGCCGATCCAACCGGCGCGCGAAAACGTGAGCAGCAAGGCGAGCGCACCGACGCCCAGCGCGATCGACGCCAGCCCCCGCAGCCAGCCCTCGCGCGCGATGCGCGCGACGGCATAGGCGATCGGGAGCATCACGACCAGATAGGCCGCCAACTCGCCCGGCAGCACGAACGTCCCGGTCGCACGCCCGTGCGCGATGGCGTACTGCGCGGCAGGCGCACGCAGCAGCACCATGAGAATCGCGGCCGCGGCCGCCAGCGTCGCCGACGCGAGGTAGGCCGTAAACAGCGTTCGCGCCACGCCGGGCTCGCCGTAAAACCGCATCAGCGCTGCGTTCCAAACGATCCCCAAGCCAAAGATGCCGACGAAGAGCAGGCCGGCACCCGGATCGAAGCCGAGCAGCGCGGCCAGGAGCGCGGCGCCGAACCACGCCAGCATCGGCACCAGGAGTGGATGGACGCCCGCCTTCGGATGGCGGCTCAGCATGAGCCCGGCGTACACTGCCATCAGTGCCACCGCACCGAGCACCGCCAACGTCACCGGCCGCGGCAGCAGTGCGATCCCCGGAAACGCAACCGCCGAGAGCAGAATGAACGACGGAAAGAGCGGCACGGCGGCGTGGACGGTGGCGAGCGCAACGCGCATGCCGCGGTACTCCATCACGAGGCGCGCTCGCCTCCGACTGCGACCACCGCCTGCGCGATCCGCCGGGCGCCGCCCGGATCGCCCATGCGCGCGCGACCGATCGCACCCATCCGCGCGCGTCGCGGCGCGTCGGCCAGCAGCGCGGCAACCTCGCGTGCCGCCGGCGCGACGCCGCCGGTGGCGACGTACAGTGCCTCCCCCAAGAGCGCCATCTGGCGCCTCCGGTACCACGCCCCCGCGCGGCGGCCGCCGCGCTGAAAAGCCACCACCGGAACGCCCAGCGCGGCGGCTGCCTCGTTGGCGGTTCCGGCTTGGCCGAGCACGACGTCGCTGGCGCGCAGCACCGCGACCGAGAGCTCGCGGCGCGCCTGGACGACGATCCGTTCGCCCAGCGCCAAACGAAACGGCGACGGACCGGTGCCGGGAAGCACGTTCCAGCCGTCGGCGCGCGCCGCCGCCGCGAAGCGTTCCGGATCGAGCGTTCCCGCGATCGAGAGCACGCCGCCCAGGTGCGGATGTGTCGCGGCGAGCTCGCGGACCACCCGCAGTGAAAAGCGCCCGTCCGAGTACGCCTCCGCTCGGCTACCCGGCAGGAGCAGCAGGCGCGGCCGTGCATCCGGCAGATCGCGCGCGTCTCCCTCCGGTTCGGGGGCGTCGAAGAGATCGACGATTGCGTTGGCCGGCTCGCAGGCGACGCCATGCCGCCGCAACCGCTCGGCCGTCGCTGCGTCGCGAACGAAGCAGCGGGCCGTGCGCGCGAGCAGACGCTCTTCGAAGCGACCGTACGGCGCCACCGCGACGCTCTTTGCGGTTCCGGCGTAGACGATCGGCGTTGCCAGCGCGCGCGCCATCCACAGGCCAAAGACGTCGCCGACCACCACCGCCACGTCGTAGACGCCGCGGTTGGCGCGTAAGAAGCGTCGCTGCGCGAAGGTCAACCCGAGCAATCCGGCGCGCAGGTCGCGCACGATGTTCGGCACGTTTCCCATCGCGATCAGTCCGCCGCTGGGCAGCGCGCGCCGCGGTCCGACCGCGTGCAGCTCCGCGCGCTCGCCGGCGCCGACCAGCGCCAAATGATCGAGCCGCGCATCCGGGCAGAGCACGCGCACCTCGCGTGCGATGCGGGCGGCGATCGCGACCTCACCATGACCGTTGCTGATGAAGAGGACGCGCACGCCGTGCGTCAATGCGTTGCGCCGAGCAACGGCACGAGCGCGAAGTCGTCGATCCGCGATCGCACTCCGTCGGCACCGATCCGCAGATCGGTCTGCGAAACGTAGCGGCCGTAGGGACCGGCGTGCACGATCGGCACCCCATCGACGATCTCGGGCTCGGCCAACGTGTCGTGACTGTGACCGCCCAGGATGAGATCGATGCGCGGCACGCGCCGTGCCAGCACGCGGTCGAGCCGCAAACCGACGTGCGAGAGCACGATCAGTGCCTCGCCGTCCGCAACGCGTGCGGCGTACGGCTCGATCGCCGTCCACGGGTCCAGAAAGCGCCAGCCAAAGATGCGTTCCCACGCACTCCCCACCGGATACTGCATGATCAACAGGCCGAGCACGTGCACGCGCACGCCCTCGACCACGAACTGCAGCGCCGGAACGAAGAGCGGCGGACGCGCGCGCAGATCGACGAGATTGGTGCACACCAGGGGATGGGCCATCGACCGCGCGCGGGCGCGCATGAGCGGGTAGAGGTAGTGGAACTCGCGATTTCCGATCGCCTGTGCGTCGTAGCCGGCCGCATCCAGTTCGGCGACGATCGGTTCCTCGCGCCGGTACACCGTTTGGCTGCCGCGCAGCGAGTCCCCGCAGTCGAAGAGCAGCCCCGGCCGCTCGGCGCGCAGCGCGCGCAATCGCGCGACGAAGCCGCGACGATCGTGCAAATCCGAGGTGTGATAGATGCGCATGCGGCTAGCGACGACCGGCCTGCGCGAGCGCTAGTGCAAAGCGCGCGCAGCGCTCGAGGGCGTCGGCCGGTCCGAGCGCGGTGCGGAGTTCGCCAAACGCGCGGTACTGCTCCGACGGATCGCGCAGCGCCCGCTCGAGCTCCTCGCACAGGCGCTCGGGCGTCGCCGCCTCTTGGAGAAGCTCGGGGATCACGGCGCGTCCCAGCACCAGATTGGGAAGCGTGATGAACCCGTGCTTGATCATCGTACGCCCGTGACGGGCCAGCAGCGGCGTGATGACGTAGAGCGCAACGGTCGGCACG
Organism: Vulcanimicrobiota bacterium; assembly: GCA_027459845.1. GTDB lineage: Bacteria > Vulcanimicrobiota > Vulcanimicrobiia > Vulcanimicrobiales > Vulcanimicrobiaceae > DAIDGS01. The sequence continues at coordinate 12,522 of DAIDGS010000077.1, read as the reverse complement.
CCGGTCAGCGCCGCCTCGAGCACGGCCGTCCCCGAGGCAACCCAGGCCGCATCGGCCTCCGCCAGTGCGGCGGCCGCGCCGCGCACGATCTCCACGCCCTCGACGCGAAACCGCCGCAGCGCGTCGCGTATCTGCGCCTCGGCGCGATCATCGAGCGCGCCGATCGCGAAGCGCGCGCTCGGACGCACCGTACGCAGGCGCCCGATCGCCGCGCATAACCGCGGGAGATGATACCGTAACTCGCCGCTGCGACTTCCGGGCAGCACCGCAATCGTTCCGGCATCGGCGGGTGGTGCCGGTCGCGGCGCGCGCATCGCATAACCGGCCACGAGCGGATGGCCGAAATATGCGCTCGGCAAGCCCAAACCCTTGTAGAACGCGTCCTGGTGTGCAAATGCCGTGAGCGGTACGGCCAGGCTGCCGACCGCGCGCGCGCGCCGCGCGTTATCCAGCCACGTTCCGGGCGGAAAGAGGTACAGAATCGGACCCGCGTAGGCGTGGCGCTCGCGCAGCCTTGCCGCCAGCCGCACGTTGAAGACGCCGAAATCTACCAGCACCACCAAGTCCGGCTGGCTGGCGGCGATGTAGGCGGCGGTGCGCCACATGATCGGCAAGAGCTTGGGGATGCGCGGCAGTGCGGCCAGCGGCCCCATGCTGGCCCATCCGGTGTGATCGCGCCAGAGCCGCACGCCGGCCGCGGCCATGCGTTCGCCGCCGATGCCCTCGAACCGTGCTTCGGGATCGACCGCCCGAATCGCCGCCGCCAGCATCAACGCGCTGGCCTCGCCCGATGCCTCGCCGGTCGAAAGAAAGTAGCGCACGGCCGGCGACCGCGCTACTTGAGCACGCCGCGCTCGGAGGGCGCCTCTAAGAAGGCAATGATCTCGCGGCCCGGAGCACTGACCACGTCGGCCTTCATCGCGGCGACCGCCTGCGAGACGTTGAGCTTGGGATTGTAGAGCGTACGATAGATGCGCTTGAGCTCGTTCCGCTCTTCGACCGGAAACCCGGCTCGCCGCAGCCCCACGCTGTTGAGCCCGTACGGTTGGGCCGGATTGCCTTCCACCAAGATGAACGGCGGCACGTCCTTGGTGAGCTTGCTGGCACCGCCGACCATCGTGTAGCGTCCGATGCGCACGAACTGATGCACGCCCGCCTGCCCGCCGATCGTCGCATTGTCGCCGACGATCACGTGACCAGCTAGCTGCGCCAGGTTGCTCATCGTCACGCCGTTGCCGATCGTGCAGTTGTGCGCGATGTGGACGTAGGCCAACAGCAGGCAGTCGTTGCCGACCGAGGTTACCTCTTCGGGACCGGTGGCCCGCTGGATCGAAACGTACTCGCGCAGCACGGTGCGATCTCCGACCCGCGTGTAGGCGCGCTCGCCGACGTATTTGCGATCCTGCGAGGCGGCGCCGATCGTCACGAACGGATAGATGATGCAGTCCGCGCCGATGTTCGTCCAGCCGTTGACGACGACGTGCGCCTGGAGGACCGTTCCGGCACCGATCTCGACGTGTTCGCCGACGATGCTATACGGGCCGATCTCGGCACCGCGGCCGATTTTGGCGCTGGGATGAACGATCGCAGTCGGATGGATCATATCGGCTTACGCGTGCAGGACCGCGGCGTCGAAGCCGACCGTGCCGGGATCGCTCGATATCGAAAACATCAGCTCGGCCGAACAGGCGAACTCGCCGTCGACGGTCGCCTGGGCGCGCACCCAGCCGATGTTGCGTTTGTGCCGGAGCATCACGACTTCCATGTCGAGGCGATCGCCGGGAATGACCGGCCGGCGAAACTTCGCCTTGTCGATCCCGGCCAGGTAGGGAACCTTGCGCGCAAACTCGCCCGGTTCGAGCACCACGGCACCGCCCAACTGCGCCATCGCCTCGATCATGTACACGCCCGGAAAGACCGGGTTCCCGGGAAAGTGACCCGTGAACACCGGCTCGTTATAGGTAATGTTTTTATATCCGCGCACGCGCGTCATCGGCTCGAGTTCGACGATGCGATCGATCAGCAGAAGCGGGAAACGATGCGGAAGGACTTCGAGAATCTTGCGGATGTCGAGTTCGCTCATGCGACACCCGGCACGGCCGCTTCGAGCGCGCGCGCGCGCAGCGCTCGCGTCGCGAGTGCGTGCAGCTCGTGACCGCTCTTGATCGCGATCACGTCGCACAGCGGCCATGCTCCCAGCAGCGCGAGATCGCCGAGCAGATCCAGCACCTTGTGACGCACCACCTCGTTGGGCCAGCGCAGCGGCTGGAGCGGTCCATCCGGCGCGAAGACCAGCGCGTTCTCGAGGCTACCGCCCAACGCCAAACCGCGCTGCCGGAGTGCCTCGACTTCGTGGAGATAGCCGAAGGTCCGAGCGCCGGCGATCTCGCGCTCGTAGGACTGCGGATCGACGACGCCGTCGTAGTACTGCGTTCCGATCGGCGCCGGGAAATCGGCCAGAAAGCGCACGCGCAAGGCCGGCGCCGGTAAAAACGCGACGACGCGGTCGCCGTTCTGCAAGGCGAGCGGGCGGTCGATGGCGATCGTGCGACGCTCCGCGGCCTGCGCCCGTAGTCCGACCGCGCGGATCGCCTCGACGAACGGCCGCGCGCTGCCATCGAGTACCGGCACTTCGCAGCCGGCGAGCTCGAGATCGGCATTATCGACGCCCAGCGCAAAGAGCGCCGAGAGGAGATGTTCGGTGGTCGAGACCGAGACGCCGTCGCGGCCCAACACGGTCGCGCGTGAAGTGTCGACCACGTACTCGGCGGTCGCCGGTACGCGCACCGCTCCCACGACGAAGGTCAAACCCGCGTCGGCCGGTGCGGGAAGAATGCGAAGGCACGCATCGGTTCCGGTGTGGAGACCGACGCCCCGCAGCTCGATCGGTGCCGCCACCGTCTGCTGCTTCATCGCAATCGGATCATTCGCGCGTTCGCTCGCGCTCCAGCGCCTCGACACGAGCAAGCAGCTTTGGCAGGCCGCGGAGCATGACCTCTCGGCGCAAGTCCTCGCGGTGGTCGCGGGCTGGGTTTCCGGAGACGGTCTGCCCCTCGGGAACGTCCCTCCACAGCCCGCTCTTCCCGGCAACCGTAACGCGCGAGCCGACCGTCATGTGGCCGCGCGTGCCCACTTGGCCGGCCATCTTCACGTAATCGCCGACCACCGTCGAGCCCGCCAGACCGGTCAGCGCCGCAAACGCGCAGTGCTTGCCGATCCGGCAGTTGTGGCCGATCTGAACCAAGTTGTCGATCTTGGTTCCATCGCCGATCGTCGTGCTGCCGGTTTGCGCGCGATCGACGCAACTGTTCGCCCCGACCTCCACGTCGTCGCCGAGCACCGCGTTGCCGACCTGTGGAATGCGTTCCAAGCGTCCCTCGATGAAGGCCCAGCCGAACCCCTCGCTGCCGATCACGCTGCCGGCGTGCAGCACGACGCGATCGCCGATGCGACAGCCGTCCATCAGACTGGCGTTCGCATGGAGCCGGCAGTCGGCGCCGACGACGCTGTTCGGGCCGACGTAGGCGCCCGCGCCGATCACGCTGCGCGCGCCCACCCGCGCGCCGGCCGCGACCGTGGCGTGGGCGTCCAGAAAGGCATCCGCAGCGACCTCGGCCGAGGCGTCGACCACCGCGGTCGGATGGCGGAACGGGCCGCGCGGCCGTGGCGCTCGTAGCGCCGCCAGCAGTTGCGCCAAGGCGCTGCGCGCGTTGTCGACCACGATCAGCGCCTTGGGCGCCGTTGCCGGCGCGATGGCGGCGTCGACCAGCACCGCCGCCGCCGGCGATGCAAACGCGCGTGCCAGGTAGCGCTCGTCGGTGGCAAAGGTCAGCGCGTCGGCGTGCGCTTCATCAACGGCGGCAATCCCGGCAATCGCGATGCCGGGGTCGCCGACCACCCGACCGCCGACTCGCTCGGCGAGTTCGCGTACGGTTCCGAGCATCGCGATAGGCCGAGCGCCGCGCCCTTACGGACTCGGCGTCGGGGTCGCCTTCTCGGTGATGTTCATGGCTTTCTCGACCTCGGGCGTGATGTCGATGCCGCCGTACCCCACGCCCTCGCGCGTCACCACCAGCTTGAGGTTCTTGGCCTTTGCAACGGTCGTCGCAGCGGCTCGAATCTGATCGGTGAGCTGAAGCGTGATCTTGGTGTACTTCGCCTGCAGTGCCTGCGCCTCGCGCTGCTTCTGGGCGGTACTGCCCTTGCCTTGCGTGATGCTTTGCTCGTCGGAGAGCAACTGCATTTGGTAGTTCTGGTAGAGCGGCCAGTTGGCGATCACGCGGGCTACGTCGACGGTGCCGACGGGGCTCGAGTTTCCGCACGCGGTGAGGAGACCGGCAGCTATGAGGATGATGACGATGCGATGTGTTTTCACTCGTGTAAGCCTTCGACGTCCTTAATCAGTTCGTTGGTCATGTCGTAGCCGCCCGCGGCGGCGGTGATGTTGGTAAAGACCGTGCTGAAGCCTTGCGCCTTGGCGATACGATCGGCCTCGGAACGAATCTGGGCGAGCATTTTGTCGTAGAGGTCGGCGCGTTGCGCCTGCAGCGAGGCCAGTTCGGCGGCAGCCTTTCCGGTGGCGCCGACGTCGGCGCCGTGCAGGGCTGCGAACTGCCGCTCCAGGTCGGAGCTGGTAGCCTCGTACTGTGCGATCGTGGACTGTGCGTCGGCACGAAACTGCGCGGTGTACTGCTGCTGCAACTGCGCGATCGTGGCCTTCACGCCGGAGGGCAAGTTGGGCGGCAGCGACGGCGGACCGAGGCTGCGAATCTGCGCGCCGACCTGGTTGCGCTCGCTCTCGATCTTGCTCCGCGTCTGGGCATTGATGGTCGCAAGTGCGCTTGCGATCGCGGCACGCGTTTGGCCTTCGACCTTGGTTTGATACGCCGCCAGCGTCGCGCGATCGCGCTGCTGTTGCGCGGCCAAGATCTTCGCATCGTTGGCGTGAATCGCTGCGAGCTGGTCCTGCAACTTCTTACGGGTTGCCGTGTCGAGCGCCAAGTTCCCCAGGCGCATCTTGAGCGACAGGCGGGTCGCCGCGCTTTGTTGGCTGAGCTGCAGCGAAAGGTCGGTCTCGTTTTGCTGGAGCTGCGACGCTTTGGCGCGAATTTTTTGGCCGGCCTGCTCCTGTAGTTGGCGCGCAACCACCGCGCCGGCGGCATTGCCCTGCGCGATCACGCTCTGCTGGTAGTCCATGAAATCCTTGCCGGCGGCCTGCATGGCGCTACGCGCCTGGGCCGCGGAGGCTTGGCTCATCTGCGCCGCGGCAAAGCGTCCGGCACCCGGCACCTTGGCTGCGACCAACGCCGCCGCCACCGCCTCGCCCTCGCGTTTGGAGTACTCGGTCTGCTTCTGCGCCAGGATCTTGCCGGTGCGCGCTTGGGCATCCGCCATCTCGCGGCGTAAGATCGCCGTCTGCGCCGCGATCTGCGCGGCCGTGAGCGGCTTGTGCGGCGCCGCGGCCGCCAAGTTGATGGCGGCGATGGCGTCGTCCAACTGCTTCAACTGACCGTACAGCGGATGGTGCTTGACGACCGCGTCCATGCGCACGTAGCCGATGCCGCGCACCGTTGCCGAGTGCACGTTCGGACCGCAGGCGCTCGTCGCAACGAGCCCCGCCAGTCCGAACGCCAACGCGAGCGCTCTACTTGGAAAGGGCACTCTGGACATCCTTCGTGATGTCCGTCCCACCGTAGATCACGTCTGCCCGATCGATGACGAGGATCAAATTCTTCTGGCGCGCGACCGCCGCCGTGGCGTTCTTGGTCGCGGTCACGAGCGGCTGCAGGAGCTTCTTCTGCTCGTCGGTCAGGGACTGCTGATACTGCTGATAGATGGTCTGCTGCTTGACCTTGTCACCTTTGGCTGCCAGCAGCTGCGGCGCGTACGTCTTGCGCTGCGCCGCAACGAACTTGGCCATCGCGTCGTTGGCGGTTTTCACGCGCGGCAACGAGTCGAGCACCGTCTGGTCGACGAAGCCGATGGCGGCCGGGGGCGGCGTCGCGGTGGGTGGTGCGATTGCCTGCGAACTCAAGAACAGCTTGGTCACCTCGGGCGTGATGTCGGTGCCGCCGTAAATCACGATCCGTTTGTCGACGACGACGCCCAAATCGTGTGCGGCGCTCACCGACGCGATCGCCAGCTGCGCGCGCGTGAACAGCGGTCCGATCAACTCGCGCTGCTTATCGGAGAACCGCTGCTGGAACGACAACTGGATGCTCTGCCGCTGGGCGTCGGTTTTGGCGGCCTTCATCTGCGCGGTGAACTGCGCATTGAGCTGGGCATTGTATGCCGCCAACTCTCGGTTGGCGTTGACGAAGACCGGCAGGCTCGCCAGGGCCGCCTGGTCCATGTAGCCGACATCGGTGATATCGGCGGCGATCGCCGCCGGCGCGATCAACGCTCCGAGGGATACGGCACAGACGAAGATTTTAAAAAGGCGCTTGAGCATGGTTGTGTTCTTCATGGTCCTTGTGGGGTGAGAGGCGTCAGAAACTCTGGCCAATGCCGAAACTGGTATGCGTTCCGTTGGCACCCTTCGCAAAGTCGATGCGAATCGTGTGCAGGCCGAGTTGCGGAACATCGAACCGGATGCCGACCCCGTAGTCGCCGTAGAGCGCCCAGTTGCCGGGATAGCCGACGATCCGGTTGGTGTAGGGGTTGAGCAGCGGGTAGGCACCGCGGATTTGATAGTCGAGCTCGTCCACGAAGGCTGCGACGGTCAGCCGCCGATCGACGGTCAGCGGCTGGCGGAACTCGATCTGTCCGAGATAGGCATTGGTCGCGTAGAAGACCTGGTTGTATCCGCGCATCTGCTGATCCGAGAACGTGAAGAGCGAACTGGGCGGAATCACGCCCGTCGAGTTGTACACCACGCCGTGAATGCCGAGCGTCGCGGTCTTGAGCATCGGGAAGAACTTGGCGATATCCAGCGTCGACTGCGTGAACTTGAAGTTCGAGCCGAGCGCCGGCACCGAGAACGTCGTGCTCAGCGTCGCGTTGACGCCGGTACGCGGATTGAATGGATCGTCGAGCGTAATCGTTTGCAGGCTGATCTGCGCGGTATTCAGCTTGTACGGCGCGCCGGTATTCACGTTGGCGATCGAGGTCGCGGCGATGCCGAACGAGCCGTTGAGATTGTTGATGGTCGAGTTGATCGGTCCCGGCGTCGGCCCTACGAAGATGTTCGGCTGCGAACCTTGGAAGTAGTACGGGGAGGGGACGCTGGTGTTGTAGCGGATCGTCTGCGCGCCGAACGCCAGATTGAGGCGGGTGTAGTCGCTTAAACGCCGGCCGCCGTTGATCGAGCCGCCGGTCGCACTCGAGACGCTGGTCGCGTAGGTGTTGGAGACCGCCGACGACGTGGTGTTGGGATAGAGCGAGACGGGAATCGGCGCCGGCGTTCCGCCGACCGAGGGAATACTGCCGTTGCTCGACGTGACCTGATAGATCGGGTAGTAGTAGGTCGAGCTATTGGTGAAGACGCTGCCGCCGAGGCTGTACTTCTGCGACTGCGGCGAGTTCCCCAGATAGGGAATCTGCGCCGAGAGCTGTGCGACGCCCGTCCGGTAGCCCTTTTGAAACTGCAGGCTCACCGAGTTTCCGGTGCCGTGCAAATCGTTATCGGAGAAGCCGAGCGTTCCGTACAGGCCTTGGCCGGTCAAGCCGCCGGAGTAACCGAAGCCGACCGACGCTTGCGCGGTACGCTGTTCGGTGACGTGCCACACCAGCGTGACGTCCTGCGGCTTTTTGGGATCGGGACCGGCTTCGATGTTCGGCTCGATCTTCGAGAAGAAGCCGAGCGCATTGAGCCGCTCGTAATCCTGTTTGATCGCGTCGGTATTGAGCACCATGCCGGGCTCGACGCGCAACACGCGCCGAATGACCTGATCTTTGGTACGCGTGTTGCCGGTGATCTGGACGACCGCGATGCGGGCCACGTAAATGTTGTATTTGACGTCGGCCGTACCGGCTTTCAGGTCGATCGACGACTGGTCGATGCCGCCTTCGAAGTTGCCGATCTCGAGGTGGTACTTGTCCTCGTACAGCTTCTGCAGCGCCTTGAAGTCCTCGTCGCGGATGGTGTCCGAATATTCGTCGCCGACCTTCAGTTTCAAGGCCGGTAGGATCAGCGGCGGCGGCAGCAACGGGTCCCCGCCGATGATGATGTGCTTGACGATCAGGCCTTCCTGGATCGAGAGCGCCAGCACGCCGGTTTTAGGATCGAGATTCACGTCGGTAACGTGGGTGGGAACCTGCCCGCCGAAGCCGATACGCTCGTAATAGTTGTTGATCTTGAGCACGTCTTGGCGGAACGTGTTGGTGTTGAAGACCTGACCCGGCGAGAGGTCCATCAGCGCCAGCAGCGTGTCGGCCGGCACGGTCTTGTTTCCGGTGAAGGTGATCTTCGAGATCACCGGATTTTCGATCACGCGATAGGTGATTGCGATCCCGTTGGGGCGCTGGCGGATCAGCGGTGGGGCGATGGTCGAGAAGTACCCCAGCGCGTTGATCCGGGCCAAGTCGCCCTGGACGATGCGTGGGTCGTAGGGCTCGCCCGCTCGCGCCTGCACGACGGCCATGATGGTTTGGGTCGGAACGTGGAGGTTGCCGGTGACGTCGACCGAGACGATCTTCGGCACGGTCGCCGACTTCGCGGGAACGACCGCAAAGACGACGGCCAGCGCCAGCAGCGCACCGGCGCACCACATCAGTGCGCGAACGGCGCGCCGAAGGTCAAAGATCATGCGTGAAAGACGTCCTCGAGTTCTGCAAAAAGGATGGCCGGGCAGTACGGGCCCGAGGCGCACGCAAGCGCGCCGCATAACCGACCCGGCTCGCCCTGTTCGCGGTGGCGGGCGGCGCTCCTTGCCGCTTTCGTCCTAGAGCGAAGCCTGGGAAGGTCACCAGAAGTACCGCTGGTAGAGCAGACTGAAGCCGTTGTAGCCGGTGACCGGGACGCCGATCAGGGCCTGCTGGTTGCCGCTGATGTAGGCCGTCGGGCTAGCAAAGAGCTTGGTGGGGCCGTTCTGCACGAAGAAGTTCAGCAGCGCGCTGGTCTGCTCGCTTGGGTGGTAGCGCACCCCGAACGTCTGGATCTGCGGCACGCCGAAGGTCGTCGAGTAGACCGCGCTGACGGTCTTCCCAAGCAGGCGCGTGGCCGAGACCCCGACGTTACCGAAGTAGCCGAGCGTGAGGTTGACGCTCGAGAGCCCCAGCCCCTGACCCAGCGCATTCTCGAGCGGCGAGAGCAAGCCGGCCGCAAACTGGGCGTTGAGGATATTGAAGGCTTCCTGGCCGACGGTGAGGGTGCCGGACTGCTGCCCGTAGACGTTGGGCAGCGGCGATAGCGCGCCCAGCGGGGTGATGCCGTTGACCGGTTGCGCCTGGACGGTCGAGGCCGGGTTGTAGCCGATGCCGCCCACGAAGCCGCCGAGCGGCGCGATCAGTCCGAGGATCTGCTGCTGGGTGTAGCCCGGCGGGTTCGAACTGAAACCGATCTTCAGCCCGTCGATCGGACCGCGGACGTCGATCCGCACCTCCGCCGAGCCGTACGGGTTGCGGGCGCGATCGGGGTCGGGATTGACGACGTTGGTGGTCGCCACCGCGCGAATCGTCGGGATCACTCCGCTGGACGGCGTGAAGCGCACCGAGCCCTCCTGCACGCGGAAAGCGCGATCGAAGTAGGTGAGCGTGCCGCCGGTCGACGTGAAGGTCCCCGCGAGGGTCGGCGCCGCCAGCGTCCCGGCGAGATGGACCGAGCCGCTCGCGCCGATGTCGAGCCCGGCGCCGTAGCCGCTGCCGCGGACGCGGACGTTCCGACCCGCGACGGCGGTCAAGTCGAACTCGAGCGGCAGCGGCAGGCCGCCGCCCGCGCTGCCGGCCTGCGCGGCTTGCACGAACGCGGCAAACGGCAGCGTCGCATTCGAGAGGGCTACCCGGCCGGCCAGCCGCGCGCGCGGATCGGTGGCGGCTTTGGTCAGGCTCAGATTGCCGTCGAGGGTGCCGCTGCCGTAGGCCGGGAGGTCGAGCTGAGCACCGCGCGCCCGCGCCTCGAGCGCGAACGCCAGCCCGCCGCTCGAGCCGGCCAACTGTGGGAACGCGACGGCTCCCGAGCCGGCAATGCTTCCGGCACCGACCGCGCCGGTGACGTCCATCACCCGCGCGCTGTCGCGATCGAACGCCAGCGTCGCCGCCAGGTGCGAAATCGGGATGCGCTCGAGGTCGCTCACGTAGCTTCCGTTTTCAAGCGTGGCGCGACCGATCACGCGCGGCGCGTCGACCGTACCGCTCAAACCGATGTGCCCGTTGATCGCTCCGCCCATCGTGGTGCCCGCCCCCAAGAGCGCGTCGAAGATCGCGGGGTCGAGGTTGACCACGTCGAGATCGAATCCGATCGGCTGTCGCGCCGGACCGATGCGCAGCGGTTGGAGTTGCAGCGGCAACTGACCGGCCAACGTCGCTTCGCCCTTGCCGAACGTCGCGCCGGCATCCGAGAGGACCAGCGTCGCGCCGCGCAACTTGACCGCCCCGAACATCGAGTCGATCCCCAGTCCGTACGCGCGCACGTTGCGTGCATCGAAGCCGGCCGCAAAGGTCGGCGCCGCCGGCGTACCGCCGATGTCGACGCTGGTTTCAAAGAATCCGCTGACCGGCACTTGCAGTCGTCCGAGCTGCTCCACCAGACGCGGGAGATCGTCGGTCTGCGCGTGCACGTGCAGATCGAGTGGGTCGTGGGCGAGCAAGCCGAAGCTCCCGCTCGCGTCGGCGCTCAACCCGGGCGTCTCGAGATCGGATCGGTCGATCGCGATCCGCGTACCGACCGAGTGAAACGCGATCGTCGCCGTATCGAGCGTGAGCGGTCCGAGCGTTCCGCCGGCAACCTGCGCCGAACCGCGCATCCGCAGCGCCGGATAGCGCCCGTCGATGCGCGCCTGGCCGGAAACGCGACCGGTAATCGGGACGGTCGGAAATCCAAGCGCCGGCACCCACAACGAAAGGTCGAGGTTGCGCACGGCGCCGCGCAGGTCGAACCGCGAGCGCATCAGGGTTGCGCTCGGGTCGGGACCGGGCACCAAGCCGATCGTACCGCTGGCGGCGAGTTCGCCTTCGTCGCCACCGACCGCGATATCGCCGGTCACCTCGTTGCGCCGGCTCGACCAGATCGCGCGCATCGCTCCGAACGGGAGGTTGCGGTATCGGAATCCGCGCACGTCGATGTTGCCGCTGGTCGCGACCGCGCTGCCGGTGCGGCGCATGCCGAACGCGATTCGTCCGACGCCGTCGAGCGTATCGCCGGTATCGAAAAAGTTGTTGAAATCCGAGAGGTCGGCGTGCGGCGAGCGGACGTGGAAAATCTGTTCGTGGGCGAGCGTTACGGCGGTGAACTGGAGCGCGGTCGTTCCGATCGCTACCCGGCCGTGATGGACGCTCACGCCGCCGGTACCGGCGGCCAGCCGCGCCGTCGCATCGACGAACGGCAGTCCGTTCACGTCGCCGGCCGGCGCGCCGATCGAGCCGGCGACGGTCGGCGAACTTCCGCGACCGCCGACATGAAGGTCGGCATTGAAGCTGCCGCGCGTCATGTACGTCGGATAGCCGAGCGTGCGCAGGGCGCTGGCGATGCTCCCGGCCGGAACGCGCGCCGCGAGATCGTAGGTCGGCGCCCCCGACGTGAGCGCGGCGATCCTGCCGTCGACCAGCGCGTAGGTGCTGCCCATCGCACCGATCGCGTGCGCGAGCGCGACGGCGTCGCCGCGCATGTCGACCTGGGCGTTCCCCGAAAGCGGATACTGCGCCATGCGGCCGTTGCGAATCGTGACGCCGCCGCGAAAGCGCGGCAGCGTCGTCCCGGCCGCCAGGTTGCCGCTGGCGGTCAAACGGCCGCTCGCGATCGGCAGCCCGATGCCGTGGAGCTGCGCCGCGTTCAGCCGGTCGGCGAGCAGGCTCAGTTGCGGATTCGCGCCGCGGCCATGCGGTACCGTCGCGAACGCGCCCGCCGCGACGACGTCACCGCTGGCCGCGCGCGCCTGCGCGCTGTAGATGGTGACTTTGCGTGGGTCGATCGCCAGCGTGAGACTGGCGGCCGAGACCGGGATCCCGCGTAGCGTCGCGCCGGGCATCTTCAGGTGCTCGCCCTGCACGATCGTCTCTCCGCCGCGCACCGCAATCGCGACCGTTCCGCCGATCGGGCCGTGCCCCGGCATCACGCTGCCGAGAAACGGCTGCAAGCCGTCGAGCGTTCCGGCGTAGCGGCCGCGCGCCACGAACTCCGCCGACGAAAACGCACCGCTCCCGTCGAAGCGACCCCACGGCCCGCGCGCCTGCAAGTGATTGATCGCCGCGCCGTCGAGCGATCCGGCGAACGACGCCGCCAACGCGCTGAACGTGACGCCCGCCATCTCGGTCGCGCCCGCGTCGACCGCGCCCGCCAGCAGCACCTTCGCGCCGCGCGACCCGCCGGCCACGTTGAACGCATCGACCGCGCCGCTCATCGGCGGAATCGCCGGCAGCGTGATGCCG
>DAIDGS010000076.1 GCA_027459845.1 Vulcanimicrobiota bacterium | reverse complement strand
ATGAAACGCAGGGCCGCCGCCTGTCGGGGCGTGGGATAGAGCCTGATTCGCTCGATGCGCTTCACGCAATCAGCCTACACCGTGCGAGGGCCATACGCCTGGCACAGCGCGTACTGTGCCGCCGTTCGTGCTTTTCGTTGCACCGCGAAGGCACGCCGTTCGCTTCGCACGGGACCACCGCGCCGAAAGATCGTCGGCGCTTGCGGCGGGGTCGCTCGCATCCTACTCGCTACCGTGGTACGACGCGGGTACAAAGTTTCGATCGAGGGATGCCCGTGGTGGCGCGCGAGGGAACCGGCGCGCTACGATTAACGTTAGCCCTCTCAACCGAGGAGACGATGTTATGAGTTTGTCACGCCTTTGCGCCGCGCTGGCCGTCGTTACGCTCTGGCTACCTGCCTGTTCGAGCGCGACGGCCGCGCTGCCGTCATCCGGGTCGGGGGCCGCCGGCCTACCCAAGCCGGCGTTGCGCGCGGACGCTTCTGCCAAGGGCGACCTATACGTCGCCGACAGAAGCGCGAACGTCGTTAAGATTTACGCTCCCGGAACGGCGTCGGTAAAGGGTCGAATTTCCGACGCGCCCGCGCCGGTTCGGCTTGCGTTCTCCCAGCACGGCGTTCTCGCGGTCGCCAGCCAAAAAGCCGCCCGCCGCTCGCCGACGGTGTTCCTTTACAAGCCCTCGGCGACGACGTCGTACGCGAAGATTGTCTTGCCGTCGGATTTCGGCTCCTTCAGGGTCGTAGCGTTCGATCCCAACGACGTACTCTACGTCGCCAACGACGACACGGTCTACGCCTACAAACTCGACGATCTCACAAAGCCGGCGCTCGCGCTCGGTAAGGCCGGAACGTCGATCCGCAACGTGCGCTTCGACGCCGCCGGCGATATCGCCGTCTCGAGCGGCGACGGCGTCGAGTTGTATAAGGCGGGGAGCGATAAGCCCTGGGGCCACATTTCCGCCCTCGAGACGCGCGACGCCATTTACGACGCGGGAGCCTATCTTTGCGTTGCGGAGTACGGCAAGAGTCGCGTAAGCATCTTCCCGCCGAACTCGACCTCGCCGAGCGCCGAGATCACCGACGGCGTCAACCGCCCGGACGCTCTCGCCGTCGACGCCAAGAACGACCTCTACGTGGCCAGCTCCGGCGGGGAGCACCGCGTCACGGTCTACGACGAAAACGCAACGAGCCCGACCCGGACGATTACGGTGTCGTGGCCCGACCGGCTCGTCGTCGCGCCGAACGGCGACCTATACATCGGACGCCGGTACGACCTGCCCATCGAGGTGATCAAACCCGGCCAGATCGAGCCGTTTTTGTCCATCGCAACCGCCAGCGACGATATGGCGATCGCGCCGTAGCTGCGTCCGGATCAGGTTTGCTGCGCCGGCGCCGACCGGAATGCCGGTGGTGAAGGCGATCGGGTCGCTCGGGGCCACCAGGCTCGCCCGCAGCATTTCCACTCGCTACCATGGAGAGCAGCACGTCGATCGGCGAGTAGGAGCTTAGCGCTCCGTTCTCCGCGTCCATCCGACGTGCGCGGGCTAAGCGTGCGCTGCCTAAAAACTTGACGTCTTTAAACCGTGACGCGAGCGTGACTTCACCCCGCGATTCCCCGGCCGCGAAGTTTGACGCCGATCGATTGCAACGCTCCGCTTGCCGCTGCAATGCCGGAGTTATACGCACCCTGCAGCAGGGTGATCGTGCTTGTCTCTGCGAGCGCTTCGCCGGCGAACCAAATTTTGCGTCCGACGGGCGCGCGCAGCGTTTCGCGAGCATCGGCATTTCCAACGGTCGCACGGCTATAGGATCCGTGGGTATAGGGGTTCTTGCCCCAGTTGCTGGCGGTGAAGCGCCCGTCAAATGCGGCGGCGGCTCCCGGAACATTTTCCTCCAAACGCTTCAACAGGTAGTCGATCTGCCCGGTGCGGCTCATGCTTTCGATCTTGACCGCGATGTCGGCGTCGGCGAGAATCTCGACGATGTTGTAGTTCCAGAAGTTCGCGAAATAGCTGATCGCCGGCTGTTTTGAGAGTTGGGTCACGACCGTAAACGCGCCCTTGAATTGGGGAAAGAGGTCTGTGTTGAAACCGAGCGCGCACTTGTAGATGAGGCCGAGCGGCAGTGCGGCGATCGCATCGCGCGTCGTCGCCGGCAATCCAGGCACGAACTCGATGGCACCGGCGCCGAGGACGCCCGTCGACACGGTGACGACGGCAGTCTTGGCCCGGTACGTGCCCCTCGTCGTCACGACGGTCACTCCGGTCGCATCGCGGACAATGCGCTTGACGACCGCCCCGAACTTCACCGGCAGCCCATTTCCCAGGGCTTGAATGAAGTTTCCCATGCCGCTCTTGAGCACGTACGAGTCGCCGGGCGTCGTGAACGGTAGCGGCGAGCCAACGATGTAGTCGAACAGATCCTGGGTCGAGGATTGAGCCGGCTGGGCGCCCGAATAGGTGGTAACGGCGATGCCGATCGCGTTCTCGTACCAACGATCCTTCAGGTACTTCTTGGTGATCCGCGAGACCGGATAATCCTGACTCGCGTTAGCGATCAGTGCGCCGCCGCTGAGGATGTCGCCAGTCATGCCGCCGAGGGTTGCGACAAACGAAGCGACCTGTGGGTCCGGCGCCTTGTTTGCTCCGAGAAAAAAGTACGTGGGTAACGTTGAAAAGTCGACGACCGCGACGCCCTTGGCTTGGGCGATGCCGAAGAGGACGTTCCCGCTGACGCAGTGGCCGAAGAACTGCGCACCCAGATCGAACCCGACTTCCGAGAACGTCGCGTTGTCGGTTAAAGCGCGCCCACCGAAGCGTTCCTGCGCTTCGAGAACGAGCACCGATCGCCGGTACGATTGCGCGGTCCGGGCCGCGCCGATGCCGGCGGCACCTCCGCCGATCACGATGACGTCGTAAACGGGGGAAGCGTGGGGATCGACCCCTTCCTTCGCCGCGGGCTCCCGCGCGGAGGGCACGAGACTCTTGGGCCCAGCGCACCCGGCGAGCGTCGCAGCCGCGCTCCCAATGAGCCAGCCTCTCCGATTCAATCCCCTGCCCGCCATCGTTTTGCTCCTTCTGAGCGAGGTTATGCCATTAACCTAACGCCATTTCGGCATCGCCTTGACGACATTTCGGCGATTTTCCTGCGGAGCTAATCGCCGCCGCCGGGGCGGTCGGAATGAGTTGGTCGGGGTAGCGGGAACGTTCCCTTCGCAGCGCGCGTTATACTGACGCGAGGAGGGACGCTCTACGATGCCTGACTCAATGCGTTCTCGAGTGGCCGCGGGCGCGATCTTTGCGCTCGCGCTTGCGGTGGCAGCCTGCTCGGGCGGCAAAGGCGTGGTGCCCGCGAACGGGATCGGTGCCGGCTCGACCCGGCACGTGGCGGCGCGTTCCGACTGCATCAAGGGCTACGTGGGCGCCGGCGGCGTTCCGTTCCACGTCGTCGACGATTCCGGTCTTGCCGAGAAGGACGCCGACACGTTCAACCTTTACGTGACGGTCGACAACAGCACGCAGTATCTCGACCGGGCGACCGGAGCGCTTAAGCCGCTCACGACGGCGACGATTGCGCCGATTCCGGTCAAGGCGATGTGCCCCGATTTCCAACTGCCTCCCGGCGTCGCCAGCCGCGCCTATATCAGCTTCGGACCGCTTTCGGTGAACAATAGTCCCCCGAACCCCAAGAGCCCGAACGATCCCAACAACCACGTGCTCTACGACTGGATGGAGTTCGGCACGCCGGCCGGCTCGGTGTACAATTTCCAAGCCGACATGTTCGGGCTACCGCTGCAGGCCACCATGCGCAATGCGAGCGACACCCCGTACGCCTTCGGCTACAACCATTACGATACGATCATCGCGGCGCTGAACGCCGAACCCTGGCGCAAGCTCTTCGTGTGCGGCGATGCCGGAACCAATCATAGCCCCGAATGTCCGGCCGGAAAGTTCATCGTGCGCATTCAGGCACCGGGCTCCGCGGCGGCTCCGGGCGGCACCGGTTTTCCCTCGTACTGGACCGACTACGGCGGCGTCGATTACCTCACCAAGCTGGGCACCGCGTTCAACGCGGCACCGAAGGGTGCGATCGTGTACGTTGCGTACCAGATCTCGTACCCGAATCCGAAGTCGAATCCGGCCGGGATCGTTCAGGGCTGCGGGAACTTCCCCGGCACGAATGCAGGGCTGCCGTGCCCCGGTTACACGGTGGCGTACGACGCCGATGCGCGAGCGTTCACCTTTACCCTCGCGAGCCCGGCACCGCCCGAGTACTCACCGACCCCGGAGCAGCAGTTCCCACAGACGGTGACGTTACCGATCAAAGAGTACTTTTCGGACTACGACATCTGGGCGCAGCCCGCGCCGAAGTGGGTGCCGAGCACGCCGGGGCCGGGCGGCGCCACGCCCACGCCGATTGCGAACCTGCCGATGAAGGAGCAGGTGGAGTTCTATCTGCTCAAGGACATGTACATCGATCTCAACCGCGGCGTTGCGGAAACGACCGGGACGGTGGACCACCCCGCCTATCACGCCGAACTGCCCAACTGCATGCCCACGCCGATCGCAGCTGCGTGCGTCGCGCACAACTACTACAAGGCAATTCGCGTCAACGCGTACTCGGCTGCGCTGCACGATAGTGCCGTCGACATCTACGCCGTCACCAAAGGCGATCCGCTGCCGGTAACCGAGCCGGGAACGGCATACGGCTTCCCGTACGACGACGAGTGGTCGCAGAGCAGTTCGGTAACGCCGGCCGGCACCATCAAATGTCTGCAGATTCGCATCCTGCCGATGGCTGGAACCCCGGCCCAAGCGAAGACCGGCGGCTGTTAACGGAGCGTCTCCGGTGGCGAGCGGCCGCCACTTCAGTTGCGTTGGCTGCCGTGTCGGGTCCCTCGATCATTTTGGTTCCGACGAGGAGCGTCGCCGTACCTTGAACGCGAGGTCTGCCGCCAAGCGCTGATTGGCGCGCAGTTCCTTCGCGACCGCCGGAGAGTTCACGTCACGTTGGAGGCGCAGCCAATCCAGGCCGAGCTTCATCGCGACCTGGCGAAGTGAACCCACGGTTGGGTCATTCGGCGAGCCGCGCATGAGCGCGGCGCGTAAGCCTCGGTAATGCCCCTGACGGGCGCCAGCGAGCAGTGCTTTCGATTCCATTTCGCTGGCTGGGCCCAGTATCGGCAACTCTTTGAGCACCAACCGAATGTTGCCGTCCCTTGAAACGAAACGCGAGAGTAGGGGTTCGAGTTGCCGGCAATACGGGCAGCGGGGATCGTAGAATTCGACGATCGTGGTGGCGCCGTGAGGGTTGCCCTCGGATGGATCGTCGGCATCGAAGAGAGCGCCTTGGTGCTTCGCCACCGCATCGCGCCGTGCTTGCGCTTCAAGCCGGTCGTTATCGGCCTGCAATACGATGATCGCGTTACCCAAGATGCTCGGGTCCTTCTTCATCGCATCCCGCATGATCCGAACGATTTGCGCACGCTGCGCCGGAGTAAAGGGTTTGGATGACGAGGCGGCGCGGCCGGCACAAGCCGTCAGAATAAGCGCTGCTACGAGCGCGAAAAGTCGACGATAGCTCACGGCGGCGCCGGGCTATTCACGACTGTTGTCGTAAAGGCCGGAATCAGGTGCTCCGCTTTGATGAAGCGAGAAATCGCTTGAACTCCCGAAACCGCTGCCGAAGACTTGATTCCCGTCGAGCAGGTCGCTTTGGTGTACGCATTCGTGACGATAACGTACGGACTTTTGCTCTCGACCTCCGTGCACGTGCAGTGCGCCTTCGAAGGGTGGTGCTTGTCGATCAGACATGGCGCATCGAGGCACCAGGCCCACGGACGAGCGTTCGAACAGACCGCATACGCCTTTACCGGATAGTAACGCGAATAGATCACGGTTCCCGCGCTGGTGTGGTGTATGGCCCGGCAGGCCTTCGTTCCGGCGGAATAGCCGGAACGGACGCGACAGACACAACTGAGCGTTCCTCTATGTCCGGCAGTCCGGGTGCACGTGGCGGTCGTGCAGAGCGCGTACGTGGATTTGCACAGCGTGAATCCCGTGGCGTTCGCAGCAGTCGCCTGCGAGGTCGTGTGCGCGGCGAAGGTCGTTCCGGCCACGATCGTCGCAATTGCAACGACGATAAGGAGGAGCGCCTTCGCCATACTTCCGTTGTTCGAGCCGTCGCCAGGCTATCCCGTCAGCATCGTAAAATCGTAAAGCCGCAGCGTGTTTTCGGGGTTCGAGAAACCCCTCTATCGCCTTATGGCGAAGCTGATGCGTGCGGTGCCGAGCGCAATAACCCCAGCGCGCGTCGCAGGATAGGAAACGCTTGCGCGCGTCGAATCGTTGTGCGGTCATGAAGAAACGTCGCTGGATTTCGCTTGGACTGGCTTTGAGCGTTGCCGGATGTGCCTCCGGCTCGCTCGCCGGTCTTCCCAACGGTTCGGCGCCGGCCACGGCTGCGAGCGTGCTACGGGTGGGCGATCGCGCGGTACCGGCCGACATCGCCGCCGCCGGAATCGCCGTTGCGAACGCGCGGGGCAACACGGTCACGCAGTACCGAACGGGCCTGGCGCCGACGACGCTCCCCACGGCCGGCCTTCCCAACCAGGCGGTCTTCGATCGGCTCGGCGATCTCTACGTTCCAACGCCGCGAGAGCTGATGGTCTACCGCCCACCGTCGGCCGCCCCGGTGCGTGTGGTTCCGGGATATGCTGCCGCCGTCGCAATCGACCGGGACGGTCGGGTCTACGTGGCGGAGGAGCATGCGATCGCGGTCTATAGCGCCGGAGCCGAAGCGCGGCTGCACAGCTTTCCGACGAGCGCCGGATCGAACACGTATATCGCCGTCAATCCGTCCGGCAGCGTCATCGCCGTTATCGACACCTATGCGATGCACGGTCATTCCGCGACGCTACTGACGGAATACGCAAACGACGGGCGGCAGCTCGTTGGAGGCATCGGCATCGGGAACCAGCTGACCGCGGTCGCGATCGGTCCATCCGACGACGTCTACGTCGCTGGCGTCAACTTTAGCCAGCCGGGACTACCGGGAGAGATCGCCGCGTTCTCGCCGGGGACGACGACGCGCGTCCGCACGATTCAGGCGACGGTGCGCGAGCGCGACGGCATCGCCTTCGATGCGAAAGGGGACCTCTGGATCGCCGACTTTAGCGCCAGCCAGGTGCGGGACTACGGTCCGAGCGGCAACACCCCGATCCGCACGATTACCAGCGGCGTCTCACAGCCGGTGGGGGTCGCGTTCGGCGCGGGCGGCGCGCTCTACGTGCTGAACTACTTCACGTCGCTCTCGATCTACGCACCGGATGCGTCGGCTCCGTGGCGCACGCTCGCCGCTACGCACCGCGTCGACGGCCTCGCCGTCGCCCCCTCGGGGCCCTTTGCGCTGGTGAGTAGGGGGGATGCTACCGTGCTGCTGTACCCGCCTGCGGTCCCGTCCCTCGAGCGGACCACGACGGGGGGCATCGCGCAACCCTGGTCGCTCGCGTTCGATCGCGCGAAAAACGAATACGTCGCGAACCGAGCGAACGATACGGTGACCGTCTACGCTCCGGGAGCGACGACACCGTCGCGAACGATTTCGGACGGCATCAAGAATCCGTCGGCGATCGCACTCGATTCGGCGGACGATCTGTACGTTGCCAATCGAGGCGCGAACGACGTGACCGTGTACGGCCCCCAGTCCGGCGCACCGCTTCGCACCATTTCGCAGGGCGTGAATGCGCCGCTTGCGCTCGCATTGGACGCGCATGACCATCTCTACGTTGCCAACTCCGGCAACGACTCGGTGACGGTGTATGGCCCCAAGCAGGTCGATCCATCGCGCACGATCACCGATGGCATCGCGTCTCCGGACGCGCTCGCGATCGACGCGGCCGGAGACCTGTACGTTGCCAACGACAAAAGCGCGAGCGTCCTGGCGTTTCCACCGGGATCGGCCGTCTTCGAGCGCCGCATTACCGGCGGGATTTCCGCTCCGGCTGCCCTTGCGGTCGATCCGTCGGGCAACCTCTACGTAGCCAACAGCGCAAACGATAGCGTGACCGAATATGCCGCAAACAGCGCCAAACTCGCGCGAACGCTCAGCAGTGGGCTCGCGCACCCGGTCGCGCTCGCGTTCGACTCATCCGGCCTGATCCTCGTTGCATCCGAAGGCAACAACGCCGTCGTCGGCTACAGCATGACGAGCACGTCGCCCGCGTTTTCGATCACGGACGGCATCGACCAGCCACATGCGATCGCACTTCCGTAACGTGCTGGATTAGGTCGGCGTACGCCTTAACGAGCTAAGGCGTGTCCCTCGGTGCCGGCGCGCCGCACGAGGGCGGCTGCGTGCAGCTTGGTGCCGCGGCGGAGCGCGAGGCGCAAACGCGTGCCGGGCGCGCCGGTGACCATCGCGTAGAAGTCGGCGCGGGCGGTTGCGGCGGCGGGGCGACCATTGACGGCAACGATGCGATCGCCGGCGACAACGATGCGATCGCCGGCGACAACGGTGCGATCGCCGGCGACGACGCCGGCGGCGGCCCCGGCCGAGTTGGCGAGCACCGCGACGATCACGTTCGCACCGGGCGCATCCCTTTTTGAATTGCCGTCCCGAGCGATTGGGCGGCAGCACGAGCGGGTGGCGCGGCGGGGCGTGGGCCCTAGATGGCCGGCGGCGGCGACTTGCGATCCGCGCAGACCGGGCTCATGATGCCGACGGCGATCCCATCGGGATCCTCGACGACGGCGTAGCGCGCGCCCCAGATCGCGTCGTACGGCGGCTGCAAACCGCGATAGCCGGCTGCCGTGATCCTTTCGTACGTCGCGTCGACGTCGGTCCGCGTAGGAACCGCGAACCCGATCACCACCCGCCCGGCGACCTGCGGCTCGCGCTTCCAGCCGCGGTTCCATTCGCGCGCAAACGCGGCGCTGTCGATGTCGAGATCGGCCGCATCGGTGTGTGCCGACGAACGCTGGGCCGTAACGTGATGGATGCCCGATGGCGTCCTCCAGATCGCGCTCTCGGGTATTTCGACGCCGAGCGCGCGATAGAAACGGAGCGACGCCTCGGGGTCGCCGGTGACGACGTTCACCTGCGCGAACCGCACCCCAGCTGGTTTCACACGAGGCCGGTTCGCCGATGCGGAGCGGCTTCCCACCAGGTCGCGCCGCAGCGCGAAGGTTGGCCAGGAGCCCCGGCCGGTGCGTTGTCGGTTCGGGATGCCGAGGAGCCGGCGCGCCGGAGAAGAACGCGAGCGCGATGAGCACGAGCGACGGCGAGCCGCGCAACTACCTGCACCTCCCACTGGGCGAGCGCGCACCCGATGAGATCAACGTGGTGATCGAGATTCCGGAGGGCTCGCGCAACAAGTACGAGTACGATAAGGCGCTGGACATCTTTCGGCTGGATCGCGCGCTGCACTCGGCGATGCACTATCCGGGCGACTACGGCTTCGCGCCGCGCACGCTGGCACTCGACGGCGATCCGCTCGACGTGCTGGTGCTCGCGATTGCGCCGACCTTTCCGGGCTGTTTGGTGGTGGCGCGGCCGATCGGCTTGCTGGTGATGATCGACGAAGGCAAAGAGGACGACAAGATTTTGGCGGTTCCGGTGGGCGAGCCGGCGTTCGAGGGGATTCACAACCACACCCAGATCTTTCCGCACACGATGCGCAAGATTTCGCACTTCTTCGAAACCTACAAGGCGCTCGAAGGGAAGCAGACCAGCGTGCGCGAGTGGCACGACGCCGCCTACGCACGGCGCATCGTGGTCGAGGCGCACGAGCGCTTCACCAACGACGGAACTGTGATATACTGAAAGCATGCAGCATCGTCATCTCACGGGGACCGATTTCACCTCGCTTGCCGCCCTGGACGACGTGCTCGAGCGCGGCGAAGTTGCCGATTGGCTTTGGCTGCGCGACCTCGTCGCAAGCGATCGCGCCGTCGCGCGCAAGGTTCTGCATCTTTGCAACCGTCATCGCATGTACGGAACGTCCAATCTGTGGGCACGTTACGTGCAATCGCTATATGGCGACGCCCCGTGACCGACCGACTCAGGATCGTAGAATCCGAAAGTGACTGGGAGCGCGTGCTATCGGCCGCTGCGGTGGTTCAACAAATCGTACCGGACGCCATTTTAGTGGGTGGTTCGGCAGCTGCTCTCTACGCAAAGCACCGCTTTTCGGCAGACGACGATCACGTGGTCGAACAACTCAAGCCGCGTTTCGAAAAAGTCTTGTACGATCTCGAAGAGGTTGCCGGATGGACGACCAAACGCCTGCGCCCGCCGGTATTGATACTTGGGCGCCTCGAAGGCGTCGATACGGGAATACGCCAGCTCCGGCGCTCGGCACCGCTCGAAACAACCACGGTCGAGGGCTCGTTTGGAACGATCGCGATTCCGACGCTGCCTGAAATGTTGCGCATTAAGGCGTGGCTCGTGGTGAGCCGCAACGCGACGCGAGACTATCTCGATACCGTTGCGCTCGCCGACAAACTGGGCGCAACGACGACCTGGGACGCGCTGCAATCGCTCGATGCGCTGTATCCGCAGGCATCGGGGGCGTCGGTCGTGCTGCAGCTTGCCCGGCAGATGGCGGAGCCCAAGCCGTTCGATTTGGAAGGCGGCGACCTATCGCAGTACCGCGGGCTGGGCGAGCGTTGGCGCACGTGGGCCGCGGTTTCGGAGGCGGCCGGGCGACTGGCGGTGACCATCCTCGCGCAGCTCCGACTCGATGCGGTGCATCACCCGACACGCCGTCCTTAGTTGCAAAGCGGAGGGTTCGCTTCGGTGCGGAGGGGTGACGGCGTTGCTTTCAGCCGTAGGGGCTAGGGCACTGCGATGTCGACGTCGACGTGTCGCGCGCGTGCGGGCGCGGTGACGCGGGCCGCCGCGCAATCGGGGCGACCGCGGCGGCGGGATCGAGGTGGCGCTCGATCGCGAGTTGCACCGCGTTGAAGGCGCCGGCCGGCTTGAACTGGTTCGTGTTGATCACCATCGCGTAGTCTTTTCCGTTGGACATCTGGCGCATGAATGACGACGTACCCGCGATTTCGCCTTCGTAATAGTCGCTGGGATCGAGGTGCGGCGGGGGAGTGCCGAAGCGCGCGACTGCGTAGGCGTTCATGAACGCGACCAGCGACTGCGCGCTGGTGGCGACGCCGCCATCGGCTTGCGAGATCTCCAAGATGCCGTCGTCGCCGCTGTACGCTTCGGGATAAGGTTTGGTGCAGGTGATGTAGATCGACGAAAGCCCCTCGCCGGAGTTGTAGTAGCGCGCGACTTCGCCGGCGAGACGCTTGCCGACGGTCGGCGAGATGGCCATCCTGCCGGCGCCCGACGGCCGGGCGACGGCTTCATTGAGGTAATCGATGAAGCTGATTCCCGACGCCTTCGCGACGACCGCGCCGAGCACGTCGTAGCAGTAGTTGCAGTATTCCTCGAACGTGCCGGGAGCGTGCTGGAGCGGAAACTGCAGTTGATAGCGTAGATACTGCCGTTGATCGACCGCGCGATCGAGGCCGAGCGCTTCGGCGATCTCGCGCAGCTTGAACGCTGGGTCGCCGCCGGATGCGGGATCGCGCCAGTCCCAGCCGGACCGGTGATCGAGCATTTGTTTGACCGTGATCGTGAAGATCCGTGGATCGACCGGCCTTCCCGCCGGCAACGCCGTGGTGATCCCTTCGTTGTGTGTGCCTAGGCCGCGCATCGTGCGCGTCCACCGGCGTCCTCGGCCGGTTCTGGCTCACTTGTGAGACGCAACTCGCCCCGTCCCCGGATCACCAGCGCCGCGTTGACGTCCGCGTGGCAGCTAAAGCCACAC
>DAIDGS010000075.1 GCA_027459845.1 Vulcanimicrobiota bacterium | reverse complement strand
ATGAAACGCAGGGCCGCCGCCTGTCGGGGCGTGGGATAGAGCCTGATTCGCTCGATGCGCTTCACGCAATCAGCCTACACCGTGCGAGGGCCATACGCCTGGCACAGCGCGTACTGTGCCGCCGTTCGTGCTTTTCGTTGCGCCGCTACGGCACGCCGTTCGCTTCGCACGGCACCACCGCGCCGAAGGATCGTCGGCGCTTGCGGCGGGGTCGCTCGCATCCCACTCGCTACCATGGTCGCGCCTCCGATCCGGCGCCGTAGCGAGCGTGCGCCTTCTTCTACGTATCATACACCCGAACGCGCGTTCGCTTTTGGCGCGGCGAGCGGACAGGAGTCCCCTCGGTTCGCCTCGTAAGCCAGCCGGTCGGCCCTTCCAACCGGGCCGGACTTTTTTCTGCTACTTCCGACATAAGGAATGCACGTGACGGCACAAACAGCGATCGTAGCCGGCTTGATCGGCGGCGGGCTCGCGGTACTCTACGGCATCGCGCTGGCGTTCTGGGTGCTCTCGCGCCCGGCGGGCAACGAGCGCATGAAAGAAATTGCGGCGGCGATTCAAGAAGGCGCGATGGCGTTTCTGCAGCGCCAGTATCTGACCATCGGCGCGGTGGCGATCGTCTTGGCGATCGTGATCGCGTTCGCTCCGACGCTCGGCTGGGAGGCCGCGGTCGGCTTTTTGATCGGCGCGATCCTCTCGGGCGCGGCCGGCTTCGCCGGGATGCTGGTTTCGGTGCGAGCCAACGTGCGCACCGCCGAAGCCGCGCGCAGCGGCCTGGGCGCCGCCCTTAACGTGGCCTTCCGCGGCGGCACCGTCACCGGTATGCTGGTGGTCGGCCTGGGGCTCTTCGCGGTTTCGGGATACTACGCGATTCTGCTGATGGTGAACAACGGCGACGCGACGACTTCGCTCAACGCGATGGTCGGACTCGCGTTTGGATGTTCGCTGATCTCGGTGTTCGCGCGGTTGGGCGGCGGCATCTATACGAAGGCGGCCGACGTGGGCGCCGACCTGGTCGGCAAGGTGGAGGCCGGCATTCCCGAAGACGATCCGCGTAATCCCGCCGTGATCGCCGACAACGTGGGCGATAACGTGGGCGACTGCGCCGGCATGGCGGCCGACTTGTTCGAGACGTACTGCGTGACGACCGTCGCCGCGATGCTGCTCGGCAACCTGATCTTCGGCGACAAACTCCCCGGCGCGAATACCTTTCCGCTGCTGCTGGGCGCGCTCTCGATCGTTGCGTCGATCGTCGGAACGCTGTTCGTGGGCATCGGCAAGGTGACCAAGGGAACGATCATGCGGGCGCTCTACCGCGGCATGATCGTGGCCGGCGTGCTGGCGCTGATCGGCTTCTACTTCATCTCGAACGCCGAGTTCGCCAACGCGACCGGCGTTTCGTCGATGGCGATCTTCATCTGCGCTCTGGTCGGCGTGCTGGTGACCGGCGCGATTACGTTCATCACCGAATACTACACCGGCGCCGAGTTTGCGCCGGTGCGCAACATCGCCAAGGCCTCGGTTACGGGGCACGCCACCAATATGATCGCGGGGTTGGCGGTCTCGATGCAGGGCACGGCGCTGCCGGCGCTGACGATCGTGATCGGGATTCTGGTGAGCTACGCGATGGCCGGCGTGTACGGCGTCGGCATCGCGGTGATGGCGATGCTCTCCTTGGCGGGCATCATCGTCGCGATCGATTCGTTCGGACCGATTACCGACAACGCCGGCGGCATCGCCGAAATGGCCGAGATGCCGGAAGACGTGCGCAACGTCACCGATCCGCTGGATGCGGTCGGCAACACGACCAAAGCCGTGACCAAGGGGTACGCGATCGGTTCGGCGGCGCTGGCGGCGGTGGTGCTGTTCGCATCGTTCCTGCAAGAACTGGTGAAGCATACCTGTGGCGCGGCCGATCCGGTATCGTGTGCGGAGAACGTGAAGAACCTCTTCGCGATCAACAATCCGTACGTGCTGTGCGGCCTGTTTATCGGCGGGCTGCTGCCGTATCTGTTCGCGTCGCTTTCGATGGAAGCGGTTGGACGCGCGGGCGGCGCGGTGGTGGAAGAGGTGCGCCGGCAGTTTCGCGAGATTCCGGGCATCATGGCCGGAACGGCCAAACCAAACTACGGCACGACCGTCGACATCGTGACGCGCGCGGCGCTCAAGGAGATGATCGTGCCGGCACTGATTCCGGTGGGCGTGCCGGTGATCGTGACGCTGCTCGCGCACTTCGGCGTGCTGCCCGGCAACACGGGCGCGCAGATGATGGGCGGCATTTTGGTCGGCTCGATCGTCACCGGACTGTTCGTCGCGATCTCGATGACGACCGGAGGCGGCGCGTGGGATAACGCCAAGAAGTACATCGAGGACGGACACTTCGGCGGCAAGGGATCGATCGCGCACCAAGCCGCGGTGACCGGCGACACGGTCGGCGATCCGTACAAGGACACCGCCGGCCCGGCCATCAATCCGATGATCAAGGTGCTCAACATCGTGGCGCTCTTGCTGGTCGGGTTCTTGGTCCACTAGCGCAACGGGGCAACCAGCGACCGAAACGCCGGCGATTCGCTCACGCGACCGCCGGCGTTTCTTTTGCGCTCGAGCGTTTGCGTGCTTCCGTAGGTAGTGGAGCGTGCGCTTCCGATCAGGATACACGGCCCCATGCCTCTGCGAAAGCATCAGCCGGGTATGGGGTGGAGTCTCCCCTCCTTTGACCGAAGGTGACCGCGCATAGGAGGGAACCAGGTCTCATGAAGGATTGCGTTTATAGCTCGCTCCGCGAGGAGACCTTGCAGCTTTTTTCGTCTATTCGGACCGCTATCATGGGAGAAGTAGGGGGCGCACTCATTGTCGTTTCTGCCATGTTTACGGTAAAGGCGCCACTGGGCTCGGCAGCGCTCTTGTTAGTCTCGTGCGGATTAGTCATTTTTACAACCTCCCTCGTGCAACACTGGTTTCTGCAGGCCCTGCGGCAAAGCACCTATCTACTCTTTGCGCACGACCTTCCGATGCTTATGAGCCAACCGCCTGGCGAACTTTCCGATGCTTGGCTTTTAGCGAGTCGCAGCGAATCCATGTATCGCAGAGAGCATCGACCCTCGAGCGGACCCCAAATTCATCTCGGAGGAGACCTCGAACGGGCCATCGATCAGCAGTTTTGGCTTCTTGGATTTGCGACTCTGGCGACCTTAATCAATCTACGGCTCGCTTCGCTATATAGCGCGCACCAGTTGTCGTTGGTGCTGTTGCTGCTCACACCCGCGGCTGCTACTGCGATCTTCTTGCTCGTTCGCCGCCGCGCCGTCCAAAGTTACGCGCCAGCAGTTAGCGCATCTTGGCACTCCTACTTCTCGTACAGAAGGCAACGTGACCTACTATACGCCCAAACCCTCGAAAGGTCGTAACAGAACTCGTGTAGCCAAGGTCGCGTGTAGCTCTCAAGAGGCAGGTTCTGCACCGGGAACCTGAGCCGCCGATGGAGCGCAGAAAACCGATGCCGGCTTTGCTGGGGTTGGCGGCGTCCGAGTTGGTGAGGATCGCGACCGCAAGTTGCCGCGACGGAATCATTCCCGTGAACGACGTGAAGCCACGCGCTTCGCCGTTCTTCCAGATGACTTGCGGCAGCCCGCTACTAACCGCGCTTTGCCACGCGGGCCGGAAGTTGGTGTGCGGCTGCGAAGTAGAGCGAGCCCGCCAGCCGAAGCCGGCTCGGCGCGCGGTGCCGACGGCGGTGACGGCGAAGGACGGCGCGATGAGACACGTGCCGATCGACGCACTGCGACTCTGGCAGAAGCACCGGGTGGCGCGGGTCGCCGCCGCGCTGGCCTTTTACGCAATTTTCACGGTGCCGTGGCTGGTTCTCGTGGTGGTCTTGGTCGCGCGAGCAGTGCTTGGGCCGGAGCACGCGTTGCGGATCATCGACGCCGAACTGGCACCGCTACTCGGTTCGCACGGCGCGCAAGGCGTGAACACGCTGGTTCAAGCATCGCAGCATAAGATTGCAACTGCCCCGCTATTCTTGAGCGCGGCGCTGGTCATCGTCGCCGTGTTTGCGATCTTCATGCAAGTGCAAGAGGCGCTCGACGAC
>DAIDGS010000074.1 GCA_027459845.1 Vulcanimicrobiota bacterium | reverse complement strand
CTTGCCGTCGACGCTGGCGATCACGTCGCCCCCGCGCAAGCCGGCGCGATCGGCCGGCGTGTGCGGAACCACGTACGCGATGCGCGTCTCTTTGGTCTTTTCGTCCTGCTGGATGATCACGCCGATCCCGCTGATCTTCTTTGGATCGAGCGCCTGATTGAACATCCGAAACTCGCTCGGCGTGAAGAAGACCGTGTAACGATCGCCGATCGACTTCGCCATCGCGTTGATCGCCGCGTATGCGTACTCGGTCGGCTCGCCGTGGGCGTGCCGCGCCACGTCGACGATCGCCGCATCGAGCGAGGCGACGGTCGACATCGTATCCGGTCCGACCTGCAGTTGTGGTGGTGCGATCGTGGTGCCGTGCTTTTTGGCCAGCGCGGCCAGCGCATCACTTGCGGCCGCCAGGAGCGACTGCGGGTTCACCTTCGAAAAGTACGTTTCGGTGAGCACGCGGTAACTCTCGCTCACATCGCCGGCAACCTGCGGCGAAAGATGCGTGGCGGGCGCAACCTCCGCCGGTGTGGCAGCGGCGCCGAGCAGTACCAGCGCGAGAATCGAGAGCGCGGACGCAACGCGCGCGGGGGTCCGGTGAGTGGTCATCGTTTCCTTCTATCGGCGCAAACGCGCCGCGAGCCGTATTGGTTCCCTGGGCCGCGCGATGCGAATCAGGCGCGCTGGGCGCGCAGCCATGATAGCAGGATCACCCCCACGAGCACCAGCACGATTCCCGCCAGTTCCAGGCTGGGCGGGCGTTCGCCCAGTTGCCACCAGGCCGCAGCCACGCCGACCACCGGCGCCAGCAGCGAGCCCATGGCCGCCTCACCGGCCGGCAATACCGCCACCACGAAGAACCATAGCGAGTAGCACAGGGCGCTAGCGATCGCCGCGTTGTAGAATAACGCGAGCGCAAACTGCGGGGTCCAGTCGATCGCCCGCTCGTGCGCCAGCAGCGCGACGATGCCCAGCATCGCACCGGCCGCCAGCATCTGCCAGGTGGTCATCCGGAAGAGGTCGATCGGCGCGCGCTGCATCTGCCGTTTGAGATACACGATCCCGATCGCCCACGCGATGCCGCCGCCGATCGCCGCCGCATCGGCCCAAAGGTTTCCCGGTGCCGGGCCGACCATCGCGAGGATGCCGACCAGTGCGACCAGGATCGCCCCGCCCTCGAGTGGGCGCAGCCGCTCGCCCAGAAACGGCCAGGCCAGGACGGCCGTCCAGAGCGGCATCGTATACGCGAGAATCGTCACCTTGCCGGCACCCGCCAGCACGATCGCCCAGGTTGCCAGTCCCAGAAAGCCCGCGCTCTGAAAGAGGCCGACGACGGCATAGCGCAGGTACGGCGGCTCGGGGCGCAGCGGCCGGCGCGCGATCAGGCCGTAGAGCGCCAACAGCGTGCCGCCGCCCAGCAACCGCAGGGCTGCGAACGTCAAGGGCGGCGCGTACGCGACCGCCTGCTTCATCACTACCCAGTTGTATCCCCAGAGCGCGCCTCCGACGATCAGCGCCCCGAGCGCCAGCCGCCGTCTATCGGCGCTCGGCACGTCGCAGGCGGTCCATGATCGCCACGCCCAGCCCTTCGGCCGGCACGGCTTCAACGTCGATGCGCGCCGGCGTCAGCGCGTCGAGTTCGTGGAGCACGTCGAACAGCCGCGCCGCTGCCTCGCGCAGGCTGCCTTGCGTCGAGAGCGCGCGCGCAACGCGATAGCCGGGGGGAGCCACCGCAAAGCCCACGCCGGCGGCGGCGGCACGCTCGTGCGGCGGAACGCTTTCGAAGTCGACGATGCGGATCGGCGCGCTCGGCGCGTAGTGTTGCGGCAAACGGCCCGGACTCAGCGGCGCGGCGTCGTCGCCGAGGTCGCTCGCGACCGGCCCGATCGCCGCCTCGATCGCCTCGCGCGCGATCGCCCCCGCGCGTAGGATCGTCACCGTAGGTTCGAACGCGACGATGGTCGATTCCACTCCATGCTCGGTCGGACCACCGTTGACGATCATATCGACGCGCTCGCCGAGCATGCGCACGACGTGCTCCGCCCGCGTTGGGCTCAAGTAGCCAAAGGGATTGGCGCTCGGCGCCGCCAGCGGCACGCCGGTGCGCGCGATCAGCGCGCGCGCCACCGGATGCGCCGGCATCCGCACGGCGACGGTCGGCAGCCCCGCGGTCACGAGATGGGGTACGGCCTCGGTTTTGCGCACGACCAGTGTCAGCGGGCCCGGCCAAAAGCGCTCGATCAGTCGCAACGCGGCCGGCGGAAGCGGGAGCGCAACCCGCGCCAGCATCGTGGCGTCGAGCACGTGCACGATCAGCGGATCGAACTCGGGACGGCCTTTGGCTTCGAAAATGCGCGCCACCGCACGCACGTCGAGCGCGTTGGCGCCCAACCCGTACACCGTCTCGGTCGGAAACGCGACGATGCCGCCTCGGCGCAGGTGCGCGGCGGCGGCATCGAGAGCATCGGACGACGCGGAGACCAGCGGCACGCGGCTTCACTTCCGCGCTCGGCCCGCCGAGCCCGCCCCGCGGCTATTGAATGGCGAAGACCGGAACGGCGCCCTTGATGATCGAGACTTTGAGCGTGTCGTTGGCCTTGACCGCAACGAACGTGCGCGATCCGGCCGCCGGCAGCGTGGTCTCGACGCCGTTCTGCATGCGCACCAGCAGGTGCGCGGGGTCCTGAACCTTCTCCACTTTGACAACGTAGGTGCCGTCGGGAATCATGCTGGAATCGACGGTGGTAGCAAGCGCGCCCAGGGGCGCGGCGGCGGCCGCTACGAAAGCGGCGGCAAGAACGATCCTCTTCACGAAGGAGAGCATGCCAGGTCGGCGACGCGCCGATTACGACAAAAAGGGACGCCGGCGGCATTCCTACGGAATCTTTACATTTCTTGCTTGCGCGCCCACAGCCTGAGGCTTTCCTGGGAGCGTATGATCGACGAAACGGAGGTCTCTGCATGCACGCTTGGCGCCTACGCACCGCCTTTGCCCTCCTCGCCGCCGGCAGCCTGTTGGCGGCCTGCGCCGGCGGCGCTGGCACCCCGACGCTGCTTCCGCGCCTGCGCGCCGAAAACGGCGTCGGCGCGGCAACGACGGCGCGCGGCACCTACCGCATGGAAGTGACCTTCTACGGCTGGCCGGACAACACGCCGCCCTCGGGCGCAATCGCCTATCCGATCATCCACAAAACCGCCGGCGGCATCGGCAGCTATGCCAACCCGATCACGTTTGCGACCGACCGCAGCGAGATCGCTCCCGGCACGCGCCTCTACCTTCCGCTCGTCAAGAAGTACCTCATCATGGAAGACGACTGCACCGAGTGCGATCGCGACTGGAGCACCCGCCGCAAGCGGCACATCGACGTCTGGACGAACAGCAACGCCAAGAGCAACACCAACGCGGTGCTCAACTGCGAAGATCAACTCACGCCGGCCCGCGCCGTGCCGGTCATCGTCGATCCGCGCGCGGGTTTAGCGGTCTCGAAGAAACCGCTCTACGACATCCCGCGGAACTGGTGCTACCTCGGGCCCAATCCGGTCAGCACCAGCCCACCCGGCAACAATACGCCGGCACCGCCGCGCTAGCATGCGCGCCCGTTTCGCCCTCGCGCTCGCGGCACTGCTCGCGCTGACCAGCGCCTGCGCGCGCGATGCGTTTTCGCCCGCACCGAGCGCCGCCGCGCGCAGCCTCGCCTCGATACCCGCGGCTGCCCAAGCGCCGCGCCGCGCGCTCTTCCCGGCAACGCCATCGGGCGTCCACTTGGAGCTCGTCTTCAACTACGCCGTTGCCGACGTGCGCAACGAAATCGGACATATCGACGTCGTATGGGGAGCAAATGCACCGCGCCCGCGCGGCATCTTCAATCAAAGCTATACGACGTTTCAGCGCGAGGATGCCTACGGTCCCCATCCCACGCACAGCGTGGCATGGTGGAAGACGCATCACCCCGACTGGATCGAGTACACCTGCAAGCGCAAGATCGCCTTCGGATTCGGCGAGCCCAATATACCGCTCGATATCGCCAACCCGGCGGTCTGGCAGTACCAGCGTACGAGCGCGGTCGATCCGGCGCTCCGCGCGGGCTACCAAGGCATCGCCTTCGATAACGTCGATCTCGACAACGACGACGGCCGCTGCGGTCACTACGCGCTCGACGGTGCCTGGGTGGCGCAGTATACCGGCAACTACGCCGATCCCGCCTACGCTCGCGACGTCCTCGCGTGGGCGCGCAGCACGTATGCGTACGTCCACGCATTCTCGCCGACCGCGACGATGGCCATCAACGACTCGTATCAGTTCGACGCGTCGCGCGCCGAGAATCTCGCGCTCATGCGCGATACCGACATGGTGCTCGACGAACGCGGCTTCACCAACTGGGGCGCGAAACCCAACCTCCCCTCGACGCATCAGTGGAGCACGATCGCCGCGACCATCGCGCGCCTCCAGGCGGGGGGCACGTGCTATATGGAAAACGGCGAGGAGCCCGGGCTTTCAGCGAAGATCCCGCAAGCCGAACGGCTCTGGGTGGTCGGCAACTATCTGCTCACGCGCGATCGCTGTACCTACATATGGATCAGCGGCTTCACCGCCAACGGCGCGCAAGACTACGGACGGATCCTCCTCTATCCCGAATATCGCTTGCCGATCGGCACGCCGCTGGCGCCGCGCGCCGCGGTCGGCGCCGGCTGGGAGCGCCGCTACAGCGGCGGCATCGTGCTCGTGAATCCCGCGCCGACAGCAGTCGCGTTTCCGCTCGCCGGCAGCTACACCGATGAGAACGGTACCCCGTACAGCGGGTCCGTGACGCTTGCGTCGAAGAGCGCCCAAATACTGCTGGCATCGTCACCTTGAGGGAGGTTGCCGTGCACCGCTGCCGTATCGCGATCGCCGTCCTTGCCGGGCTCGCACTCTCCGCCTGCGCCGGCGCCGGTGGGAACCCGCGTTCGAGCAGCTTTGCGCCGGCGGTGCGCGCACCCGCGCTGCAGCGTGCGGCCGCCGCTGCCCGCGGTCAGATCGTGTGGATCCGCAAAGTCACCGTCTTCACCAAGGCGCAAATGAACGGCGACTTAGGGCTGGCCGGGCAGGTGATCGCGCAGATCGGCGGCCCGCCCAAGTGCGACGTGGCGCTGTACGCGATCAAGTACGCGACGATCGGCGTCCACGGCGGTCCCGCGACCGCCAGCGAAGGCTTCTTCGTGCCGCTCAAAGGCTGTAGCGGTCCGTTTACGCTGGTGGGATACGGTCAGGGCACCAACGTGGTGCGCGCCCAGAAGATCACCGACCCCACCAAGCTCAACATCGAGCCGCCGGTGTTGGCCGCGATCTTCGCCGCCCACGGCTACCCGATCGCCGCGACCGACTATCTCGGTCTCGGCTACTCCAACTATCCGTACCAACCGTATCTGGTGGTCAACGCCGAAGCCAGCGCCGTCATCGACGCGATCCGCGCCGCCCGTGCCGCCGCGCTGCGCCTCGGCGTCCCGCTATCGGGCAAGCTGTTCTTGACCGGGCACTCGCAGGGCGGACAAACTGCGCTGGGCACGCAGAAGGTCATCGAAGCGGCCAACACCGGCGAGTTCGATCTGATCGCCGACGCGCCGTCGAGCGGTCCGTACGCGCTCGCGCAGACCACGCTCGACGGGCTGAAGCGTCCGGGCGAGAACGCCGCCATCTACTCGACCTACATCCTCACGGCCTACGCTAAAACCTACGGCAACGTCTACACCAATCCGCTGAGCGTCTTTCAGAATCCGTACGCGCGCTATGTGAGTTCGCTCCTACCGGTGAACACCTACGCGCAGGCCGCCGCCCTCAACGGCAAGACGCTGCCGCTCAAACTCAGCCGGCTGCTTCAACCGGCGTTCGTAACGCGCTTTGCCAACGACCCGACGATCGGACCGCGCCGCGATCTCACCACCAACGACCTCTTGCACGGATGGAAACCGGTCGCACCGGTCTACCTCTGCGGCGGCAGTCGCGATCCGATGGTCGAGTTCAAGAACTCGATTCTCGCCTATCGCTACTTCAAGGGTGAGGGCGCGAGCGTCAAGCTACTCAACGTCAACCCGGTGATGCCGCCGTCGGTCCCGATCACCGAATACCACGACGCGGTGCTGGTACTCTGCCACACCTACGAGCGCGTGCTGGTGCTCGACGCGATGCACGGAAACGCCGTGCCGGGACGGCTCCACGACTTGGTCCCGGGAACGATCGGTCCGTTCCACGCACCGGGAGCTCCGGCGTTGCCGTAAGCGCGCGCCTACGACTCGAACATCGCGTTGAGTTCGGCGTAGGGGATGCGTCGCGCCAGCGCGGCGAACGATCCGCCGTCGCGCACCTCGGTCGCCAGGTCGCGCAGCGCTCGCAGCGTCACACCCATCGCCCCCGACCCGAGGCTGACGCGCCTGACGCCGAGTTCGGCCAGCTTCGCGATCGGCGGCGTGCTGGCGTTGGCAAGGATGTTGAGCGGCGCGTCGATCGCGCGGGCCAGCGCACCAAC
This sequence comes from Vulcanimicrobiota bacterium, assembly GCA_027459845.1. GTDB lineage: Bacteria > Vulcanimicrobiota > Vulcanimicrobiia > Vulcanimicrobiales > Vulcanimicrobiaceae > DAIDGS01. The sequence continues at coordinate 16,031 of DAIDGS010000074.1, read as the reverse complement.
CTCGGCCGGCTCGCTCGCACCCGGAACGAAGATGCAGTCGGCGCCGGCCGCAACGTACGCGCGCGCCCGCGCGACCGTATCGTCGAAGCGCGACTGCGGCGTGCCGTTAGGGCTCCAGTAGGCATCGGTGCGTGCGTTGACCACCAACCGAACGCCGCGCTGGCGCCCCCGCTCGGCGATGGCGCGAATCCGTTCGGCTTGCAGCGCCATCGGCAACATCCGCTCGCCTTCGTTCTCGCCGTCTTCGATATTGATGCCGACGGCGCCGGCGGCGATCGCGCCGTCGGCGCTTGCCACCGCATCCTCGACGCGGTCGCCGTAACCGCGTTCCAGATCGGCGCTCACCGGAAGATCGACGACGCGGACGATGCGCGCCAACGCATCGAGCATCAGTTCGCGCGGAACGCGCTGTCCGTCGGCGTAGCCGAGCGCGTTGGCGACGCCGGCGCTGGACGTGGCGATTGCCGGAAAGCCAAGCCGCGCGACGATCGCGGCGCTTGCCGCATCCCAGACGTTGATCAGTACCAGTGGGCTTGCGGCGCGATGTAAGGCCCGCAGACGGTCGGCTTTAGCGGCTTGCGCGATCGTGGACACGCCCGCTCGCTTCGGCTCTACGACGAAGAAACCTCGAACGGCGGGAGCACCGCCGCCGAACGCCAAGCACCACGAGTGACCTCGCTGGCACACTTTCCGTCGCTTTCGGTCGAGTTGGGCGCAGTGTTCGTCCTCGGTGCCGCACTGCTGACGCGCCTGATGCTGCGTAGCTTCGGCATCCCGTCGATCATCTCGCTGCTCGCATTCGGGTTGCTCGCCGGGCCGAGCGGGATCGGATTGGTGCACCTCGATCTGGTCGATTCCTCGACCCGCGCGCTGCTTTCGCTGGCCGTCGTCATCGTGCTCTTCGAGGCGACGCTGCGCATCGACGTGCGCAACGTCCCGCGCCGCACGATTGCGATCCTGGCCGTCGTCGGTACCGCCTTGGTCATGTGGCTGATTCCGGCCCTGTGCCGCGCCTACCACTTCACGCCGGTGGTCTCGGAGATGGCCGGTGCGATCTGCATCGTCACCGGCCCGACGGTCATCGGTCCGCTCATGAAGCGCCTGCGCCCGCGTACCGGTTTGGCGCACGTGCTCGAAACCGAAGGCATCGTCTTGGATGCGATCGGCGTCATCGTCGCCGCGGCCGTCTTCGCAACGTTCACGTCGCGCTCCACCGGGCCGCTCGACACCGGCTGGCTCTTGGTCGAACGGGTTCTCGCCGGAATCGTCGTGGGCGCGGTGTGGGGCACGCTCGGACGCCTTTCATCGGCATGGATCAATCGCACGTCGAGCGACATCAGCAAGCTCTATCTCCTCCTGCTCGGCTTCGGTGCATACGGCAGCGCCGAGTGGCTCGCGCACGAAAGTGGCTTGGTGGCCGTGGTCGTTTGCGGACTTCTGCTCGATTTCAAGGCACTCGCGCACGAGCGCGTGCTGCGCGCGTTCAAGGAAGATCTCTCGATGCTCGCCCTCTCGACGGTCTTCATCCTGCTGGCATCGCAGATCGACATCACCACACTGACCCCGATGCTCGCACCGGCGTCCGGCATCGTTGGCGCGCTGATCGCCATTCGTTTCGCCACGACCTTCTTAGCCACGATTCGCGGGCCGTTTCACTGGCACGAGCGGCTCTTTCTCGCCGCCGTCTTCCCACGCGGGATCGTGGCGGTTTCGCTGGCGACCTACTACGCGACGCAGTTGCCGGCGTGGGGCTTGCGCGGGGGCGACGTGCTTCTGAGCGTGCTCTTCGTCGTCGTCGTGATCACGATCGCGCTCTCGACGGCATGCTCGGTCGTGCTGGCACGCGCCTTTGGTCTGACCATGCCCTCACTCATCATCGCCGGGATTTCACCCGCATCGATGACGACGGCACGCAGGTACCTCGAAAGTGGGCACATGCCGTTCCTGATTGATACCAGCGATGAAGCCGTCGCCTTTGCACGCACCCAAGACCTCGAAGCCGAGCGCGTCTCGGATCCGCGCCGTCTGGCGTCGCTGATCCGGGCGCGCAAGGCCGAGTTCGTGGTGGTCGATTCGCGCGAGCGCTGGCGCGCGCTCGGCCTGCGCGTCAAAGGTGTTCCCATCTTCGACAACAGTTCGCCCGAGGTGCGCCGCATCGTCGATGGCGTCGCCGTGCCCGAGCCGGTCTAGTCGCACCCCGATCGGTCGGGCTAGCGGCAGGCGAATGCCGTATATTGCTTACCGCGCGCGATTGACGCTTCGCCGCGCAGCCCCTCGACGAACGTCAGCGTGTTGCCGGAGACCGTCGGGCGAATCGGAGCCTTGAGCCACGTGCGGCCGAGCAGTCCGGCGAGCACGCAGGTCCTACCGGCAAAGCTTGCCGGCCCGTGTAGGACGATCTTGATCGCGCCGTGCAGCGCGAACGCTTCGGTGGTGCGCGGTGCATACGAGACGACGTAGAGCAGCGTCGTTCCGAATCCGGTGAACTGTGGGAAGCTTGCGCCGCTGGAGTCCTTTCCGATCTGCGCCGCAACCGCGTCGCCGAGGGTGAGATCGATCGGACGGGCGAGGTCGTTGGCCGGGAACGTGTGAGCGAACGTATAGCCGTGATTCGGCGCCAGCCGCTCGGTTGCGCCGCGCTTGGTCAGGGTAAACTCCGCGCAGGGCCCGTGAAACGGGTATCCCGGCGACTGGTCGCAGATCGTCCCGGCTCCCGCACCGAGCGCCCGCCGCGCGGCCAGCGGCACCATGCCGCTCCGCCCTCCCGTCGCGCTGCCCCCACACCCGACCGCCAAGCTCGCAACCGCCAGGAAAGCGGCAAGACGTGCCGCACGCCCGATCACCTTAGACATACGTCGGACCTCCGCCCGGTCGCCTTCGCGCGGCTCCGGAGGCGCTCCCGCCGACCGTGATTGGCGATATTAGCAGTCTATTGACAATACTGCCAGCCCGGCTATAATTCGCGTAGGGTCCGGCCTCCGGGCCGGTCCCGATCACCACCAAAAAGGAGCAGAACACCGTGACCAACTCTCTGGCGCGTCGCATGAACGGCGGCCCCGCCCGTACGGGTGAGCGCGCCGTGCCGTGGACGCCCTTCAACGACCTGCTCGGGTACGATCCGTTTGCGTCACTGCGCTCGATGCAAGCCTTCGATTACGACGTGAGCCGCACCGAGAGCGGCTATGACGTCGAGGTTCCGGTGCCGGGTTACCGGCCGGACCAGATCGACGTCAACTTCAAGGACGACGTGCTGACGGTCGCCGGCAAGAACGACCGCCGCTCCTTCACGCGTTCGTTCACCATCCCCGAGGACGTCGATCCCGACGCGATCACCGCGCGGGTTGCCGACGGCATGCTCGTACTGAGCCTGCAACGCCGCCCCGAGGCGCAGCCCAAGCGCATCGCGGTCAACTGAGCGCCGCGCACGAGCGCGTGCGCTTGCACCGTGAGAGCTGCGCCAACGGCGCGGCTCTCTTGCATTCGCATCGGCTACGGAAAATATTCGGCGGCGCGCGGCGCGAAGCCGGGCGGCGGGTGCGCGAGGCCACCCGGAACCGCCACGGGATGGATGCCGAGGCTCGCGCAGTTCATCGCCGCCGGAAACGCATTGACGATCCCGGGCGCCACTTCGGCCTGCGAGGCGGCAATCGGCGCGCGCGTGCCCGCGAGGCGCAACGGATCGAAGCCGCTTACCAGGTTCGTGAGTGCAGCGTTGGCATCGCGCGGACCGTACGGCAGGTAGGGACGCTCGTCGGGAAGCGTCGCCAACGCCGGTAGGTCGAAGAGCACGTCGAGAAAGCGCACCACCGAGCTGGTGTCCCCGACCGTATGCATCACGCGCCCCGATCGCGCGTAGGGCGAGACGAGCAGAAACGGAATGCGCGGACCGTCACCGCACGGGTTGCCGTCCGGACAGCGCTCGAACTGCGGCGGTGGCACGTGATCGTAGAACCCACCCTCGTCATCCCACAGGATCACGATCGCCGAATCGTGCCAGTACCGACTCCGCGCGATCGCGTTCACGAACGTAGCGACGAACGACTCGGCAACCTGCCGATCGGAGTCGTCGGTGCCCGGGTGGTCGTCGTCGCCCAGAAAGTGCCGCTGCACGAACGGATCGGCGCTGGCCGGCTTCCAACCGAAGCCGTTATGCGATGAACCCTTGATGAACGTGACGCTGCGATCGGGGAGGGTGCCGTTGCGCAGCCGCGGCAACAGCGCGTGCAGGCGATGCACGTGGTTCCAGAAGACGCGGTTCTCGCGCAAGTAACCGAAGTATTGCAGCGCGTTGTGATGCGCCTCGTAACCCTTCGCCGCCGGCGCGTCCGCCCCGCGATAGCCCTCCTGATACCATTCCCAGCCGATCGGCGCGCGCCCCGAGCGCGCAACGAACGCGAGATCGCGGCGCACGCCGCGCGTCTGCACGGTCGCCTGTGCGTCGCGCGCACCGGACAGCGTCAGCATTACCGTCGCATAACGCTGTACGTGCTGGCGACGTCTGGGAGGCTTTCCATGAAACGGACCGTAGGGCGGAGCCGCATCGTCGACCACCGGCTCGCCGGGTCCGCGATCGTCGGGCGCATCGGCCTGCGCCCGGTCGCGCGCCCACTGCGTCGTTCCGGTTTGCGCGGCAATCAAGGCGATGTTCCCCGGCGTCGACGGTCCGGTCATCGCTTGAAAGATGTGGTCGTACAGCGCGAAGTGCCGTGCGTACATCCACAGAAACGGGATCGTGTCGCAGTCGTAGTACGACATCGTAAGGAGCGCCTTGCGATGCGCGTCGGATCGATCGTAGCCGTTTTTGAGCGACGTCGCTGCCTGATCTTCGACGAAGCGATCCATTCGTCCGCCGTTCATCTTGCGCAATAGCGCGGGGCGCGAGTGATTGGTACTCGCGATGTCGGGATCGGTGATGCGAAACGGCGTCACCCACTGATGCCCGATCGGATCCCACTGCCGAAAGCCATGCGTCCGTGCCTGCGCGCTCGCAAGGTTATCGGCACCGGGGTAGGTCCCGAAGTAGTGATCGAACGACTCGTTTTCTTCATAGATGACGAAGACGTGTTTGACGTGCGCGCGCAGATTGGCAAGCAGGACGCGCGTGCGCGCGTCGCGGCTCGCCGGATACGCGACCGGAGCGTGATGAGTAACCGTGCAGCCGGAGAGTACGAACGAAGCCGCTACGAGCAGCGCAGCGGAGCGAAGAAGACGCGATCGAACGTTTCGCATGCCGGCACCTTTACGACCGGCGCGCGTCTCCCTGTCGCAGCTTAAGGCGGCTTATCCCGGATTAAGGCGCGGTCAGCTCGTCACGATGAAGAGCGTGATGTTTCCGGACGTTCCGTCGGAGTAGTGGATCGTACCGCCGCCGACCGGGTTGGTAGCGAAGCGTGCGTAGGTCTTGCCGCTCGAGGTTTCGGCTACGGCGCCGTGACCGATGCCGCTGCGCGTCCCAAAGGTCAGCGTCGTCGTGGCGTTGAGCAGCGCGTCGTTGAGCGCCAGCGACCCGTCGACGGCAAAGGCTTTGGGATCGACGTTTTCGGTAAACGTGCCGGTCAGCGACGCCGCCAGCGTACCCCCGCCGACCGTCCAGTAGATGCCGCTGCCCTGCGCCAAGCGCAGCGACGCGCTGCTGCTGGTGTAGCCGTGCACGCGGACCGTTCCGTCGTTGACGCTGCCCGAAGCCACGAAGTTCTCGATCGACGCGGTCACGCCGAGCTGGTTTTGCCCGCCCAGCGCGACGATGCCGCCGAATCCGCAGGCGTTCGCGCTCGCGTAGGTACAGGTCAGACCGAAGCTGAGTACCGGAGGACCGCTCGGCGAGGTCGCCAGCGTACCGCGCGTCACCGCCTTGGTGGTTGTGCCGAGCGTCGTCGCATTGGAAATCGTGCCGTACCCGACCGCCTTGCCGGCACGATCGTAGGTGGTCTGCGTGCCGGTGACGGCTAAGCTCGTGCCCGGGAAGGCCAGCACGGTGAGCTGCGCGCGCGCGAGCAGCGTCCTGCAGGCGGGATCGTAGAACAGGCCGATCGTCGCCGCAAACTTCTCGGGCGTGATCGGCACGATCGTCACTTCGACGCCGTTTTTGCAGACCGGCGCGGTGGCCGGCGCCGGGCCGGTCGCAAATGCGCCCAGCGAACTGAGCAGCACCGCAACCAGCGAGGCCGCCTGCACGCCGTTGGCGACCGCCATGCCGGCCTGGGCTTCGAGGCGCTGCGTCGCCACCGAGAGTCCGATGTCGGTCGGGGTCGGGGTCGGCACGGCGTTGACGGTGCTCGAGCACGACGCGATCAGGCTTGCAACGATCAGCAGCAGCAGAAGTCGACGCATCCGTCTCCTTTACGGCACCGTAGAAGCGACCCCTTGCGGCGGAACCGCGGCGCCGCAGGCCGAAGATGACGGCGAAACGCTTTCGCTCTTCCGCAGGGGGATCGACTCATGCTCCGTCGTTCGATCGTCTTCGGCCTACTTGGCACACTCGCCGCGCTCGGCGCGACCGCCTCGGCGCAGACGCTACCCGCGCCGCTGACCGCCTTCGCCCAGGCGTGGAACGGCATCGCCGGCTACACCACCGACGTCCAATGCTACAACGTCAAGGGCAGCGAGAACGCCACCAGCACCTATCGTTACAGCTTCACCAAGCCATCGAGCATTTCGATGGACATCCTGAGCGGGCCCAGCGCCGGCAACTCGGTCAGTTGGTCCGGCGGGAGCAACGTGGTGGCCGGATCGGGGATGTTCAAGAAGTCGTTCAGCCTGACCGACCCCAAGGTTACCTCGCTACGCGGAGCAACCGTCGTCGATTTGTCGTTCGGATCGATCCTCAAGCATACGCAGGAGACGAAAGGCAGCCTGAGCGCGGCCCGCACGACGCTCGACGGTGCCGGCGTGTCGCTGGTCGACCTGAACGTCGCCGATCCGAGCAGCGACAACGGCCTCACCCGCGAAGCGCTCTATCTCTCCGACGCTACGCACCTTCCGCTACGCGTCGACGGCTACGAGGGCACCAAGTTGGTGACGAGCTGCACCTTCTCGAAGACGGTAACCAAGTGATGCGCCCCGGCCTCCTCGCCACGTTTCTGATCGCCGCGCTCACCGTCGGCGCTGCGGGCTGCGCCGGAAGCACCGGATCCGCGTCGAGCGGCGGTGCCGGTACGTCGCAGTTGCCGGTAGCCCGCGTCGCTGCCGCGCGAATCGCAATCGGCGGCGATTACGCCGGCAGTATCACCGACGGCGCCCTCAAAGGTCGGTTCGTCGCGCAGTTGGCCCCGTCGGCCGATATGTACGGCGGTTCGCTGGTCGCGACGTTCGGCGCAAAAACGCTACACGGCGTCGTCGTGCTGAGCGGAGCGCCGGCCACGCTGCACGGAACGTTGATCATGCCGCTCACGAATCCGTGCTCCTACGCGGTAAGTCTGCGCTTCAAACCGACCGCCGCGACGCTGCACGGCACGTATACGGCGAGCCAAGGCTGCACCGGAAGCAGTGGAACGCTCTCGGCGAAAGAACAGTGCTACTACAAGCCCGCCGCGGCGAGCACCTCGATCGATCGCCCGAACACGCTTAGCGTACGCGCGTGTTAGAGGGCAAGGTGCGAGGATGCGCGCGCGAGGGCGATGGTGTCGCTCCACGCTGAGCCTTCGCGGCGCGCCGACGCATATGCATCGGATGAGAGCCGTGCGCGCATCGCGCGCGTAAACGAGTCGAGAAACGCCGCCTCGCGGTGCGTTACGGTATAGCCTTCGTCGTTGAAGCGGCGCTCGGCGAAAGCCAGAAGGCGCACCGCTTCCGCGGGGTCCGCGTCGGCCACGATCATCGCCACGTAGTTCAACGCGTCCGCGGCCAGCCACCGCGAGCCGCCGGCAACCGCCAGCGCCAGCGCCTCGCGCGTGACGGCCACCGCGCGCGGGCGGTCGCCCAACAGCCAATACACCGTCATGGCAGCGTTGCTTACCCACATGCGCAGTTCGCCGTTCGTCGCCGGAAGGAGTTGCTCCAGAATCTCTGCGGCTTGTGCGTCGCAGCCTGCCGCGAACTCGGCCACGACCCACCACCACAGCACCCGCTGCCGATCTTCCATGCGCCCGAGGTCATCCCATAGCCGCGCGCTCTCGTCGTAAAGTCCCCGCGCGCGTTCGATGGAATCGGCGCCGAGGGCGTTCGCGCAACGCGCAAGCGTGGTCGCAAGAACCGCGGGGTCGCCGAGCGTACGGGCTGCCGCCAACGCGCGCTCGCCGATCGTGAGCGCTTCATCGCGGCGATCGTTATTGAGCAACTGCTGCGCGACCTGCGATAGCGCACGTGTCTCGCCGCGCGCGTCGCCGCACCGCCGGAAGGCCTCCAGCGCGCGCTCGGCGGCGACGAGCGCCTCGGCGTAGCGCGCTTGATTGTTGCACAGCATCGAGCGCACGTACTCGAGGCGTGCCAGGATAGGCGCGTCGAGGTTATGCGCACGGGAAAGGGCGCGTTCGCACCATTCGGTGCCCTCGCGCAGCAGCGTCATCCGTAGAAACGCAACGCCGTAGCCGCCGGCGATGCGCGCCGCCAGCACCGGGTCGTGGTCGAGCGACCACGCCAAGGCGGCGCGCACGTTGTCGAGTTCGAGGGCAGCCTTTTCAATCCAATGCGGCCGCGCGCCGCCATCGAAGTCCTGATAGACGCCGTCGGCCACGGTCGCGAACGCGCGCGCGAAGCGCCGCCAGGTGTCGGCTGCTTCGCCGTCGGCCGCGAGCCGCTCGCGCGCATAGGCGCGAATCGATTCCAAAAACCGATAGCGCGCCGACTCGCCTTCGCCGTCGACGACCAACAGCGATTTCTCGACGAGCGAGGCGAGACGGTCGCAGAGCGCCCACTCATCGAGCCCGCCCTCGGGCTGCATTGCGAGTAACGTCGTGACGGTCGCGCCGCCGGCAAACGGCGCGAGGTGCACAAAAAAGTCTTGCTCCGATGGATCGAGCAAGTCATAGCTCCACTCGATCAGCGCGCGAAGCGTCTGCTGGCGCGGCTGCGCCGCACGGTTGCCTCCGGTCAAGACGCGAAAGCGATCGTCGAGATGGCGGTCGAGCACGTCGAGGGAAACCGTCTTCAGCCGCGCCGCGGCCAACTCGATGGCAAGAGCGATCCCGTCCAGCCGCGCGCAGACGCGGACGACGGTCGGCGCAGTATCGTCCGTAAACGCAAAGCGTGCATTCGCTTCGTGCGCGCGCGCCACGAAGAGTTGGACGGAACCATACGCACTTGCCTCGGCCGCGTCGGCGCCATCCGGCGGGACGCTCAACTCGGCCAGGCGGTGACGCTGCTCTCCCGCAATATCGAGCGGTGCGCGCGACGTTGCAAGGACCGTCACGCCGGCGCACGACTGCATCAGGGTTGCGACCGTCGATGCCGCGACGGAAAGCACGTGCTCGCAGTTGTCGAGGACGACCAGCAGCCGCTTGTTCTTCAGAAAGGTCGTCAGCGTATCGAGCATCGGTCGGTTCAGCGACTCGCGCAACCCGAACGTAGCGGCCAGCGTTCCAACCACCTGCGCCGGATCGGCGAGCGGCGCGAGCGGCACGAACCAGGCGCCGTCCGAAAACTCGTCGGCCAGCAGCGTCGCGACCTGAATCGCCAGTCGGCTCTTGCCGACTCCACCGGTACCGGTCAACGTGACCAGCCGGTGCGCGCGTACCAGCGCGCGCAAGGTCTCGACGTCCGATGCCCGACCGACGAACGAGGTGAGTTGCTGCGGAAGGTTGCCGCGTAAAGCTTCGAGCGAGCGAAGCGGTGGAAACGCATCCGGCAGCCCGGGTGCAAGCAGTTGGAAGACGCTCTCCGGTTGGGCGATATCCTTGAGCCGGTGCCGGCCGAGGTCGAGCAACTGCGCGCCACCCTCGAGCCGATCGCGCACCTGCTCGGCGCACGCTTGCGAGAGCAGCACTTGCTCGCCGTGTCCGATCGCGAGCAACCGCGCGACCCGATTGACGCTCGGACCGAAGTAGTCGTTATCGCGCTCGTCGGCCGTCCCGCTGTGCAGGGCCATGCGCACGCGCAGGCCGTCGATCGCGGAGAAATCGGTCTGGGCTAGCTCGCGCTGCGCAGTCAGCGCCGCGTGAACTGCATCGGCGGCGCTTGGGAAAGCCGCGCAGAACGCGTCGCCGATCGTCTTAAAAACGCTGCCGCCGTGACGTTCGATAACATCGCGCAAGATCGCGTCGTGACGGCGTACCGCCGCTTGCATCGCGTCGCGATCGCGATCCCAGCGCTGCGTGCTCCCCTCGATGTCGGTGAAGAGAAAGGTGACTTCGCCGCTCGGCAGCACGGATCGCTACGTTGCGCGTGAGGGTGGAAGGAGTGCGACGATTCGCGCCGGGATCACACCCATCAGACGTGCCTGCACGCGCGCTTGGTTGCGCTGATACCAGACGCCGGCGGCGATGACCGCGATGCCGATCGTCGTCAGTGCGACCGAAAATCCGAACGAGAGCTTGAATATTCCGAAGGCGAGATAGCCGAGATAACCGACCAATCCGAGGACGCCGAATATCAAGAGCACGCGGCGGCCGAGAACGATCGATACGACGATGGCCAGCAGTGAAATCACCGCGAATGCGAGCCAGCCCAGCTCCCCGTTCCACAGGAGCGAGAGTCCCGTGAAGAGCGCGATCGTTCCATAGAGGTAACCCCAGAACGCGAAATCTTCTTTCGTGTGGCGGTCGATCGCAACCGACGCCGCGAGCATGACCAGTCCGAAGACCACCGCAACGCGGCGGTAGAGGTCGAAGTCGTCGTGCTTCCCGGCGATGGCCGCGGTTCCGTCCATGCTCAAAAACCATAGCCCAAAGGCCGCCGGCAGCGTGATCAACGGAAACGCAACCCAGCGCAAAGCGATGGCGCTCGCGGCGATCGTGCCGAGCTCCATCCAAATCCAGCCTCCGTTGACCCAGGCATAGAAGTTGGCATAGCCGCCGAGATCGTCCGAATGCCAGCGCCCGGTCGCCACTTCCAAGCAGTAGATGGTCAGCGGAACGGTAGCGACCGCGGCAGTCACCAACACGCCGCCCGGCGTCCGCGTCGCCGGCGCGGCGTAAAGGCGCGCACCGGCGAGTGCGAAGCCGATCAGGTAGGCGAGCGCTGCGACGAATCCAAACCACGCACCAAACCGCAGCCAGCCCTCGGCCATGAAGAACGTCATCGCACCGATGATCAGAAAGCCGCCGAAGTAGTAGGCGACGTTGACGCCGCTGTAGCTGCTGCCCGACTGCGCCTCGGATGCGCGCAACGCATCCCACAGCGCTTCGGCACGCTCCGGAGCGACGTCGGCGGTCTGCGCCGCTGCCAGCAACTGCGTTTTGCTGACCTTCATCGCTGCCCACTTCCCAGACGGGCGCGACGCTCCTCTTGCCTCAGAGCCGCCACCATACCACCCGCCCCTCGCTCGCGTTCCAGTAGAAGTGGATGGCGTCGCAGGTGCCGTCGCTCACCTGAAAGCCTTGGCCGCGCGCGGGCACCGCGAGGTTGACTCCAAGCGACGCAGCTTGTGCGCGGTCGACCGCGAGCGACTCGAGCGCGATGCGAACCGGCAGGCGGCAGACTGCGTCTTCGCGCGCCGGATCGACGACAAAATGAAACCGTTGCGCCGGATGCCGGTGATCGGCGAAGCGCACGACCACGCCGACCGCTCCGGCGCGCTGAAAGAGCAGCGCGGTAGCGGTTTGCCCGCTTCCATCGAGGTCGACGCGCAGTCGCGTCGGCGCGGCAACGCCGAGCAGCATCACCGCGAGCACGCCGGCCGCGCGTCGCATCGCGCCGGCGAGCACTACGGAATCGCCTGCGCGAAGGTGAAGACGTGTGCCGGATCGACCGACTGCTTCAGCCGCTCCAATCGCGCGAGATTGCTGCCATAGTATGCGCGCTGCCAGTCCTGCAGCGACGGATCGATGAAGTTCGCAAACGCGCCGCCGCCACCGGCTGCCGCCACCACCTCCGCGTAAAACTCGGCCTGCCATGCGAGATTGCGCTGGATTTCGGCCGGCGACGTCGTCGCCTCCCAGACGACCCCGATCGAACTCAGCCAGTGGCTGCGCCGGTGCACGAACGCGGTCGCGTCGGCGGCGACCGCGTTCATACGGCCGCCGGTCTCGAAGAGTTTGAAGGATGCCGCCCGCGCGGTCGCCGGCCAGCGGCGTAACGGTTCGAACGCCATCGCGACCACCGCTGCGTCGATCGTGCGATCGAAAAACCGCGCGCGCTCTTGAAAGTACTCCGGGTCGCCCGGCTCCGAGAGCTTGTCCTGGGCGTCCCAATACGCAAGCTCTTCCAGAAAGACGACGCGCGTCGGCGCTGCAATCGCGTATGCCGGCTGCAGGATCTCGCGCAACCGGTCGGGTGTCCCGTAGAACTGCCCGAGGAGTTGCACTTCGATCGCATCCGAACCGCCATGCGCGGGGGCCGCCCGTGAAGCCGTCAGCTTGCAGCCCAGCGTATCCGGTGCAGCTTCGAGGGCCGTCACCAGCGCCGCAAATACGCGTTCGATGTCGCTACCCCAGCGCAGGTCGTAGGCGGTCAACCGATCCACCGGAAAAGTCTGAAAGCTCAGCGAGGTATTGATGCCGAAGTTCCCGCCGCCGGCGCCGCGACAGCCCCAGAACAGGTCGGGCTCCATGGCGGCCGAGATCTGGCGGATCGTTCCGTCGGCGGTGACGATCTCGCTGCCGACCAGTTGATCGCTGGTCACGCCGTGCGCGCGCATGTTGAAGCCGACGCCGCCCCCCAGCGTGAGCCCGGCAACCCCGACGCTGAGGCAGCGGCCGTGCGTGATCGCGACGCCGGCCCGGCGACAGTGAGCGAAGACGTCGGCATTGCGCGCGCCGCCCCCGAAGGTCGCGATACCGCTGCGTGCGTCGAAGGCAAACGACCGCATCGTGGTGACGTCGATCAACAGCCCGGTCGTCGTCGAAAAGCCGGCGTACGAGTGCCCGCCCGAACGCGGCACCAAGGCGACGCCGTAGTCTCGCGCCCAGCCGATCGCCGTCGCAACGTCGCCGGGGTCGGCGCACAGCGCGATGCCGGCCGGCAATACCGCCGCGTAGCGCAGGTTGTTCGGCTGCGCGTAGGCCGCAAACCCCGCATCGCCGGGGCGCAAGAGCCGGCCGCGCAGGCTGCGCGCGAGCGCGTTCCAGGGCAGCGGGCGCGGCGTCGGCAGCGCGGCGACCCTGCCGCTGCACGCGCTCAGCCAGTCGAGGCCGGCGGCGCCCAGCGCGGCCGCCGCACCCGTACGCAGGAAGCCGCGCCGATCGATCGTTCGCACCGCGCTCACTCCCGCACGTTGGGATCGCGAACCGCCATATAGGTGACCGTATCCCAGGCGTTATGGATCCCCGAGCAGATGAAGAGCAGCGCCGCGCCCGCGATTCCAAACATGGTCGACACCGGCGCGCGCAGCATCGCGATCCCGCCGATCAGCAGCACCGCGTAGGCGACCAGCGGAACGCCCATGTACCAGAACCAGTCCTCGGTGTCGGCGCGGTAATCGGTCATCCGATACGCCGCAACGATGAGCCGCACGACGTACGCAACGCCGAGTATCCCACTAGCGACGATCAGCCACGCCGGATGCGCGAGTTGATGCCACGGCGCCGTCACGATACCGGCCAGGAGCAGCACCGTTGCAAAGTAGACGATCGTCGGCGTCGCAAAGGTCGCGAGCCCCTCGGGAGAACGACCCCGTTCCAAACCGCTGACGATCGAAATGACGACGAACATCAAGCCGGTGAGCGCGGCCGCGGCCGACCCGGCGATGACGTAAAAGTTGGCCCACGGAGCCAAAACCGCGGCAGCGTCGTTCATGCCTTGCGCCCACTCTGCGCGCCGAGCGCGGCGCGCACCTGCGCGGCCGCGCGCAATCCGCTCGCAATCGCGCCGTCGACCGTACCGCTGCTGCCGTCGTCGACCGTTGCCTCGCCGGCGAACCAGAGCGTGCCGGCGACCGGCTCGGTCAGCGCGGTCCGCGCCCGGCCCGCTCCGACGCGCAGGTAGCTGTACGCGCCGCGCGCGTACGGATCGGCGCTCCAGTCGTGCAGCGTACCGTCGGCGAAGGCGCGCCGCGCCGCCTCGGGGGCGCCGAGCAGCGCACCGAAGCCGTGCAGCGCTTCGGCAATCAACGCGTCGCGTCCGCGCGCGAGTGCGCACGCGGCGCGCGGACCGCCCAACCAGGCCACCACGCTCTCGCCGTGCAGCGGCATCTGCGTCCAGTAGGCCTGAAACGGCCCGTTAGGGTCGCGAAAAAAGGCTGCGTCGCGATAGCGTCCATCCTCCAGCAGCTCCCAAAACGGGGCGTGAAAGCGCAACACGACCTTTGCCACGTCGCCCATCGCGATGCCGGCGAGGGCACGCGCGGTTGCCGCCGGAAGCGGCGGATCGAAGCGGATGCCGCGATCGTCGGGCGCGCGATGCAGGACGCCGATCGGCACGGTAACGACCGCGCCGCGCGCGCGCACGATCGATCCGTCGGCGGCGCGCACCGCAACTCCCCCGGTCCCGTACGCGACCTGCGTGACGACGGTCGCGAGCCGAACCCGAACGTCGGCGGCATCGCAGCGGCGGCGCAGTTCGGCAACGATCGGCGCGTAGCCGCCAATCGGACGCGTGCTGAACTCATCGACCGCCGAACGCCACTCGTGCGCGATGCCGTGCAGGCTCGCCAGCGTCGGATCGGCCGCATCGAAGCCCTCGACGAACGCTCGGGCGGCGGCGATCGCGCCGGCAAGGGCGGGGTCACGAGCTCGCTCGCACAGGTATGCGTCGACCGACACGTCGCCCGGATGCGCGGGCGCCGAACGCACGAGTTCCATCGCGCGGTCGAGCTCCGTGTCGTTTTCCGGATGCAGCATGCCGTCTGCGCCACGCGTCCACGAACGACCGCCGCTTTCCACCGCGGTCCCGCCGATCGCGCGCAGCACGGCGGTCGTTTCGGGTGCCGCTCCGTGGACGAACTCGGGCCCGAGTTCGATCGCGATCGCGCGACGGTCGGTCGGCCGCGAGAGGATCCGCCCGCCGACGCGCTCGCGTGCCTCGAGCACCACGACGCGCAACCCGTCTGCGCCGAGCGCACCGGCCGCGCTCAGGCCGGCCGCACCGGCTCCGATCACGATCGCGTCGGCATCCATCGGGCACCCATTTCGCTCGCCGGGTGCGGTTTCCCGGAACGGGCGCTTGCCGAGCGACGATTGTTGAGGAAAATCTCAACCCGCCGCGGTAAAATAGAGGGCGTATGTCCGTTGCGATCGCGCTTGTCGCGCAGTGGCTTCTGTTGTTGCCGGCGGGGCTCGTGCTCGCCGTCGTCCTAATGCGCCGCCGCTGGCGATTCGACCTCATCGAGGGAGCGCTCGCCGGCGCCGCAACGATTCTGCTCGTGAAACTGGCCGGGGCGCTGCACGGCGAAGCGCGGCCGTTTGTCGTGGAAGGCGTGCGCCCGCTGGTCGCACACGCCGCCGACAATGCATTTCCGTCCGACCATCTGGCCGCGTGCGGCCTGGCCTTCGTCTACTTGTGGCCGCGCTCGAAACCGCTAGCGCTGGTGACGCTGATCGCGGCCGCGCTGATCGCCACGGCGCGCGTGCTCGCCCATCTGCACTGGCCGCTCGACGTCGCGGCCGGATTCGCGCTCGGCGCGTTCGCTGCCGGCGCCGTGCGTGCCGCCCTGACGTTTGGCCGTGAACACCGTGCGCGCTAAGCTCTCGAAGGTTCCCGAGATCACCGCCGCCTTCTGGGTGGTCAAAGTGCTCACCACCGGCATGGGCGAAACGACCTCGGATTTTCTCGTACACCACCTCGATCCGTACCTGGCGGTCGCGCTCGGCGCGCTCGCTTTCGCGGGCTCGCTCGGGCTGCAGTTTGCGGTGCGGCGCTACATCGCGTGGGTCTACTGGCTGGCGGTCAGCATGGTCAGCGTCTTCGGCACGATGGCGGCCGACGTGCTGCACGTCGCGCTCGGAATTCCATACGTCGCATCGACCGCGTTCTACGCGATCGTACTCGCGCTGATCTTTGTC
>DAIDGS010000073.1 GCA_027459845.1 Vulcanimicrobiota bacterium | reverse complement strand
ACGAACGCGTTGGCCTTGCGCGTTTGCCGGCTGAGGTCCATGCGCAGGATCTCGGCGTCGCCGACCCCGTAGCGCGCGGCGAGCGCGCGCAGGCGGCTCTCCAACTCGCCGCCTTCCAGCGGTTCGAAGCGATTGAAGAGCGGCAGCACGTACCAAGGTGCGATCGCGTTGCCGAGCGCCAGAAGCGGAAAGGCGAGGAGCCCCGCCAGCAGCGGCCACCGCTGCGGCGTGCGGCGCATCGCCGCGCCGAGCAGCGCGGCCAGGAGCGCGATCAAACCGCTCGAGAGGATCGCGCTCTTGAGGAGTTCACCGCTCCAGTCGGCGGTGCTGCGCTCGGTGAGTCCGAAGGCGCGTTCGAGCTCGAGGTCGTGCACGTAGGCGATCGGCAGGTCGAGCAGGGCGGTAACGGCTGCGAGCGCGGCGGCGAATGCCGCCGGGCGAAGCCACGGCGGCAGCGCGCGCGTCGCGCGCTCGAGCACGTCGGCCGGCGGCGCTGCCAGGAGCACCAGGAGTGCGACGGTCGAGCGCGCGGTATCGGTAAGGTCGATCGCTCGACGCACGCGCACGTAGCGTCCGCGATCGGGCGTCGTCGGCGTTCGCGGCGCGCGCAGATCGCGCCACATCTCGAGGGTGCAGGCGGCGGTGTAGCCGGCACAGGCGCCGCCACCGATTGCCAGAAGAAGCGTTCGAGTGAATCGCGAATTCATCGGTGCGATGAAGCTTCTCGTCAACGCGCGCGTTTACTCTTTTGAACCGCCGCGTTCGGGCATGGTGGCCCACACCGCGCTCTTGATCGACGGCGGTCGGATCGTCGGACTGGATACCGAGCCGGTCGGCATCGGCGTCGAACGCATCGACTGCGGCGGCGCGACGGTCCTGCCGGCATTCGCGGACTGCCACGTCCATCTCACCGATACCGGGTACTTCTTGGGTCCGCGCGATCTGCGCGATGCGCGCACGCAGGCCGGCTTTGCCGCCGCGGTTGCGGTCGTTCCCAACGAAGACGGCATCGTGTTTGCCGGCGGTTATGACGACGGACGTTGGGACGATGGCGAACGCGCCGACCCGCGAACGCTGGAACGCGTGCATCCCGGGGCACGCGCGATGCTCGTGCGTGTGGACGCGCACTCGTGCATCGTCAACGCTGCGACGCTCGCCTGGCTCGATCTGCCGGCTGCGACGGCCGGCATCGAACGCGACGCGCGGCACGAGCCGACCGGTCGGCTCGTGCTCGATGCCAACTGGCTCGCGCAGCAGCGGTTCATGGAGGCGCTCCCGCAAGCTGCTCGGCGCGCGGCCGAACGGCGCGCGGTCGCGCTCGCGCTGGCGCGCGGTGCGCTCCACTTGCACGCGCAACTGCTCGGCTTTCCGCGCGACGGGTACGCTGCCGAGGTTGCGGCACTGCGCGCGCTCCCGGCCAAGATTCATCCTAAGATTTGCGAACCCGACGCCGCGTTGGCGCGCGACCTGGGCCTGCCGTACGTGGGCGGTGACGTCTTTCTGGACGGCTCGATCGGGAGCCGCACGGCGGCCTTCGCGCAGCCGTACTGCGATGCACCGACGCAGCGCGGCGAGCTGCGCTTCGCGGACGATGCCCTGTTGGCGTACTTCGCGCAGGCTGAAGCGCTCGGCATTGCCGCCGGCGTGCACGCGATCGGCGACGCCGCCGTCGAACAAGCCGTGCGCGTCTGGGAGCGCGTCCTCGGCGGAAAGCCGTCGCCGCGTGGAACGCGCCATTTCATCGAGCACTTCGAGTGCGCGTCGGCCGCGCACGTCGAGGCCTGTGCCCAGATGGGATTGGCGCTCTCGATGCAGCCGCAGTTCGACGCGTGTTGGGGCGGGGAAGGAGGCATGTACGCGGTTCGGTTGGGCGGCGCGCGCATGCGCGCGATGAACCCGCTGGCGGCGATCGATGCGGCCGGCGTGCTGCTCTGCGGGGGCGCCGATAGCCCGGTCTGCGCGCTCGATCCGCTCGCCGGAATGCAGGCGGCGCACGACCACCATCAGCCCGACGCGCGGCTCGCGCCGGCGCGCGCGCTCGCGATGTACACGCTCAACGCCGCGCGCTTCGGCTACGCCGAGGGTTCGACCGGGAACCTGGCCCCCGGACTGGCAGCCGACCTGGTATTCCTCGACGGCGATCCGCTGACGGGGGATCGCTTCGACGCCTGCAGGGTGCGCGAAACGTGGCGGGAGGGCGAGTGCCTCTACCGGCGCGGCGAGGGGCTGCTCAATAGTTGACGGTGGCTGTCATCTTTAGCGCGTTAGGCTAGCGGTAACTCACGCGTCCCTTCAATAAGGAGAACCCGCCGAATGCCTGCCGCAACGCCCTCCGCCGTCGCCGGCGCGACGATCACCGGCCTCGATATGGCCGCTTACCTGGTCTCCGACGCAGCGCGCGCGATCGCGTTCTATCGCGACGTCCTCGGCCTCGAACCGACTGCCATCGACGAGCAGGGACGTGGCGCCGAGTTTGCCCTTCCCGACGGCTCGGTCTTCGGCGTCTGGCGGGCGCCCGACGGGCCGACCAGCGGCGCCTCGAACATGTTCGCCGTCGCCGACATTCAGGCGGCCGTGACGCAGTTCCGCGCGCGCGGTCTCGAGCTGAGCCCGCCGATGGAGACCCCGGGCTGCTGGATGTCGTTCGGTCAGGATCCCGACGGCAACGGCATCATCATCCACCAGCGCAAGGCGCACGGCGGCTGAGCCGGCTCAGACGAGGCTGATCGTTTCCTTCGGCTTCGGATGTGCTGCCAGCGCGCTGAGGAGGCCGTCGGCGAGCCGGTCGCAGATCGGATCGTCGATCGCCTCCACGCGTCCTTCGTCGGCCAAGCGCGCCTTCGCCGGGTCGAGCGGGATCTGTGCCAGAACCGGCGCCCGCGCGAGCTCGGCGACCCGCCCGGCGTACGAGGGCCCGAAGATGTCGTAACGCGTTCCGGTATCGGGCGCGGTGAAGAAGGCCATGTTCTCGACGATGCCGAGGATCGGTTTCTTGAGCTGGTGCACGAGATTGGCAGCCTTGCGCACGATCATCGTCGCAAGCGCCTGCGGCATCGTGACCAGGACGACGCCGTCGATCGCGAGCGACTGCAGCACGGTGAGCGGGGCATCCGAGGTTCCCGGCGGGAGGTCGATCAGAAGCACGTCGAGATCGCTCCAGAGCACCTGTTCGTAAAACTGCCGAATCACCCCCGAGAGGATCGGACCACGCCAGATCATGGCGGTGTCCTCCTTGTCGGTGAGCAGATTCGAACTGACGATCTCGATCGCGCTGCGCGAGAGCGCCGGAACCATCAGCGGCTGCGGATTCCCGTGCACCGTGGTTGCGTTGGGGTCGGCTTCGATCGCAAGCGGTGTGGTGAGGCCGAAGAGCTTGGGGATCGACGGTCCGGTGATGTCGGCGTCGAGGATGCCGACGCGGAGATGGCGGCGGCGCAGGCCGATGGCGAGCAGTGCGGTCACCAGCGACTTTCCAACGCCGCCCTTGCCCGACATGACCGGCACGACGTGCGCGATCTTGGCGCGGCCGCTGAAACTGCCGGGCGCACGGCGTGTGGGGCGGCGATCGTCGTTGCTTATCAGCGGGACGAACCCCGAGAGCCGCGCTTGGGTGAGCGCGGCGACGATCGGTTCGACGCGCAGACCATGGGCGAGGGCACCCTGCTCGACCGTTTCGTACGACGCAACGCTGCAGCCGCCGCAGCCCAAGCCGAACGCCTTCAGGACGTCGGCCGCGATCGGGAGGTGTTCGACCAGATCGGCGATGCGGCTGGCCGGAGTGATCTCGATCTCGACGTGCGCCATAGGACTATTCTGCCCTTTCTGGCACCGGCCGCGATAGCACTTCGGTCCGGATGTGCGATCGCGCCGCGGCGGGAGCGCCCGTGCCCTCTGCGAATGCTCGGCCCGATGAGGCGGCAGGCGACCTTCGAGCAGGCTGAAGCGGTGCTGGCCGGGGGCTGCGACTCTCCGGTGCGCTCGGGATGGGGCGTCGGCGCGCCGATGTTCGTGCAGGCCGCCGCCTCGGGGGCCTACGCCTTCGACGAAGCGGGTCGGCGGTACGTCGACTACGTGATGGCCTACGGGCCGCTGCTCTTCGGCCATACTCACCCGAGCTTGACGCGCGACCTCGACGCGCTCGCCGCGGGCGGGTTCGTCTGGGGGTCGACGCATCCGCAGGAAGTGCGGCTGGCCGAGCGCGTGCGCGCCTACCTGCCGTCGATGGAACGGATGCGCTTCGTCACCACCGGCACCGAGGCAATGATGAGTGCGATCCGCGTCGCGCGCGCCTTTACCGGACGCGCGCTGGTGCTCAAGTTTGCGGGCAACTATCACGGTCACTTCGACCTGGCGCTGCTCGATGCCGGGGCGTCGGCGCACACCATCGACGCGGCGCGCGGCGGCATTCCGGAAGGCGTCATGCGCGACGTGACGGTCGCGCGCTATAACGATCTGGCCTCGGTCGATGCCCGGCTACGCGATCGCGCCGGCGACCTGGCGGCGATCCTGGTCGAACCGATCGTCGGCAACATGGGCTACGTCCCGCCCGAGCCCGGCTTTCTGGAAGGATTGCGCGAGCGGTGCGATCGGTACGGCGCGGTCTTGATCTTCGACGAGGTCATCACGTGGCTGCGCTTCGGGCTGCGCGGCGCGCAGGGACGCATCGCGGTCAAGCCCGACATGACCGCCGTCGGCAAGATCATGGGTGGTGGTGCACCGATTGCGGCCTTCGGCGGGCGCGAGGAGATCATGGCGGTGCTGGCGCCGCGCGGCGCCACCTTTACCGGCGGAACCCACGGCGGCAATCCGTTCTGCGTCGGGATGGCGCACCGCGTGCTCGACCTGCTCGAAGCGCATCCCGAGTACTACCCGCAGATGGCGGCGCTCGCCGCGCGGCTCGCCGAGGGTATTCGCGGGCTCTTCGCGGCCCGGGGCCTGCCGTACGCGGTGGTGCAGCACGAGTCGATCGTCGACTTCAAGTTTCGCGCCGGACCCCCCAATCGTCACTATGACGACGCGCGCGCCGCCGATCGCAACGCCTACGCGCGCTACTATTCCGCGATGCTCGCGCACGGCATCCTGCTGCCGCCCTCGCAGAACGAGGTGATGTTTCTCTCGACGGCGCACAGCGCCGCCGACATCGACGCGACCGTCGCCGCGATCGACCAATCGCTGCCTTAGTGGCGCGACGGGAACGGATAGACGGCCGGCGAGCGTAAGCCGTTGTCCGCGACGCTGCGAACGCCCAGAATATCGTCGTCTTCGCTGACGGGCACGGTGATGCGCGTGACGTTTCCCGCGCTGATGACGTGTTGCCACTGGGCCGCGTCGGTCGCGCGCCACACGATCTCGTAGCCGACGGCATCGGCCGCCGGCTTCCAGCGTAGGGTCGCATCGTAGCCGAGGTGCGCGGTTACGAGGCGGACGCCGGTCGGCGGCGCCGGACCGAGCGCAAGCGATGCCAGCGACGCGACGTTGGCCTGGGTGACGCGCGCGAGATAGTCGGGATCGATGTACTGCGGCAGGTCGCCGTACTGCACGCCGTGGACGACGCGTACGTTCTGGTGCTGGTGGGTGAAGTTTTCGTTGGCCTCGACGAACCGAATCGCCGGGTATCCTTGCGCCGTGAACGACTCTTCGTCGCCGCCGCGTAGGAAGCGGTCGGCGCGGTAAATCTGCTCGACGTGAAAGCCGGGAACGTAGAGCGGAATCGTCTGCGCGACGAAGCGCGAAAGCTCGCGGGACGGCGAGTCGTTCTCCGACCTGATCAGGTTGACGAGCGCGACGTTCGTGCCCGACGGAAGTGCTTGGCTGAAGACGCGCACGGTCATCGGTGCGTGCACGCCGTTCCCGCCGGTCGAGTTGCCGATGATGTCGTTGTTGAGGTCGGCTAGCACCGGGGTTCCCTTGGCTTTGAGTTCGTGCGCGAAGTGATTGGAACCCCAGAGCCCGAGTTCTTCGCCGTCGAAGCACGCGAAAACGATCGTGCCCCGGAAATGGGTCGCGGCCATGACGCGCGCCGCCTCGAGAACGGCCGAGACGCCCGAGGCGTTGTCGTCGGCACCGGGTGCCACGCCCTGGCCGTCGGTGCAGTCGCCATCGCAGTCGTCGTAGTGGCTCGACATCACGTAGACGCGGCCGGGTTGGTCGCCGCGCAGCGTTGCGATTACGCTCGATTCGGTCACCGCGCGCGGGGTGCGCGGCGTCTTCGGCTGTACGTAGGTGTCGAAGCGAACCGTCATGCGCCCACCGGTCGTTGCCGCGATCTTCTCAAACTGCGCGCGGATCCAGTTGCGCGCCGCGAAGACGCCGTGCATCGTGGTCGAACTGGTTTCGCTAAAGTCGTTGCGGGTGCCGAAGGCGACCAACCGGCGATCGGTTGCGGCCAGACGGGCCGGATCGACCGCGCGAACCATGGCGACGATTTGCGGGAGCGGGTGGGTGGGAGCGACGCCGGCGGCGCCGAGTGCGACCAGCGGCAGCCCGGCCAGGAGCAGGCGAATCGAGCGATGCATGGCATCTCACTCGGCGGTCGCACCGCCCTAGCCCTGCCGCGCGCGCCGTTTTAGGTGCTTTTGCGATACCGACCGAAGGTGACGGCCGTGCCGCCCTCGGGTGCGGCGCTCACCTCGAAGAAGTGGGAGCAGCAGCGGATGATCGGCAGACCACGCCCGCCCTCGGCCAGCGCGCTCGGCAGCATGGCGCGCTCGGCGTCCGAGTAGTCGAACCCCGAGCCCCGGTCGATCACGCGGGCGACGATCCGTAGCGCGTCGATCTCGCAGGTGACCTCGATCTCCCCGACCCGCCCTCCGTGCTCGATGGCGTTGGCGACCGCTTCCCCGAGCGCAAAGGTCAGGTTCTCCATCTCACTTGGGGGAATGCCGTGATAGGCGCAAAAGCTCGCCATGGCGCTGCGCACGGTCCGCGCGTATTCCGGCTCCGGCGGGACGCGCAGAACGAGCCGGTAGGAACGCTCCGGATCGTGGCCGAGGCTTGGGTCAAAAAACTCTTCCATGAACGTACGTCCCCAGAGTTCTACCGCGAATGGCCGTTCTTAAACCAGCGGTCGCGACGGTCTACGTGCTGCGGTGCGCCGACGACTCGCTCTATACCGGCGCGACGACCGACCTGGCGCGCCGCTTGGCTGCCCACCGCCGCGGCACTGCCGCCCGGTATACGCGCGCGCGCCGGCCGGTCGAACTGGTGGCCTGGTGGCACCTGCCGGGCTATCCGGCCGCCTGTTCCAGCGAGGCACGCTTCAAGCGGCTCGCGCGGGCCGCGAAGGTCGCGCTGCTGGCGGGCGACGAGGCTTTCGGCGCCATCGTGCACAAACCACCGCGAGTTTCCCCGCGCCGTTACGAGGAGCCCGATCCGATGCGCACGCCGCCCCACGCCGACGAACTCGCCGCCTATCGCGAGCGCGCCCTGCGCTCGCGCGTCCGCATCGCGACCGAGCACGGCGACATCCTGCTCGAACTCTTTCCCGACGATGCCCCGATGCACGTCGCGGCGTTCCTCAAGCTGGTCGACGACGGCTTTTACGACGGCCTGACGTTTCATCGCGTCGAGCCCGGATTCGTGATCCAAGGCGGCGATCCGGACGGCAACGGCACCGGCGGCCCCGGTTACCGGCTCCCGGCCGAGTTCAACGCGCGCAAGCACTTGCGCGGCACGCTGGCCATGGCCCGCTCGAGCGATCCCGACTCGGCCGGTTCGCAGTTCTACATCTGCCTGGGCGACGCGCGCTTTCTCGACGGGCAGTACACGGTCTTCGGGAGCACCGTCGCCGGACTCGAGGTGGTCGATGCGATCCGGCGCGGCGACGTCATGACCGCGGTCACGGTCGAGGCCTACGACCCGGTCCCCTGATAGTGGCGTAGACCGAAGCGCCAAAAGGCATACGCGACCGCCAGCCACGCGAGGCCGATCGCCGGCGTGAGGAGCCCGACGCGTGGGTCGAGGTGCAAGCCGACGTCGCCTTTGTTCAGGAGATATGCCGCCGGGAAGTAGTTCATGAAGGCAAACGGCAGCACGAACGCCAGCACCAACTGGACGCCGCGCCCGTAGATCGAGATCGGATAGCGCGTAAAATCCTGTTCCAGCGACATTGCAACCCAGCGCAGCGTATCGATGCGAACGAACCAAAACGAGATCGTGGCAATGGTCAGGGAGATGCCCAGGTCGATCAGTGCACCGCCCAGTACGATGGCCGGCACGAAAAGGCCGTAGATCCAGTCGATGCGGACGTGCGCGACGGCGGTGGCGAACGCGAGTGTGACGATCGCCGCCACGAAACCGTCGGGCATGGTTTGCTGGGGGACGGTCAGCACCTGAAAGAGCGTGTCGCGCGGGCGCACCAAAAACCGGTCGAAGCGCCCTTCGCGAACGTAGTCGGGGACGCTGACGACTTGCCAGAAGAAGGCATTGTGGAACTCGTGCGCCGCCATCCACAGCGCGTAGAGAAAGAACATCTGGCGAATGTCCCAGCCGTTCATCGAGGGGAACTGGCGCATCGTCACGTAGAGCGCGGCCAGGGCAATTCCGTGATAAAACAGCGTGAAGACGAACCACATGACGAAGTTGGCACGGTACTCCAACATCGTCAGGACGTTGATGCGCCAAAACTGCAGGTATGTCGCTAGCATCGCAGGTCCGATTCCACGCGCCGGTGCTGCTGCCCGTCGCGCCACCGTATCGATTGGACTTTACCGCCGAGGTCCTGCGCCGTCTGTCCAACAACGCGGTCGACGTGCTCGCCGCCGACGGCACGTACTACCGGGCGTTGGCCGATGCTTCCGGCGCCAACGTGGTGCGGGTGCGCCAGCGCGATCCGGCCACCCTGGAGGTGAGCTTCACCGGCAGGGACGGCCGGCGCTGGCTGCCGCGCGTGACGCGCATGCTGGGAACCGACGCCGACCTGCGCGAGTGGCTGCGGCGCAGTCGCCGCATCGGCTGGGTGAATCGTCTGGCAGGGCGATTCGCCGGGGTCAGACCGCCGCGCTACGCCAGCGCCTGGGAGGCGTGCGCGCACGCGATCGTGTTCGCGCAGATCTCGATCTTTGCCGCCGCCGCGATCATGCAGCGGCTGCTGGCGGCGCTCGGCGAGCCGATCGCGATCGGCGCCGTGCGTACCCAGCCGTTCCCAGCGCCGGAAGCCTGGCTTGCCGCGCGCGATGCCGATCTGCTGGCGGCCGGACTCTCGCGTAATAAGCTCGGCTATCTTCGCGAGGCGGCACGGGCCGCGCTGGACGGCCGCATCGACGATGCCGAACTGGAGGCGCTGCCGACCGAAGCGGCGGCGGCGCGCATCGCTGCGGTGCGCGGGCTCGGCCCGTGGAGCGCGGCGATCGTCATGTTGCGCGGCTTCGGCCGCATCGACACCTTTCCGTTGCGCGACTCGGGGGTCGCCCGCTCGGCGACGCAGTTGGCCGGCGTCGCGCAGGTCGATCTGGATCGCGTGCTGAGCGTGCTCGGTCCAACCCGCGGGATGCTCTACTATCATCTGCTGCTCGGCCGACTGCACCCGGAGTGAAGCGGTTGCGGCGAGGTTCGCGCCAAATACCGGCAGCGTGCCTATCCGCCTTGGATCACGACGCGGCGCGCCGCCGCGCGCCAGAGCGCCGTCGAGAGCACCGCAAAGAGCAGCAGCCACAGCACCTGCACCGCGAGGCTGAGCGCCCACGCCGTTCGCGGGATGATGCCGACGTAGATCAGCAGCGGCGTCGAGTAGATCGCCGCAAACGGAAGCGCGAACACCAACCGCCCGAAGACGCCCGGGAAAAACGTGAGCGGGATGATCTGACCCGAGAGCAGGTCCGAGGCCCAGCGCACGACCAGTTGCACCGCAAAGCTTTCGAGCGTCCAGAACGCCACCGAGTTCATCAAGAAGTTCACGAAGAAGTTGACGCCGTAGCCGATCAGGAACGAAAGCGCGAAGACGGCCAGCGTCGGTGCCGGTGGAACGTCGATGTGCACGATGAGCAGTGCCAGCAACAGCGATGGAATGACCAGCAGTGCCTGGAGCAGCGTCTGCCCGATGCCGTCGGCAAAGAAGTAGAGCGGAACGCTGATCGGTTTCATGAGATCGGTCGCGATCCCGCCTTCCCGGATCTTTTCGCGGATCAGGCGCGTACCGTCGACCTCGAGGATCAACGACATCAGTAGCGCGATCGTGGCATACGTGATCATGCCGTGCAGCGGGAGATTGAGCGGTGCGGCGTTCTCCGCGTAGAGCGCGGTCCACAGACAGCGCAACAGGTACACCCGCAGCACCACCGAGCCGACGTTGGTGACGACTTCCATGCGATAGGTGGCTTCGCGCGCGAAAGCCTTGCGCGCGAACTCCACGTACGGCGCGATTGCAGCTACGATTTCTTCTTGCGAAGCGACTCCTGGCGCCGCGCCTCCATCTCTTGCAACTCCAGCATCATCGCGTCGACTACCCCGCCGACGTCGGCCGCTTGCGTGGGCGGCGGCTCTTCGCCGCGGCGCGGCGCCGGACGCTGGTTGGCGTGGGCGTCGAGCAAGGCGTCCTGCGCGTGCACCTTGCGCAGGAACTTGGCGTACGTCTCGGCCGCGCGGGCGCGAACGTCGTCGCCGGCTTCGAGGTTGAAGACGTCGGCATAGAAGTCGAGCCGAGCGGCGACCTCGCCGGCGCGCTCGGGCGCGAAGATCTCGGCGGGATCGCCGTGGGCGACGTGCTGCATCGGGACGGTCGTGCCTTGGGCGAGCCGCGATTTGACGTGCAGGATGCCGCCCAGCGCAATCGCCGATCCGGCCTCCATGCGCGCGCCGTTGAAGACCTTTGCGCCGGCCGCGATGAAGCAACCGTCGGCGATCGTAGCGCCGACCGCATAGGCATGCGGCCCGACGATGCAGCGCTTCCCCAGCGTCAGCGGAAAGCTCAGGATCGTTCCACCGCTGGCCTTGAGCACGGCGTGCTCCATGACCACGCACTCCGCGCCGATCGCGATCGGGGCGCCTTCGGCGACGACCACCGCACCGTGGAGGATCGCACATCCCGATCCGATGGTCACGTCGCCCGAGACGATTGCGCTTGGCGCGACGTAGGCGCTGCTATGGATTTTAGGACGTTTGGTGCCGCTGGAAAGGATCACGGGATGGCCTCCTGGGGACGCGCGTAGCCTTCGACGTAAATGCGTCGAATGATGGTTTCGAGTTCAGGCTCCTCGATGCTGACATCCTCGACCGGGTACCCGTCGGCGACGCTGCGAATGAGCCGGTCGGCGCGCTCGCGGTTGCGATCGAAGCG
>DAIDGS010000072.1 GCA_027459845.1 Vulcanimicrobiota bacterium | reverse complement strand
GAGCGTGAGCGTGACGCCGCGATAGCGCGGCAGCCTCACGAAGCCGCCGGCCGGCGCGATCGCGACCAGCGTGCACGAACTCCCGAAGCGCCAGCCGTTGGGCATCGCGCAGCCTTGCGCGCGTGCCGTCAGGTGCGGCGGTCGCTGCGCCGGTTTGGCGCACGCGGTGACGGCGCTCGCGAAGGCCAGCGCTCCTACGAGCGCAAGCCGGCGATCCAGGACTCGACCTCGTCGACGCGCGACGGCAGAATTGCCGAGAAGCTCTCGCTTCCGTCGGCGGTGACGGCGATGTCGTCTTCGATCCGCACCCCGATCCCGCGAAAGCGCTCCGGCACGGTCGCGTCGTCGGGCTGGAAGTAGAGGCCCGGTTCGACCGTCAGGACCATCCCTGCGCGCAGCGTTCCGAACTTGTACGTCTCGGCGCGCGCGCTGGCGCAGTCGTGCACGTCGATGCCGAGCATGTGGCTGACGTTGTGCAGCGTGTAGCGGCGATAGTACTGCCGGTCGGGATCGAGCGCTTCGTCGAGTCCGACGCGGAGCACGCCGAGTTCGATCAGCCCTTCGGTGAGGACGCGCATCGCGCGCCGGTTGGGTTCGAGGAAGTCGTTGCCCGGACGCACCGCCTCGATGCCGGCACGCTGCGCTTCCCACACCAGTTCGTAGACGGCGCGCGCTTCCGGCGAAAACCTGCCGGCGACGGGCAGCGTCCGCGTGACGTCGGCGGTGTAGAGCGAGTCGCACTCGACGCCGGCATCGAGCAGCAGCAGGCCGTTCGGCGGCAGCGTTCCGTCGTTGCGGTTCCAGTGCAGCGTGCAGGCGTGATCGCCGGATGCCGCGATCGTCAGGTAGCCGACATCGTTGGCTTCGATCCGGGCGCGGCTCCAAAATGCCGCCTCGATGGCGCGTTCGCTCGCACCGCCGTGCATCGCGCGGATCGCATCTTCGAACCCGCGCTTGGTGATCGCGCAAGCCTTGCGGAGTTCGTCGAGTTCGTAGTCGTCTTTGTGCAGCCGCATTTCGGCGAGGTGCGTCGCGAGTGCCGCATCGCCGTCGCGTTGCGGAAAACGCGCGTCGATGCCGCGATGGAGTCCACGCAGCACGCGCAGCGCGTGCCCGCTGCCGCCCAGCTCTTCGAGGTAGCGCTCGGCATCGCCGAGCGCCCGCGTCGCGTCGACGCCGAAGTAGGTGCGGCTTTCGTCGACGCCGCGATGCCGCCCGACCCAGAGTTCGCCGTAGACGCGATCGGTGAAGAACTCGGCTTGGCCGCGGTTGTGCGCGGGCACGAAGAGCACGGCGCGATGCGCGGGCCCGTCGGGTTCGAGCACCAGCAGCGCGCCGGGTTCGCCGTCGCCGAGCAAATAGGCGAAGTCCGACGACGGCCGGAAGCGAAAGTTGGTGTCGTTAGCGCGCACCTGCTCTTCGCCGGCCGGAATCACCAGGTACTCGCCCGGATAGGCGCGCGCGAGTTCCTCGCGGCGCGCGCGCAGCCGCGCGGCCTGTGGGTGGACGGCGGACGCGGCGGGGCGTTCGATCCATCCGTCGGACATGAAGGCGACGAGCGCCGGCGGCGTGTTCGGATCGTGGCCGGTGGTCGCGGCGCTGGGAGGCGTCAGAGTGCGCTGGCTGGACATGGCCGAGCCTTCGCCGGGGCGCGCGCCGGGAACTCCTCGCTTAGCCG
>DAIDGS010000071.1 GCA_027459845.1 Vulcanimicrobiota bacterium | reverse complement strand
CGCGCCGGCGCCGGCCGCCGGCGGACTGCTCGCGCTGGTGTGGCTGGTCGGCGTCGTCATCGCCGGTGCGTGGCTGGCCGGCCGGCTGGCGCACGGTGCGCCGACCGGCAGTCTCGCGCGCATGCACGCGGTGGCGGGGATCGCCGGCTTCTTCGGCACGCTGATCGTTGCGGTGACGCTGCGGCTCGCACGGATGTTCGAGCGAGTCGATTTCGAGCCGCGCACGGCGTGGCTCGCGCTCGCGGCAACCGGTGCGGCCGCACTCGCGCTCGCGGTGCCGCGCGTCGGCGGCGTCGTGCTGGTCGCCGTCGCGGCGGTCTTCGGAGGCACGCTTGCCGCGGTCGCCCGCAGGCGCAATCCCGCCTATCAACCCGAAACGCTCTGGTACGCCGGGATCAGCGCCGCGGGCGCGCTGGCCGCGGCCACGGCCTACGCGCTCGGGCACGGCGCACTGGCCGTCGGTCTAGCGGTATGGTTCTTCATCGGGGCGGCGGTGCTCGGCTACCTTCAGCGGATCGTTCCGTTCATCTGGTGGATCGTGCGCTCGCGCCGCGAGGGGACGCCGAACATCCCGACGCTGGCCCGCATGAACGCGCCCACGCTGGGAGCCGCCATTCTCGTCGTATGGGTGCTGGCCGGGATCGTGCGGGTCGTCGCGCCGATTTCGCACCTTTGGGCGGCGCTCGCCCTGCTCGCGTGGCTGGGTTTGCTGGTCCAGCTTGCGCGGCCGTTCGTCGTGCGGCGCACGGCCGGAAGCTAGGTCTCCGGCCTCGCGGCGCACGCCGGCCGTCTTCGCAGTTTCTTCTCAAGCCCGCCACATTTGGGTGCTACGGTCGTCCCATGTACGACGAAGCGCCAGCGATCGTGATTTGGGAGATGACGCGCGCCTGCGCGTTGGCATGCCGTCATTGCCGGGCCGAGGCGATTCCGCGCCGCGACCCGCGCGAACTCTCGACTCCCGAGGCCCTCGACCTCGTCGACGCCGTCGTCGCGTGCGGCCGGCCGCTGCTGGTGCTCACCGGCGGCGATCCGTTCATGCGTCCGGATCTCTACGCCGTCGTGGCGTACGCGGCGAGCGCCGGGTTGCGCGTCGCGGTCTCGCCGAGCGCCACCGGGCGGCTCACGCCGGAGTCGCTACGGCGCTTGGAAGCAGCCGGATGCCGACGCATCTCGCTGAGCATCGACGCGCCCGACGCCTCCGCCCACGACGCATTTCGCGGCGTGCGTGGGTCGTTCGTGCGCACGCTGCGGGCCGTGGCTCAGGCCAAGGACTGCGGCATCGAGGTTCAGATCAATACCACGCTCTCAACCTACAACCACGACCGTATCGACGCGATGGCAAACCTCATGCGTGCGCTCGGCGTGGCGCTTTGGAGCGTGTTCTTTCTGGTTCCGGTCGGGCGCGCCGTTGCCGGCGACGTGCTCGATGCCGACGCGACCGAGGCGGCCTTCGCGCGCCTCTATGAGGTCTCGCACGACGTTCCGTTTCCGATCAAGACCACCGAAGCGCCGCACTACCGCCGCTATCTGCTCCAGCACGGCGACGATTCCACGTTTGCCCGCTTCCCGGGCATCGGCGATGGCAAGGGATTCGTTTTCGTCTCGCATCGCGGCGAGGTTCAGCCGAGCGGTTTTCTGCCGCACGTCTGCGGCAACGTCCGCTCCGAGCGGTTGATCGACGTCTATCGCAACTCGCCGTTCCTGCAGCGGTTGCGCGACCCCGACTCGTTCGTGGGAAAGTGCGGCAAGTGCGAGTTCCGCGAGCTGTGCGGCGGGTCGCGTGCGCGGGCCTACTGCATGCTCGGCGATGCGTTTGCCAGCGAACCGACGTGTACGTACGTCTCGCCCGCCTGGCGAAAGTTTGCCAGTGCTTAACGTCACGCGGCTCCTGTGCGGCATCGAACAGCCGATGGATGCGCTGCGCTACGGACGTGGACGGAATGCGCCGCGCGACGCGCGGTCGCGTCGGCCGGTGGTGGTGTGGAACGTGTCGCGAACGTGCAATCTGCGCTGCGTGCACTGCTATAGCGACTCCGCCGCGCGCGCCTACGACGGCGAACTGTCGCACGCGCAGGCCAAGGCGCTGCTCGACGATCTCGCCGACTTCGGCGTCCCCGCGGTGCTGCTCTCGGGCGGCGAGCCGCTGGCCCGCCGCGATACGTTGGAGCTGGCCGCCTACGGCCGCTCGCTGGGTCTCACCTTTACGCTGTCCACCAACGGAACGCTCATCGACCGGGCGAGCGCCGAGCGGATTCGCGCAATCGGTTTCGCCTACGTCGGCATCTCGATCGACGGCATCGGCGCCACCAACGATCGCTTTCGCGGCGTCGAGGGCGCCTTCGCGCGGGCCGTTCGCGGCATTCGCAACTGCAAAGCGGTCGGGCAGAAAGTCGGCCTGCGCCTGACGCTCACACCCGAAACCGTGCGCGATCTCGACGCCATCTTCGATTTCATCGAACGCGAGGATATCGACCGCGCCTGCTTCTACCACCTGGTGCCGACCGGGCGCGGCCGTGCCGCCAGCGGCCTCGACGCCGAGGCGTCGCGTCGCGCGGTCGAGCGCATCTTCGCGCGCACGCGCGAGTTCGCGCAGCACGGCCGCCCGCGCGAAATTCTCACCGTCGACAACCACGCCGACGCCGCATTTCTGTACCTGTCGCTCGTGCGCGCCGGCGACGCGCGCGCGGCCGACGTTCTCGACGCGCTCACCTGGAACGGAGGGGCTGCCAACTCGAGCGGAATCGGCATCGCCGATGTCGACACGCAGGGCGACGTGCATCCCGATCAGTTCCTTCAAAGCGTCACCTTGGGCAACGTCAAAACGCGTCGCTTCAGCGAGATCTGGTCCGACGCGACGCACCCGACGCTCGCGCAACTGCGTCACGAGCGCGCCGCGCGGCTACACGGGCGCTGCGCGTCCTGTCGGTTTCTCGCGCTGTGCGGCGGGAATTTCCGCGCGCGCGCGCTGAACCTCACCGGCGATCTATGGGCATCCGATCCGGGCTGTTACCTCACCGACGCCGAGATCGGGGTGGCATCCGCATAGCGCGCCGGCACTGGATTCCGCCCTCCGGGCTGATCTTCGCGCAGGTCTGTGCGGGAGCGTCGTGGGTGCTGGCGGGCTGGATCGCGCGACGCGGCGTCACGCCGGTGCCGTCGCTGGCCGAGATCGCCTGGATCCACCTGGTGGCGCTCGGCTGGGTCAGCGTCGCCGCGCTCTCGATTCTGCTCCACGCGCTGCCCAACTTCATCGACGTCGAGCGCTGGCGTTGCGAACCGCTCGCTCGCGTCGCGCTGGCCGTGGCGGCGGCCGCGATTGCGGCGCTGGTCGGCGCGTTCCTCTTCGCGCCGCACGCGCTCGCCGGCGTGGCCGCGGTGCTGGCGCTGGCGCTGGCGGTGTACCTGCTGACGGCCTGGTGGACGCTCGGCCCGGCGTTGCACGCGCCGGATCGGATCGCGCGCGCGGTAGCGCGCGCGTTCGCGGTGCTCTTCGGCGTGTTCGCGATCGTCGTCGTGCTGGGCGTCCTGCTCGCCGCGATGCTGTCCGGTAGCGCCGTGCCGCTCTGGGTTGCACGCCTTCCGTCGGCGCACGCAACGCTGGCGCTCTTCGGCTGGCTGACGCTGCTCGTCTACGGCGTGTCGGCGCGTACCCTGCGTCCGATCACCGGCGTACGCGCGCAGCGACCGTGGATGCACGCGGTGTACGGCAGCGCGACCCTCCTCGGCGCGCCGGTCCTTGCGCTCGGCGCGGCATTGATCGTTCCGGCGGTGGAGTGGATCGGCGGCGCGCTGCTTGCGGCCGGCGCGCTCGGCTACGCACTCGACGTCGGCGAGAGTTTGCGCCGCGCGACGGTGCCGCATCGCCCCCCGCAGGCGTTCGTTGCCGCCGGCGTGGTTTGGCTGCTCGTTGCGCTCGTACTCGGTGCCGGAACGCTGCGCGGCGCCGCTTGGCAGAGTGCCTTCGGCTTCGTGCTGTTGATGGGCTGGATCGGTGCGATGGTCAACGCGCACATGCTGCACATCGGCGTACGCTTGATCGCGACGATCTATCGCGGCGACGAGGACGAGACGCGGCCGCAGGCGCTACTCGATGCGCGCGCGTCGTGGAGTGCGTTTGTGTGCGCGCAGGCGGCAGTCCTGGTGCTTGCGCTCGGGCTACTCGGCGCCGGCGAAGCGTTCCGCCTCGCCGGCGCGATCCTCGGATTCCTCGGCTGGATCGCGACGATCGTCGCGCTCGCCGGAGCGACTCGCACCGCGCGTCTCGGCGCCGGCGTCTAATATCCCGAGCCGTCGCCGAACGCGATCACCGGGCAGTTCACGAAAAACCCCGCCGGTTTGGGAGCGAGCGCCGCGAAGGCGGCGTACGACGTCACCCGCTTGGTCTGTGGCGTGCCCACGACTTCGACGCTCCACAGCGGCGAGTAACCGTTGCTGCGGTACGGGTGCGCGACGTCGGGAGCCAGCGAGAGCACGTTGAACGGCGCGCTCAGGCGCGCGGCGTTGGCCAGCGTTGCGTTGCGCGCGAGCGGCGTGTCGAGCGCGAGGTAGCGCAGCCCCTGAGCCGCGTGCGCGGCGGTTGGTCCGTTCGCGACGACGCCGATCGGAATCGTGGCCGCGAGCGCCGCCTTACTCAAGCGCGGCACGTAGGTGGCGCGCTCGACCGTGGCCGCGACCGGATTCGAGGCGTCCGGACTGATGTAGTACACCGGTCGCCCATCCACAAAGCCGCGTGCCAGCGTGAGGGTGACGGTCATGCGGGTGGTGTCGATCGCCAGCACGCGATCTTCGGTATCGGTGTGAGTGGTGACGTCGAACGGCCCGTTTCCGGTGGCGAGAATCGGGGCGTTGATTACGCCAGCGCCGCCGGCGACGCGCACGAACGGCGAGTAGGCGGCGTCGGCGATGGCGCCCGGCGTCGCCGATTTCGGGGGGAAGCCGCTGGCCGATGCCACGTATGTACGCGTGGGCGCGAAGTTCGGCGCTCCCGCGAACGCGAGGTGCGTGGCGTTGCCGGTGGCGCGTTGCGTCGCGGCCGATCCGATCGCAGCCAGGCTGGGTGCGTAGACGAGGCGAAGCCGCCGCGCGGTCGCGCGATCCGAGGCATCGGTGAGGATGTACCACACGCGTTTACCGTTGACGCTACCGCGGTAGAGCGGCAGCACGGCGGTGTGCGCGGTCGTGTTGACCGAGATGAGGCTTGGGAGGATCGCCTTTGCCGGCGTGGCCGCGCGCGTCGCGGCGCCGGAAACGGCGGCGAAGCCAAGGGCGAGTGCGCCGGCGGTGGCGCGCTGACGAAGGGTCGAAATCATTGCGGTGCTCCATGACGCGGGTGCAGGAAACGATGCGTCTGCGAGCGCCGCGCCACGCGGAGGGGAGCCACGCACAGGTGCATCGAGTCGAGTACGCTCGTGCGTCCCCGGCGGATGACCGGCGCCGCGGGTTGCCTTAGAGGCGTGCCCCACGGCCGCGAATCAGGTTGACCACGATCAGGATCAAAGCGATCAGCAGCAACAGATGGATCAGGGCACCGCCGACGTGCAACAGGAATCCGATCAACCAGACGACGACGACGATGACGACGATGGCCCAGATGATTCCGAACATGCGGATGCTCCTTTAGAAGGTCAGTCGATAGCTATCGTTTGCGGTGCTACAATCCTGCCCGGCCGGCGTGTGGTGCATGTCGAGGCGAAAGGTGAGCGTCGTGGTTCCGATGCCGGCCGACCGCGCCCGCTGCGAGAGATAGGTGAAGGTGTAGGACTGCCCGGCGCGCAGCGGTGGGATCGAGCGCGTGTCCAGGCGTGCTCCGTTCATGAAGATGTCGACCGACTGCAGCGTGTCGCCGGACTGGTCGGCGTTGCCGACGTTGCGAACCGTGCCGA
>DAIDGS010000070.1 GCA_027459845.1 Vulcanimicrobiota bacterium | reverse complement strand
CGGCGACGGCATCGGAATCGCGGTCGGCGTGACGTACTGCGAGAGCGGCGAGCCGGTCGGGCTCGGCTGCGCGTAGGCGGCAACCGTGAAGGCATCGTCGCCCGGCATCACGGCGACGTCGAAGCTGCAGGTGAGCGCGCTATTCGTCGCCGAGGTGGTCGCGCACGGGCTCGGCGTGGCGACCACCAGCGTCTGTAACGGCATCGGCGTACCGCCGGCCGGCACCACCGAGATCGTCACCGAGCGCGTCGCGGGCGAGATGTAGCGCGGCCCATGATGGCGCGGCAGCCGATGCTGGCGCGGTGCGGGAATGCGCAGATAGAGCTTGGCGCGATAGCGCCGGCCGCGCCGCCGATGAAAACTCCCGAAGGCCGCGTTCGGCGTCGAACCCGGGAGGAATCCACCCGGGCGCGCTTGTCCCGAGCACCCGGCAGCAAGGGAAGCGAGTCCGCATACGACGACAAACAGAATGACGACGCTTCTCACAAAGACCTCCCCAGACGTGTAACCCTTATACGGCCGCGAGTTTGCACCTTCGGCGCGACCGATTTCAAAGCTCAGATGCTACCGCAGTAGCTCGCTGCGCGGAACGTCACGCCGATGGTGACCGCGACGCTCCGTCCGCGCACGTCAGTGATGGTGACGACCGCCGACGACGTGCCCGAGCCGGGTGGATGCGCCGTGAGTTCGATGTCGTGGTCGAAGCCGGTCGGCGAGCTATCGACGTTCACGACCGAAGTGTCGCTGCTGGTTGCGGTGAACGGTCCGCTGTCTTGGCTCGGCGCTTCGACGACGCCCAGCGTCACCGGACATGAACCGGCGACCGCGAGGTTCAGAT
Source organism: Vulcanimicrobiota bacterium (assembly GCA_027459845.1). Lineage (GTDB taxonomy): Bacteria > Vulcanimicrobiota > Vulcanimicrobiia > Vulcanimicrobiales > Vulcanimicrobiaceae > DAIDGS01. Next base: position 1,658 of record DAIDGS010000070.1, on the reverse strand, counting down.
TCGTACTCGGAAGCACCGACCAGGTCGGCGTGAGGAGCACGCGATAGGCGCTCAAGCCGGCTGCGGTTGCGCACAACCCCCACAGATTGCCGTTACCGTCGAAGCCACCGTTGCAACTCTGGTTTATGCTGGAGTTCGGCAGCGGAAGCGCCAGCGCGGTCGGCGCACCGATCGCGCCGTACTGCAGACCGGGATCGCCGATGTACTGGTCGAGCGGCGAAACGAACCCGCCACTCGACGAGAACGTGACCGGGAACTGCGGTGTTAGAGGTGGAGCGGTCGCAACTGCGAGCGTTCCGTCGTCGGCGAGCGTATCGATCGTCATGTGGCCTGAGGAGTAGATCGCCGCATCGTTGCCCGAACCGACTCGTCCTAGGCCGTAGATCGCAATCGCGGCGGTGACTGGGGTTGCGGTGACCGTCGGCGTCGGGGTCGGCCCGACCGTGCCCGGTAGCGCCTTATACAGATAGGCAAGGTTGTAGTCACCAAACCAGGCGCCCGGGCCAACGGCGAGCGCGACGGCCGATCCCGGATCCGCATCGTAGCCCGAAGGCGGGGTTTGAACCGAAACCGAGACGCCGGCGCCCAGTTGACACGGTCCGGTCAACGACGCCTCAGCCACACCCAGGTGGTATCCGCCGGTATACGCTCCGACCGCCGCCCACAGATCGTGATTGGCGTCCTCAGCCATCGATGATCGGTTGAACCCGGTCGCCGTGGGGACGAGCGTCGAGAGTGGAATCGACAGTGCCGGCGTCGCCGATCCGCCGGGGGTCGTAAAGCAGTCGAGATTGAAGCCGGTATCCCCCAGCCATAGGTCGCCTTGACCGTCGATGAAGATGCCCGAACCGAGCGAGGTCGAGGTATTGAAGGTGGTCGTGCTGACAGCGCTCGGCGCACTCGGATCGAACGTGCCGATCACGCCGTCGTTTGGGTTGGCAGATGCCGTACCGACGAACACCATCTTTCCCGAGATCGGATCGTATGCGAGACCGAGCGGCATCGGGCTGGCCGCGCTGGAGGCGAGCGGGTACTCGACGGCGTTGCTGGCGAGGCCGACGTCGAGAACGTCTTCACTTGGTCCCGCGCTGCCGGCGGGGCGACGCGGCGCACCCGGCGCGCGCATCGGGCGTAACGCGCTGCCGCGATGGCGTAGCGTGATGTTGCGAATCGTCGGCCCGCTCGCGACGATCGCAAACGTGCTGTTTTTCACGATGCCGTCGGTAGCATCCGCCGTGCCGTCGTACAGCGCCGTGACGGCGAGATCGTCGGGGTTGGCGATCGTCACGCTGCTGCCCGAACCGGCGGCGTTGCTCAACGTCACGCCGCTACCGGCCGGCGAGACGGTCAGCGTCACCGGCTGATCGTACGGAATCGGCGTCGCATGCGCGTCGTACTGCGCCAAGATCTCATAGTTCTGCGCATCGTACGGGATGACGGTGAACGGTGCGCTGGTCGCGACGCCGGCCGGAAGCGCGGCATCCTGACCGTACGCATCGGTCGTCGGAACCGAAGCGTTGAAAAACATCTCGACGTGGTCGACCACGCCCTCGAGCGTAAAGCCGAGCGCGTCGCCCGGCGACGGCATCGGAATCGCGGTCGGCGTGACGTACTGCGAGAGCGGCGAGCCGGTCGGGCTCGGCTGCGCGTAGGCGGCA
>DAIDGS010000069.1 GCA_027459845.1 Vulcanimicrobiota bacterium | reverse complement strand
ACCTCGCTCGTCGCCTCGATCCGCTCGGCGCTGGCACCGCCGGCAAACGCGCCACCCGGCTCGTCGGCCGCAACGCAAGTCGCGGCCCTCGAAGGACGATTGACGCAGTGGCTCAACGGACTCGCGAGGGAAACGAACCAGCAGACGGGGCAGCAGAACGACATCGCGGGATCACTCTTGGACGCCAACACGGCGAAAGAACTCCCGGCCCAGCAGCAAGGTTCGAACTCCACGCCGGCTCCGCTCGACGTGGCGTCGCTTGCGCGTGGGTTGCTCGCTTCGGCCGCAACTGCGCTGCTCAACGGTGGCTCGCTCGGCGGTGTGCCCAACGGCGCGCCGGCGGCCCGCCTCCCGCTTCCCACGGCCGGTTGGTCCGGCGCCGCCGATCCCCGGATCACGGCGCTTCAGGCCGCCGCATTCCAGGCCGCACCGATCCTGGCGGCCGCCCCCCAAGGCGGATCGCCGCTCGCACCGGGCGGCAGCCCGAACGGCTCGGCTGCAACGCCGTCGTCGTCGCCACTCCAAGTGGCAACCCCGTTCGGGTCGGCAACCGCCGCGCAGGTCTCGAGCGCTTCGACGCCCAGCGATCTGCTCGCGCGGATGCTGGCGCGCGCGGCCGGCGTCGATGCCCAGCGCGCTCCGGCCAGCATCCCAACCCTGGCCGAGCCCGACGCAGCCGCTCCGGCGGCGGCCGGGACAACCCTGCCGCAGTCGGCCGGCACCGAGACCTCGGGCCTCACGGCCTCGTCGTTCGCGGCCGCCGCCAAACTCACGGCAGCGCTGACCACGGCCATCGCAGCCGCGTCGAGCGACGGGCGGTTTTCGGCCGACACCGGTTCCAAGGATGCGGCCTTCGCCGCGCCCGCGGCACCGGCCAAAACCGTCTCCAGCCCGGTGCAAGGCGGCTTTTCGTTGGCCGCCAACCTGCCTAGCGCTCCCGCGGCTCCGGCCGGCGGTAGCGCTGCCACCGCCACACCCTCGGCGTTCGATCCGAGCGCGCTGATCGAGGGCTTGGTCAAGAGCATGGCGATGCGCAGTTCACCCGACGGCACGTCGGAGCTGCGGCTTCGCCTGCAACCCGAATCGCTCGGCAGCGTGACGATGAAGCTCACGGTTTCGGGCACCAACGTGACCGCTACGGCGGTCGCGCAGAACGCCGACGCTCGCGTCGCGCTGTTGGCCAGCCAACAGCAACTCGCGCGCTCGCTCGCGGATGCCGGTTTGAAACTCACGGGTTTCACCGTCGATCTCTCCGGCGGCAACGCCGGACGGGAGCAACCGCGCGATCAAACCAGCGGCTTCGGCCGGCGCTACATCGTCCACGACGTGGCCGGTGCGGCGGCGAGCGAAGCGGCCGACGCAACCGAGTCCGGCCTGGCCATCGTGTCGGGACCGACGCTCGGTCTGCTCAGTTACTTGGTATAGGAGGACGTATGTCCACGAATGGATCGGTTCCGCCGATCAGCAGTCTGTTGACACAACCGAGCCCCAGTTCGCAGCTTCCGAACGCTTCCAACTCGACGCTCGGCGCGAATGCGTTTTTGCAACTCCTCACCACGGAGTTGCAGAATCAGGATCCGACCAATCCGTCGGATCCGACGCAGTCGATCACCCAACTGGCGCAGTTCTCGTCGCTGCAGTATCAGCAGCAGTTGAGCGATGCGTTCAGCAACTTCCAAAATAACTTCGGCGTCCTGCAGTCGGCCTCGCTGGTCGGCAAGCAAGTGACCGTCGAGGAGACGCCCTCGACCGGCGCGGCCCCCGGGTCGGGATCGAGCCCGACCGTCACCGGGACGGTTGCCAACGTCGACGTCGAGAACGGCTCGCCTTATATCACCCTGACCGGTTCCAACGGCAAGCCGATCGCCGATGCCAACGGCAATCCGATTCTCTTCCCGGTCACGCAGATCGTCGGAATCGGGAGCTAACGCGCGATGGACCCCAGCGACATCCAACGCATCGCCCCACCGGGCATCCTTCCCGGCCCGGCTCCACGCCCGGCCGGGACGCCGGTCGAGATTCCCCCGGCCGGTTCGAGCGCGAGCTTCCGCTCGATTCTCGAATCGACCCAGGGAGCCAACGCCGGCGCAACCGACGCGCTGCGCTTCTCGGCGCACGCGATGGCACGCCTGCAATCGCGCAACATCACCCTGACCGGCGAGGACATCTCGCGCATGAACGAGATGGCCAACAAGGCCGCCGCCAAGGGTGCCAAACAGGCCCTCTTCATCGTGCGCGATGCCGCCATGGTGGTGAGCATCAAGAACCGCACGGTCATCACCGCGGTCGATCAGGATTCGATGAAGGAGAACGTTTTCACCAACATCGACTCGGCCGCAATCATCTAAGCAAAACACATTCACCGATCCGGGGTGGACCGAAAGGAGCCCCGGCCGCGACGCCGACCGATTGACGCGCTGCGGAACCTTTCGAGGTATACGAAAGCTATGGCGGGATTCGACTCGCTCTACACCGGGATCACCGGCCTGAACGCCTATCAGAGCTGGATCGATATGATCTCGAACAACATCGCCAACGTCGATACGACCGGCTTCAAGGGCCAGCGCATGACGTTCGCCGATCTGTTCTACCAGAACCAGACCTTCGCATCGGCGCCGACCAACACCAACGGCGGCACCGACGGACAGCAGTTAGGCTACGGCGTGAAGGTCAACACCGTCGACACCGAGTGGGGCCAGGGCGGCCTGCAGACCACCGGGATCAACACCGATCTCGCGATCAACGGCGACGGCTTCTTCGTGCTCAACAACACCAACGGCACCGCGACGCCCACCTATACGCGCGACGGCGCCTTCCAGACCAATCAAAACGGCCTGCTCTACGATCCGGCCAGCGGTCTGGCCGTGCAGGGCTGGATGGCCAACTCCAGCGGCGTCGTCACCACCGGCGGCGCGACCACCGGCATCACCATCCCGACCGGCCTCACCGAGGAGGCGGTCGCGACCGGGCAGGGCGCCAAAGTCGGCCCCAGCTCGAGCGACCAAGTCTTCGACGTGGCCTTCGGCGGCAATCTCGACCAGACCCAGTGGCAGCAGCAGTTCCTGGCGACGGTCGGCGCCTCGTCGACCGCCGGTGCGCCCTACACCGTCACCACCACCTTCTACGATTCGCTCGGCAACGCGCACGAAGCGACCGTCACCTACATCCCGGATACTGCGGGTGCCCTCGCTGCCACCGGTACCACCGCCGGCGCCGGCCCGACCGCGTGTCTGACGGCCGCCGCCTCGATCAGCCCGGCCGCCAGCAGCAACGACACCATCACGATCACCTCGACCGGCACCGGCTACTCGATCGCCGACACCCTCGGCAACAGCCAAACCGCCACCGCCGGTCAAACCGTCACCGTCGACGGCGCCACCTTCACCCTCAACTCGACCGTTCCGGCGGCCGGAACCGGCACCGCGACGGTGCTCGTCACGGCCGCCACCAACAACCTTCCGACCGAGGTCGATAACGCTTCCGGCACGGCCGTCAAGCCGGCCACCCGCTGGGAAGTCGAGGTCAGCTTCACCGACGGCACCACCTTCTCGGCGATCACCAAGGGCGGCTCGATCTCGGCCGGAGGCGTCGTCACTGCCGCCACGACCACCAACAACGCCTCGAGCGGGATCATCGGCTACGCCTACTTCGATCAGAACGGCCAGTTCATCAACTCCTCGTCGATCGAGACGGCCGCCAACGCCGGCGGCATCACCGGCACCGCGGTCGCCGGCGACGTGCACGCCACCGGCACCGACCCCAGCATCGCGCAGGGCAATCAGCTCAACGTCACCCTGTGGGGCACCAGCGTCGGCAACAACGCCACCGCGCCGACCGCCGGCGGGCTGGCACCCACGCCGGGTCCGATCGGCTTCGACTATGGCGGAGGCGGGAGTGGCCTCGGCAGCCTGGCCGGCAGCTACAGCGCCAGCGTGGTCTCGCAGAACGGCTACGCCGCCGGGACGCTGGAGAACTTCACCGTCAGCAACTCCGGCGCGGTCGTGGGGTCGTTCAGCAACGGCCAAACCAAGACGCTCGCCCAGATCGCGCTGGCGCGCTTCCAGAACGAGGACGGCCTCACCCGAATCGGCAGCAATCAGTTTGCCGCCTCGGGCAACTCCGGCCTCGCGCAAGTCGGCGTGGCCGGCACCGGCGTGCTGGGCTCGATTCAAGACGGGGCGCTCGAGCAGTCGAACGTGTCGCTCTCGACCGAGTTCACCAACCTGATCGTCGCGCAGCGCGCCTTCGAGGCCAACACGCGCGGCATCACCACCGCCGATCAAAACCTGCAGACCATCATCAACCTGCGGGCCAGCGAGAACTAAGCGGCTTTTCCCCAGCGCAGCAAACGACACGGAGGTCGTGGGAAGCGGTGGGTCGCGCGAGCGGCCCGCCGCTTTGCTTTTGCGGCGCGGGGAGCCGGCGGCGTGCGCGCGAAGGGAGTGGCGTGATCGCGCTGACCCGCTTGAACGGCCATCCGCTGATGGTCAACTGCGACCTGATCGAATCGCTCGAGGAGACGCCCGATACGGTCGTCACCCTCACCTCGGGCAACAAGCTGATCGTGCGCGACTCCATGCTGGAGGTGCAGCGCAAGATCGTCGAGTTCAAGCGGAAGATTTACGGCCCGCTCGAACCCGGCCGCTGAGCGGAGTATCCTTCAGGATGCCCCCAGCTCGGCCGATAGTTATGAGAGACTTTCTCGCCCGCGGAGCGTGATCGCTTGGACTTTGCCACCGTCGCCGGCCTGATCCTGGGCTTCGGCGCCATCTTCCTTGCCGGTTGGGTCGGCGGAACCGACCCGCACATCGTCTTCGGGCGGTGGGAGGCGATCTTTCTGATCGTCGGCGGAACGCTGGGCGCCACCATCACCTCGTTCCCGTTCCGCATCTTCTGGCGCGGCTTCTTCGGCGGTTTCCGCACCGCGTTCTCGGAGGTCAACTACCACGAGCGCGACGTCATCGCAACGCTCGTCTCATTCGCCGAGAAGGCCCGCCGCGAAGGCTTGCTTGCGCTGGAGAACGAGGCCGCCGCGCTCGACGACGACTTCATGCGCAAGGGCATCCAGCTCGTCATCGACGGCCGCGATACCGAGATCATCCGCAAGGTGCTCGAAACCGAAGTCAGCAACGCGCAGGAGGCCGGCAGCAAGGCCGAGGCGGTCTTCACCTGTCTGGGCGGCTACTCGCCGACGCTCGGCATCATCGGCACCGTGCTCGGCCTGATCGGCATGCTCAAGGGCCTCTCCTCACTCGGCGCCAGCTCCAACGTCGCCGGCACCATCGGCGTCGCCACCGCGCAGGCCTTCGTGGCAACGTTCTTCGGCATCATGTTCGCCAACTTGCTGTGGCTGCCGATCGCCACCAAGATCAAGGAACGCAACGGCCAGCTCTTGCTGCTGCGCGAGATCATGATCGAGGGCATCCTGGCGATTCAAGCCGGCGACAACCCGCGGTTGCTGGAGGAGAAGCTGTTGGCGTTCCTCGATCCGCACGACCGCGAGATGACGGTCGAAGAGGGCGGTTCGGTCGCCGTCGAGCCCGAGTACTCGGGCTCGAGCGCCTAAGCGATGGCGCAACCCACCAAGACCGCCGCGCGCGCGGCCGAGTCGATCTTCCGCAACCGGCAGAAGGAGCAGCAGCTCGAGACCGCCGGCATGATGCGCTGGCTGCTCACCTACGCCGACATGATCACCTTGATGCTGGCGCTCTTCATCATCCTCTTCGCGATGTCGAACATCAGCCGCGTCAAGGTCGAAAAGTTCGCTAAGCTGGTGTCGGGCGGTTTCAACAACACCTGGTCGATCAATCAGCCGCCCAACGGCGGCACCAACGACACCCGCTCGTTCGATTCGTCGTCGAGCATTCCGTCGATCGATCGGCAAATTCAGCGCTTCGTGCAGTCGCACCGCTTGCAGAACCAAGTCGAAGTTCGCATGGAGCAGCGCGGGCTGGTGATCACCCTGCTCTCCGACAAGTCGTTCTATAACAGCGGTAGCGCGCAGTTGCGTCCGGCCACCGCCAAGATCGTCGACGCGATCACGCACGTGCTCGACAAGAGCACCGCGCGCATTCGCGTCGAGGGGAACACCGACAACGTTCCGATTTCCACGGCCAAGTATCCGTCCAACTGGGAACTCTCGACCGCCCGCGCCGTCAACGTGGTGCGGCGCATGGTCGAGCGCGACGGCCTCAATCCGGTGCGCGTCTCGGCGGCCGGTTACGGCCAGTACCGGCCGCGCACGGCCAATCGCACCGCGGCCGAGCGCCAGGAGAACCGGCGCGTCGACATCGTGCTCCTCACCGGACCGCCGGCCAGCGGGAAGGGGCTCTAACGCATGTCGAGCCTTTCGCAAGAGGAAATCGACGCCCTCATCAATCAGCTCTCGGGCGAAGAGCGCGTTCCGGTCAAGGAAGCGATCGACGGCCGGCGCGTCAAGTCGTTCGATTTTCGTTTCAACAAGCGCCTCGATAAGTTCGGCAACAATCAGCTCCAAACGCTGCGGACGCTGCACGAGAACTTCACGCGGCTGCTCAATAACTCGCTTTCGGTCTACCTGCGAACGCGCGTCGAAGCGACGATCGTATCGATCGAGCAGATCAGCTACGGCGATTTCATCGCCTCGATCGGCATCCCGTCGATCCTGGCGATCTTCTCGATGGATCCGCTGCCCGGCAGCGGTATCGTTCAGGTCGATCTCAACCTGGTCTTTTCGATCATCGATCGCCTGCTCGGCGGCCCCGGCTGGTTCCCCAACAAGCTGCGCGACCTCACCGACATCGAGCGCACGCTGATGCAGCGCTTCATGGCCCGCATGCTCAACAGCTATCGCGAGTCGTGGAACTACCTGCTCACGCTCTCGCTGAAGATCGAGGCGCTTGATTCCAACCCGCAGTTCATTCCGCGCATCATCCCGCTCGATCAGATCGTCGCCTACGTCTCGATGGAACTCAAAGTCGGCGACATGTCGGGCGTGATGAACTTCTGCTTGCCCTATCTGGTGCTGCAGCAGATCGGCCAGCAACTCACCGACTTTCAGTGGTCGCCCACGGTCGTCGCGGGTCGCGGCATGACCGAAGAAGACATCGCGCAACTCACCCGCAACGTCGAGCGCGCCGGCGTCGAGCTCGAAGTCGAGCTCGGCCGCACCACCGTTTCGCTACGCGACCTGGTCGCACTCGGCGTCGGCGACGTGCTGGTCTTCGATAAGCCCACCAGCCAGCCGCTGGTCGCCAAAGTCAACGACCGCGAGAAGTTCCGGGTCTTCCCGGGCGTGAACAAGGACCACCTCACCGTGCAGGTAGCGCAACACATCACCAGCGAGGACGATTGAGTATGGCCGAGTTGCAACCCCTGGTCGACGCCATGCTCGGCGCGGCCGCAACCGTTTTCGGCCGCTTGGTCGAGCAACCGGCCGCCGCCACGCCGGCCACCCGCAACGATCACGAGGGCTCGGTGCGCACCGACGGCGACGATCTGGTGACCCTGGTCGAACTCCCCGGTCCCGGCGCCAAGCTGATCGTGCGCTTTCGCAAGAGCGATCTGCAGGCGGTCGTCGGGATGATGCTCGGCGGTGCCGCCGACATGGGCGAGATGGGTCCGATGCAACTCTCGATCGCCTCCGAGACGGTCTCCCAGATCGCGGTCGCGATGGCCGAGCAGTTGGCCAAGGATTTGGGCGTCAGCGCCGACGGCATCCGCGCCGACCTCTGCACCGACGCCGGCGCGCTGCCGCCGCCGCCCTTCGAGTCGTACGACGCCACCGTAGCGCTGGGCGAGGAGCTGATGCCCGAGGTCAGCGTCGATTTCGCGGCGATCACGCGGCAGAAGCTCGGGCTCGATCGCGCCGCCCCCGCCCCGGCCGACGCACCCGCGCCCGCACCGGCCGCCGAACCGTCGCCGCCGGCCGCGCGGGTCGCCGCGCAGAGCGTCGCCTATACCAGCATGGCGCCGACCACGGTGCGCACCGCCCAACCCGGTCAGGCCAACCTCGACATGGTCCACGACGTCCCGCTGCAAATCAGCGCCGTGCTCGGCAAGACGATCATGCCGCTGCGCGAGGTCGTCTCGCTGCAGTCGGGCGCCGTCTTCGAACTCGACAAGTTGGCCGCCGAACCGATCGACCTCTACGTGAACAACATCCTGATCGCGCGCGGCGAGGTCGTCGTCGTCGACGAGAAGTACGCCGTCAAGATCAGCGAGTTGAATCCGACCGCGAGTTAGCGTCCGAGATGAACGGCGGCTTCTGGACCCAGTACTTCCTGGCGCTCTTCGTCGTCGGGTTCATGCTGCTCGGGCTGTGGCTGATCGTGCGCGGTTTGGCGCGTGGGCGGATGCTCAGTTCGGCCAAGCGCCGCCTGGTGACGGTCGTCGAGTCCACCATGCTCTCGCAGCACGTCGGCGTTTTCGTCGTGAAGGCCGGTGGCCGTTACCTGCTGCTCGGCGGCGGCAAGGACGGCTCGGTGTCGTCGCTGGGCGAACTGCCGGCCGCCGAAGTCGAAGCCTGGATGGGCACCCACGGCGAAAGCGGTGCGCGCCCCAAATGGCTGGCCAACCTCACCGCCCTGCGCCCGCGGCCGTGACCTGGCGCGCGGCGTGGTTGCGCCTGTGGCGCCGCCACGGGCTGGTGCTCGGCTTCGGGGCGCTGGCGGTCGTGCTGCTCTGGGTCGTGCCGCAGATTGCGCTGGCGCAAGCGGCGCCCAACGCTCCCACCGCACCGACCGTCCCGCTACCGCAGATCAACCTCGGCATCAGCCCGGCCCGCAGCCCGCAGCAAGTCGTCGGCGCGCTGCAGATCCTGCTGCTGCTCACGGTCCTGACGCTGGCGCCCACGCTGCTGGTGCTCTGCACCTCGTTCACGCGCATCATCGTCGTGCTCTCGTTCGTGCGCACCGCCATGGGCACGCAGAGCACCCCGCCCAATCAGGTGCTCACCGGGCTCGCCCTGCTGCTCACCTTCTTCGTGATGGCGCCGACCATCAAAGCCGTCAATACCAACGCGATCCAGCCCTATCTCAAGCATCAGATCTCGCAGTCGGTGGCGCTGAATCGAGCGGTGGCGCCGGTGCGCACCTTCATGTTCAAGCAGACGCGCCAGAAAGACATCGAACTCTTCTACGCCATCTCCAAGGAGCCGCGCCCGCGCACCCCGGCCGACGTCCCCACCTACATCTTGATTCCGGCCTTCGTGATTTCGGAACTCAAGACGGCCTTTGAGATCGGCTTCGCGCTCTACATTCCCTTCGTCGTGATCGACATGGTGACGTCGAGTATCCTGCTCTCGATGGGCATGATGATGATCCCGCCGATCATCATCTCGCTGCCGTTCAAGATATTGGTCTTCGTGCTGGTCGACGGCTGGAACTTGGTGGTCGCGGCGCTCTTTCAGAGTTTCGGCAAGTGACCGTCTCCGACGCGCTCGATATCGGCCGCCAGGCGATCTTTGCGACGCTGGTCATCGCCGCGCCGGTGCTGATCTTCAGCATGATCGTCGGGTTGATCATCTCGGTCTTTCAGGCGGTCACGCAGATCCAGGAACCGACCCTGGCGTTCATCCCCAAAATTCTCGTCTCCGGGCTCGCCATTCTGTTCTTCGGCCCGTTCATGCTGGCCATGCTGGTCGATTTCGCATCGCGCATGTTCAGTTACGTCGCGCACATCCCCATTCGCTGACGCGATGATCGACGTCTTCGGGCTCAACGCCGTTCAGGTCGAGACGTTTCTCTTGATGGCCGTACGGATTTTCGTGCTGCTGGCCGTCTTTCCGATCTTCTCGGCGGCTCAGATTCCACAGCACGTGCGTCTCGGGCTCGGGTTTCTGCTCGCCGTTATCCTGTATCGCATCGTACCGCCGACGCCGCTGCTCGACTCGTACGGCGCCTTGATCGCCGCGACGGCCGCGCAGGTGGTGCTGGGCTTGATCGTCGGCTACGTCGCCTCGCTGATCTTCGTGGGCGTGCAGTTTGCCGGCGAGCTGGTCGATCTGCAGATCGGCTTTGCCGTCGCCAACGTGGTCAATCCCGAGACGCAGCAGAACATCACGATCATCGGCGAGTTGCAGTTGGCGCTGGCGACCCTGATCTTCCTTGCCACCGACTCGCAGCGTTTTCTGATCGAAGGCATCGCCGGATCGTTCACCCTGGTTCCGCTGCCGTACATTCATCTCGATCCGAGCGTGATGAGCCACGCGGTGACGTTTCTCAGCCTGGCGCTGATCGACGCGTTCAAGATCGCCGCGCCGGCGGCCGGCGCACTGTTCCTCACCAACATCGCGCTGGCGTTCATGGCGCGCGTCGCGCCGCAGATGAACGTCTTCGTGATCGGTTTCCCGATTCAAATCGGCGTCGGGCTCACCGTGCTCGGCATCAGCATGTCGCTGCTCGGCGTCGTCGAGCCCGACATCTTTCATCAGGTCGCGCGCCAGATGGATACCATCATGCGCGGCCTGCGCGGCGGTTAGCGCCGCCCGCGCGCCCCAGCGCCGCGCTGGATTCGCCCATCGTCCAGCGAGCGCATCCCCGTGACAATAGCGATTTCGGGGCTATCCTCTCTACGTTATCACCAACCAGGACTCGTGCGGAGTTCAAGGGTTTTGCGGAATACGGCAGTAGCCCTGGCTCCCGGCTAGCAGTCTACGACCACGTTGAACATCGACGACTTCCCCGTCGCAGTGTCGTGGACCGTGATATAGCAGTAGCCCTGCCTCCTGACGTCCAAGATCATCGTCGCGTCGGTGTTGGTGATTTTGCAGACGCGCTCGTCGCTCGACGAAGCCATGTACGCCGGGCTGGGTTTGATTAGAATGCTTATGCCCCGCGCGAGCGTGAGGTGATGGATGCCCAGCTCGAGCTGTGCGCCGCCGGCGACGATGCCGTTTTCCGTCGCGGGGGTTAGGGCGTCTGACTTCGTGGGCGAGGCGCAGCCCGCTCCCGCCACCGCTCCGAGGGCGCCGACGAGCGCAAACGTCAGATCCTTCCGATTCATTCTCAATGCTCCTTACCTGCGGACGTTGACGAGATGATAACGCTTCCGGAGCGCGCTCCGTTCTGGAGCGCGATTTCTAAAATTGAACGTCACCGGGATTCCCCATATAGCCATCCCTTTTTTTGGGCCGCCGCTGCAGACAAGCCGCTAGGCGAGTGCCAAGGACGCGCTGCGAGCCGCCCGTGTCGTTCGCTTACTGCGGCGCGGCACCGAGTGTCGCCGGCGACGCCAGGCACGTCCGGCGTGAGCAACGTCGGCGCCGGCTGGCGTAGCGCCGTCGCAATCCTCCAATTGCGTCCGTTCACCCGGCGCCTCCGCCCGGGCCCGGCTTGGGTCGTTTAGTAGTACTTGAACTGTCCGATCTTGTTGGCGTTGCGTTCGGTGAAGTACACCTCGCCGAACGGCTGCTCGGGACCGAGCGTCATCGCCGTCGGCTGCGAGTTCGCGATCGGAATCGGGTACACGTTGACGGCGTGCGTGCTGGGATTGAACTGACCGATGTTGTTGCCCAGCGTGTCGGTGAAGTAGAAGTTTCCGTCGCCGCCCTGCAGCAGCCCGTAGTCGCTCTTGGCGGGCGAAAGCGCAAACTCGTTGGTGACGGTTCCGCCGACGTCGATGCGGCCGAGCTTGTCGGCACCGTACTCGGTGAACCACAGCGCGTTGTCGGTGCCCTCGACGATCGAGATCGGGTCCGACTTGGCGGTCGGGATCGGGTACTCGGTGTACTGCTTGCCGTCGATCGAGAGCCGCCCGATCATGTTGCGGCCCGGCTCGGTGAACCACAGCGCGCCGTCGGGACCGTTGGTGATGCCCAGCGGCTTGGCGCCCTTGGCGATCGGAAAGCGCGTCGCCTTACCGCTCTGCGCGATGCGCCAGATGGCGTCGGTGCCCTTGTCGGTCACCCACATGTTGCCGTCCGAGCCGAGCGTGATCCCGACCGGCACGGCCGCGCTGTTGCCCAGGGAAAACTCGACGAAGTTCGGCCCGGTCAGCGAGATTTGGCCGATCTTGGCGATGCGGCTCTCCACGAACCAGAGCAGGTTGTTCGGCCCCGAGGCGATGCCTTGTGGGCCGGATCCGGCGGTCGGGGTCGGATACTCGGTGATCGTGGCGGTCTGTCCGAGCTGGCCGATGTAGCCCTTGGCGGCGTACTGGGTGAACCACAGCGCACCGTTGCTGCCCAGCGCGATGCCGCTGGGTTGGCTGCCCGGAACGGCGATCGGGTATTGGCTGGTCACGCTGGGCTTGTAGGGGGGCGGCGGCGTCGCCGTTCCGCTGGTCAGCGGCGTGCCTTTGCCGCAAGCAGCCAAGAGGATCGCAGCCGCGACTGCGGCCAGGCGCGAAGGGCGCACCGAACGTAACAAACAGCTCTCCTACCGGATGGGGGGGGGTCGTCAGCCTCCCTTATTGGCAGGCGGCGGCGGCTTTTCCTTATAGAAAGGGCTCGGGCAGGCCGAAAACAGGTGAGGAGGTTCCCCACATGACCACCGCGGAGCGCGCCGTTGGCTAGACCGGAGCAAACCGAGAAGCCAACTCCGAAGCGACGGGAGGAGGCGCGCAAGAAGGGCCAGGTCGCACGCAGCCAAGAGCTGTCGGGCGCCTTTATCTTTTTCATCCTGGTCTTCGTCATCCACTGGCTGCTGCCCAAGACGCTGGGCGGGACGGTCGCCTTGGTGCAACTCGCGCTGGCGCGCGCCGCCGGCCACCAGGATCCGACCATCCACAGCGCCTGGGTGCTCTTCCTGCAGGCCTTCGCGCCGCTCGAATCGCTGATGCTGATTCTCTTCGGCATCGCCGTCTTCGTCGGCATCGTCGCCAATCTGGCGCAGTTCGGTTTTCTCTTCTCGTTCCAGACGATCGTGCCGAATCTCGGCAAGCTCAACCCGCTCTCGGGCTTCCAGCGGCTCTTCTCGAAGCAGATCGCCGTCAACCTCGCCAAGCAGATCGTCAAGCTCGGCGTGGTCGTGGTGATCCTGATCACCACCGTCGGCAGCAATCTCGATCTCTTTGCCGCGGTCGGTCAAGTGATGCCCGCGACGTTCGTCACCATGGTCGCCAACCTGATCTTCCAGATATCCTGGAAGTTCGGGCTGCTGCTGGTGATCGTCGCGCTGGCCGACTACGCGTTTCAGCGCTACATGCTCGAAGACAACCTCAAGATGAGCAAGCAGGAGGTCAAGGACGAGTTTCGCCAGTCCGAGGGCAACCCCGAGGCCAAGGGCGCGCTCAAGCGCAAGCAGCGCGAGTTTGCGCGCCGCCGGATGATGGCCTCGGTGCCGCGCGCCACCGTGGTGGTGACCAACCCGACCCACTTCGCCGTCGCGCTCGAGTGGGACGAGGTGAAGATGGAGGCCCCGGTGGTTACCGCCAAGGGCGCCGATCTGGTCGCGCGCCGCATCAAGACGCTGGCGATCGAGCACGGCGTGCCGATCATGGAAAACCCGCCGTTGGCGCGCACGCTCTACGAGCGCGTCGAACTCGATACGATGATTCCGCCCAACCTCTACGCCGCCGTGGCGCAGGTCATCGCCTTCGTCTACAAGCTCAAGCGAAAGACGATTGCATGACCTTCGGCGAACGCACCTGACGATGGCCACGCAGCCTGCCGCCGTAGACAACGGCCTCATGGCCCGGATCGGGCGTTCCGCGCCGATCGCGGTCGCCGCGATGTCGGTCACGCTCGTCCTGCTGATGATCGTGCCGGTGCCGCCGGCCGTCCTCGACGTGCTGCTGACGGTCAACATCGCCCTCGCGCTGGTCATCATCGGCACCGCGCTCTATACCGAAAACGCGCTGCAGTTTTCGGTCTTCCCATCGTTGCTGCTGGTGGTCACGCTCTTTCGGCTCTCGCTGAACATCACCGCAACGCGGCAGATTCTACTGCACGGCTACGCCGGCCACGTGATCGACTTCTTCGGTCAAGTGGTCATCGGCGACAACTATGCGGTCGGCTTCGTCCTCTTTCTGATCCTGATCACGATCCAGTTCGTGGTCATCACCAACGGCGCCGGGCGCGTGGCCGAAGTCGCGGCCCGCTTCACCCTCGACGCCATGCCGGGCAAGCAACTCGCAATCGACGGCGATCTCAACGCCGGCCTGATCACCGAGGCCGAAGCGCGCCAGCGCCGCCGCGACGTGCAGCGCGCCGCCGACTTCTACGGTGCGATGGACGGTGCCAGCAAGTTCGTGCGCGGCGACGCGATCGCCGCGCTCATCATCGTGGCGATCAACACCATCGGCGGTTTCATCGTCGGCGTCGCGCAGTTGCACATGACGCTGGCGCAGTCGCTGCAGCACTTCACCCTGCTGACCGTCGGCGAAGGCATCGTCACCCAGGTTCCGGCGTTGCTGATCTCGACCGCGACCGGCATCATCGTGACGCGCGCGGCGGCCGAGTCCGACTTCGGCCGCGACATCACCCGCCAGCTCACCGGTCAAGCCAACGCGCTGCTGATCGCCGGCATCCTCACCGGACTCTTCGGCTTGGCGGGCCTGGCACGCTGGCTGATGCTGCTGGTCTCGGCGGCGCTCTTCGCGGCGTACTTCTACCGCCGGCGGCGCAACGCCGAGAGTGGTCTCAAGCCGAGCGTCGTGACCGGTAAACCCGGCACGCCGGGTGGCGCGCCCGCCAAAGCCGAGAGCGTGGTGCCGCTGCTCTCCTACGATCCGATGGAGCTGGAGATCGGCTTCGGGTTGATTCCGCTGGTCGACGTCAATCAGGGCGGCGACCTCCTCGAACGCATCACCCTGATCCGTCGCCACTCGGCCCGCGATCTCGGCATCGTCGTGCCGCCGATTCGCGTGCGCGACAACCTGCAGTTGCGCCCCAACGCCTACGTCGTCAAAGTCTACGGCCTGGAGGTGGCGCAGGCCGAGGTGATGGTCAGCCGGCTGCTCGCGATGAATCCGGGCACCGCCACCGCGCCGCTCGACGGTATTCCGACCACCGAACCGGCCTTCGGTTTGCCGGCGCTCTGGATTCCGGAGTCGGCGCGCGCCGAGGCCGAGATGGCCGGCTACACCGTGATCGATCCGACCAGCGTCATCGCCACCCATCTCACCGAACTGATCAAGGCCCACGCGCCCGATCTGCTCGGGCGCCAGGAGACCTCGGCGCTGCTCGACAACGTGAAGTCGCACTATCCGGTCGTCGTCGACGAGTTGGTGCCCGGGCTGCTGACCGTGGGCGAAGTGCAGCGCGTGCTCCAGAGCTTGCTGCGCGAACGCATTCCGATTCGAAACTTGGTGATGATTCTCGAAACGCTCGCCGACGCCGCGCGCGTCAGCAAAGATGCCGACTATCTGACCGAAAAGGTGCGCGCCGCGCTGGCGCGTCACATCTCCGCCGAGTACGCCGAGAACGGCCTGCTCTCGGTCATCACCGTCGATCCGCGTCTGGAGTCGTTGCTGGCCGAAGCGGTGCGCCGCGGCGAAGACGCCTACGCGCTGCTCGATCCCAACACCGTGGCGCGCGTCTACGGTTCGCTGACCAAGCAGATCGCGGTCGCGCAGAACTCCGGCCTGCAGCCGATCGTGCTCTGTTCGCCGACGGTGCGGCTGGCGCTCAAGCGGCTCACCGAACGCGCCGCGCCGCAGTTGGTGGTGCTCTCGTATTCGGAGATTCCGCCCGGATTGAAGGTCGAGTCGATCGGCCAGATCTCCAGCACCGAGCCGGCCGGCGAGACGGTCGCCGGCGCCGCCGGGAGCTAGCCCGATGCTCAAAGGGCTCTTCGGCGGCCGCAACAAGGTCCCGGCGACCCGCTTGCCGGCGCCCAACGCCTTCGTCGATGCCGCCGTCGGCGGTCGTCCGGCGCGCTCGGTCTCGGTCGAATCGGTCGGCGCCAAGGGCATCGTCACGCGCGAGGTGCTGGGCCGGCCGGGCGAAAGCGCGGTGTTGATCTACGCGACCGCGCAGGGGCGCTTCCGCGCCGCCACCCGGATCGCCGCCGCCGGCGGCGGCAGCACCCACTTCGACGTTCCCAAACGCGTCGATCTGGTCGGAGCGGCCAGCGGCGCGCAGAAGCGCTCGAGCGTGCGCCTCGATACCATCGTCCCCGGCGCCTGGCGGCTTGCGCCGGGCGGCAAGGGCCAGGGCGAGTTCCTGCGCGGAACCGTCCGCGACATCAGCCGCGGCGGCTGCGCGCTGATCGCCGACCGCGCGCTCAAGGGCGGCAGCATGGTCGAGGTGCGCCTGGCGCTGCGCGGCGACGCCGCGCCGGTCGTCCTGCTGGGCGAGGTGATGCGCCACGAAGAGATCCCGACCTCGCGCAAGCACTCGCACGGGCTACGCTTCCACGGGGTGCGCCCCGAGGAAGACCGCGCCATCGTCGATTTCATCAACCGCAAACAGGCCGACCTACACAGTCGCGGCCTCGCCTGAAAACCGCACGGCCCGGCGGGTGCCCTCGGGTTCCGTAGCGTAAAGTACCCCAGAACTCTGGCCGAATACGGTCAGAGACGGCGCGACCGCGTCCCTTTGGGCCGCTTCGAGCCGTACCGCTTCGCTTTGGGAGCAACGGATGAGCAAAAGGGTCCTCATCGTCGACGACGCCGTCGTCATGCGGATGATGATCAAAGGGATTTTGAGCAAGAACGGTTTCGACGTCGTCGGGGAAGCCCAGAACGGCGTCGAGGCGGTCGACAAGTACAAACAGCTCACGCCCGATCTGGTGACGATGGATATGGTGATGCCCGAGATGGACGGCATTACCGCCGTGCGCCAGATCATCGCGAACGATCCCAACGCGAAGATCATCATGTGCACGTCGATGGGTCAGCAGGCGCTGGTCGTCGAGGCGATCCAGGCGGGTGCGAAGTCGTTCATCACCAAGCCGTTCCAGCCGCCCAAGATCCTCGAGACGATCAACAAGGTACTGGCATGAGTTCGTCCTTGAACCTCAGCGAACTGCAGAAGGACGCCCTCAAGGAAGTCGGCAACATCGGCGCCGGCCACGCGGCGACCGCGCTCTCGCAGTTGCTCAACACTAAGATCAACCTGAGCGAGCCGCGCATCGACGTCATCAAGTTTCGCGATCTCGCCTCGCGCGTCGGTCACGAGAACCGCACGGTCGCGGCCCTGCACATGTACGTCCGCGGCGAAGCGCCCGGTCAGATGGTCGTGCTGTTCGATCGCGAACAGGCGCTCGACTTCGTCAGTCAGTTCCTGCACCGCGTGATCGGCGACATTCAAATCTTCGATTCGATCGCCGATTCGACGCTCAAGGAACTCGGCAACATCATCGCCGGCTCGTACCTCACGGCCATCATTCAGCTCACCGGCAGCAACCTGCTCCCGTCGGTGCCGACGCTCTCGTACGGAACCGTGCAGGCGGCCTTCCGCACGCTGATGTCGATCCTCCCCGATCAAGACGTCTTTCTGATCGAGTCGAGCTTTCTCGATAAGGAGAAGGCGGTCGCCGGTCAGTTCATCCTGATCCCCGAAACCGGCTCCCTGGGACCGCTACTCTCCGTTTTCGGAGTCGAGTAAGGCCATCGGCGCTCGTGTCTGACGAGCTGTTCAATCGCGACGAGTTCATCTCGTATTTCCGCGACGAGGCCGAGGAACTGCTCCAGCAGATCGACGCCGATCTGCTCAAGCTGGAAGCCGCCGCGAACAGCGGGCACGGCGATCCCGAGATCGTCAACTCGCTCTTTCGCGCGCTGCACACGATCAAGGGCAGCTCCGGCATGCTGGCCTTCACCGACGTCGCCGGCCTCGCCCACAAGCTCGAGAACCTGTGCGATCTGCTGCGCAAGGATCGCATGCCGCTCTCCGAAAGCTGCGTCGACATCCTCTTTGCCGGCCGCGACTTTCTCACCGACCTGGTCGAATCCGCGGTCGTCGGACAGGCGCCGCCCAGCGGTCTCGACGGCTATATGGGGCGGCTCGACCAGTTCGTCGCCATCTACGAGGAGACGTCGCACGTCATCGAGGGCCGCACCGGCCCCGAACTCTCGTTTGAAGCCGCCGCCGAGGAGGAGAGCAAGGCCGCCAGCAACGCCGACGTCGAGGCCTTCGAAGCCGAAGTCGCGCGGTTGCTCGAAGAGGCCGAGCGCACGCGCGCCGCGGCCCCCGCGGCCGCGCCGGCCGAGCCCACGCCGCCGGCCGTCGCCGACCCAGCGCCCGCGCCGCCCG
>DAIDGS010000068.1 GCA_027459845.1 Vulcanimicrobiota bacterium | reverse complement strand
AGCGTGAAGTAGGGCTCGCCTTTCGAGAGATTGCTCCACACGAACACCATCGCCGTGCACGGCGCGGCGGCCAGCAGAATGAGCCCGCCGATGTAGCTCGGGATCTGCGCTGCGGGCAACGCGCCGGCAAACAGGTGGCCGACGAACAGCCACGCCAGCAGCGCCATGGAAAACGGCTTCACCGCCCAGTTCACGAAGAACGTCACGCCCATGCCGCGCCAGTATCTCCGCACGTGTCCGATTGCGGCGAAGTCGATCTTCACGAGCATCGGAATGATCATCAGCCATACGAGGATCGCCACCGGCAGGTTGACCTTGGCGATCTCGAGCCCGCCGATCGCGTGAAAGACGCCCGGCATAAGGCGTCCCAGCGCCACGCCGGCGACGATGCACAGCGCGACCCACGCCGTGAGATAGCGTTCGAAAGCAGACATGCGCGCCTTCCGTTAGCGTGGTGCGGTCGATGCGTGGGCGGGCTGGGTGAAGATCGCGCGCAGCGCCGCGCCGATCCGTGCGCTCGCATCCGGCGCCGGGCGGTAGTACACCCACGTCCCGCGGCGCTCCCAGGTCACCAGCTCGGCCTCGCGCAGGATCCGCAGGTGATGCGAAACCGTCGGCTGATTGATCGGCAACGCATCGGTGAACTCGCACACGCACACGTCGTCCTCGGCCGCCGCCAGCGTTGCCAGAATCCGTAGGCGATACGGGTCGGCCACGGCCTTGAAGAGCGCCGCCAGGCGATCGAAGTCGGGCCTGCGCTCTGGGTGGTCGCGGTCATGCATCGACATTTATCAATATTAAGCGGCGGGCCCCTGGTATGTCAAATGTTGGCCAGCCCCGGTTTCGCCGGTTAACTTGGGGCCGTCATCGGCCGACACGGTAGTATGGCATCGCCCAAGGAAGGGATTCTTCTGAAATGAACATCGCAAGCGTCAGTGCGTCTACCGTGGCAGGCGCGCCGTCCAAGATACCGACGCTCGTCGCATCCCAGCAAGAAGCACTCAAGGAAGCTTCGGCCGGGATTACCAACGATGGCGACGAGAATTTGGGAAGCAACGTCAACAAAAGCGCCTGAGTCGTCGCGGCGCTCGAACGAGCTATCGACGGGGGGACCGGGGCGACTCGGTCCTCCTTTCTCGTTTCGCGCAAAGATTGTCGCATAAGCCGGGCTTAATCCGCATGCGCTAGCATGAAAGCGCTATGCAATACCGCTACAAAGTCATTGCCTCGGCGGATCCGGAGCTCCTTGAGGACGCCCTAAATGCGGCCGGCGAAGAGGGCATGCAACCGCTGCCATACAGGTGGCACCGTTTGATGGTACGTTCCACGCGTGATCCTCGCGCACCGCATTCGCCTGGTTCCCACCGTCGAGCAGGAAAGATACTTCCGCCAAGCGTGCGGCGTTGCGCGCTTCGCCTCTAATTGGGCGCTCGCCGAGTGGCAACGCCGGTATGCCGCAGGCGAGAAACCGAACGAGGTCACGTTGCGTAAAGCGCTCAACGCGATCAAGCGTGAGCAGTTTCCCTGGATGCGCGACGTGACGAAAAACGCTCCGCAGCAGGCCATCAAGAATCTTGGTCGTGCTTACGCCAACTTCTTTGATGATCTCAAGGCGCATCGGCGCAACGCGATGCCCTGGAAGCGCGTCCGCGTCCCAAAGTTCAAAAGAAAAGGCAAAACCCACGCTTCGTTTCGCGCCGATAACGGCTGCGACGCACACCATCCAGATGCCGTTGCGGTTAACGGCAAGCGGGTAAAACTGTCGATCATCGGCTGGGTGACGATGCGCGAAGAGGTCCGCTTCGCCGGGCAGATCGTGTCGGTAACCGTCTCGCGCGAAGCCGACGCGTGGTACGCAAGCTTCACCATCGACGTGCCCGAGGAGCCCACCGCGCACGTCCTCACCAACACCGTCGGCGTCGATCTTTGGGTGAGCGCGCTGGCCACGCGCAGCGACGATACGCCGAAAGCCCCAGCCCCCAAACCGCTACGGAGGTACTTGAAGAAACTCAAACGCCTTTCACGAGCCCTGAGCCGCAAGCGGCGCGGATCGCGCAATCGTGCCAAAGAAAAAGCCACGCTCGCCCGATTGCACGCCCGCATCCGTCACATCCGCCAGGATGCGCTGCACAAGATCACCACCGATCTCGTTCGCACCGCAGCGACCATCGTGATCGAGGACCTCAACGTCGCCGGAATGCTCGCGAACCGGCATCTCTCCCGAGCGATAGCCGACCTGGGCTTCTTCGAGTTTCGCCGGCAGTTGGCGTACAAGACGGCGATGGCTGGCGGCGCGCTCATCGTTGCGGACCGCTGGTTTCCTTCATCGAAGCTCTGCTCGGTTTGCGACGTCGAGAACGCGACGCTCGCGCTCTGGGAGCGCACCTGGACGTGTGCGTCGTGCGGCACGTTCCACGACCGCGATAGGAACGCGGCCGTAAACCTCGCGCGACTCGTCCCCCAAGGGGAATACCCGGAGAGTTGGGCCGGGTCAGCCTGTGGAGCCGAAGGCGCTGGCCGTCGTCGTCAGACGACGGTGAAACCGGCGGCGTAGAAGCAGGAAGATTTGTCGATACAAATCACAACGGCTACGGCCTGGTCTGCGTCACGCCCAACGGCGAAGGCTCGCTCGCGGCCTTCATGGAGTGCGCCGTCGAAGACGACGACGAAGAAGAAGAGGACGACGACGACGACGCGGA
Source organism: Vulcanimicrobiota bacterium (assembly GCA_027459845.1). Taxonomy (GTDB): domain Bacteria; phylum Vulcanimicrobiota; class Vulcanimicrobiia; order Vulcanimicrobiales; family Vulcanimicrobiaceae; genus DAIDGS01. Next base: position 5,862 of record DAIDGS010000068.1, on the reverse strand, counting down.
GTAGCTCGAATCAGCCTCCTTGCCTTCATGGCGTCTCCCGAAGCGCGCCGTCAGCAGCTCGCATCGACCGACCCGCTGGAACGCGTGCAGGCTGCGATCGCGCGCCGCACGGAGGTTGTGGGAATCTTCCCAAACGACGCGGTCATCGTGCGCCTGGTTGGAGCGCTACTCCACGCGCGCAACGACGAATGGCCGTTGCAACCAAGGTCCATGCCGCTCGAAGGAACGCGGTGGCCGGCAGCCACAATCAGACCAGCAGGCCGTCGCTGCGGCTGCGCCCGAAGGAGAACACGAACATGGCAATCACTGCAAGTATTTCGTTTCCGGGGAACGCGGCGGAAGCGCTCGAGCACTATCGCAGCATTTTCGGCGGCAACGTGACGCTCGTGCGCTTTTCCGAAACGCCCGTAACCGACGACGTCCCGGCGGAGTGGCAGAGCAAAATCTGTTGGGGAACGCTCGAATCCGCGCACGGCACGATCAACGCGATGGACCCGCCTCCCGGGCGCGGCGGCACGACGGGCGATCGTTTCGCGCTGACCCTACAGGTCGACGACGAAGCCGAAGGTGAGCGGATCTTCGCCGGCCTCATGGACGGGGGCGACGCGTACATGCCGTGGGAAGCCTCGTTCTTTGCGCGTAAGTTCGGGATGGGCGAAGATAAATACGGTGTGCGTTGGATCGTGAGCGTTCCGCGCTAGCGCGCCGGATGCGCGCCACCTCCCGTAGCGCTGCAACGTAGCGCGGCGCGCCTCCAACCGGTCGCTCGTGGGAGTCCCGGTGCGCATCTCCGCCGCCACGGTCGCGACGTCGCCGAGTCCGGGCCGAAATTGCATCCGGCGTGCGCCGCGCCGCGTTTGACTCGATGCCCTCGGGGCCACCCCCCGCGACCGGGCACGGCCGGCCGCCCGGTCGGCACACTGAGGATGAACCGTCGGTTCGTCGAAAGGAGCCGCCATGGAGTCGGTCGATTTTCTCGTGGTCGGTGCCGGGCCGGCCGGTGCGACCGCCGCTCGCGAGGCGGCGCGCGCCGGGCTGCAGACCGTCGTCTTGGAGAAGGATGCGGTCGTCGGCGCCAAGCGCGTCTGCGCCGCCGGCCTGCGCCCGGGGTTCTGCGAAACCTTCGATCTGCCGCGCAGCATCATCCACTGCGAAACCCCGCGCCTGGCGCTCTTCGATCCGGCCGGCACGGAGTACGAACTCCACGTCGGCCCGGCCAGCACCAGCACGCGCGAAGAACTCGACGGAACGATCGCGGCCCTGGCCGCGCACGAGGGCGCCGAGATTCGCACCCAAAGCCTCTTTAGAAGTGCCGAGCCCGACGGACGGCGCACCGTCGTCGAGTACGCCGATCAGCGCAGCGGCGAGCGCCGCACGATTGCGGCGCGCAGCGTCTTCATGGCCAACGGCGCCACTTCGCTCGCCAAGGCGCGCTGGAACGACGGCCTGATGACCACCCTGCAGTACCGCGTCTACCTCGATCGGCCGGCCGCCGAGATCGCCTACCGCACGCTCGAACTGCACTACTATCCCGGCGCCGACGGCCGTCAAGTCGTCGCCTGGATGTTCCCCAAGCGCGATCATCTCGCGATCGGCCTCGGCCTGCTCGGCAAGCTCGCCGGCGATCGGCTGCGCGAGGAACTCGATGCCTTCACGGCGCGCGTCCGCGCCCGCCTCTACCCGCACGCCGAGGTTACCAAGACGAAGGAAGAAGGTCATCTGCTCTACGGCGGCTGGCCCGGCAGCGGGCTCGAGCGCGGGCTGTTGGTCGGCGGCACGGCCGCCGGGCTGGTCGACGCCACCAACGGCGAGGGCATCTTCGAAGCCGCGATGAGCGGCCGCTTCGCCGCCGCCGCCGTGGCCGGCGAGCGCGAGAATCCCGCCCGGGCGGCCGCCCGCTACGCGCGCGATCTGGCCCAGCGTTTTGCCAAGCGCCTGCGCCATCGCGTCGAGTTGATGCGCTTTTGCGAGCGCAACCCGGCGCGCTACGGCGTGCTCTTCGCGCAGTTGGCCGGCAATCGCCGCTTCACCGAAGTCCTTCAGAAAGAAGATCACGAGCGCAGCCCGAGCGATCGATGGTGCCTGTATTCGCAGGCGTTTCGCTTCGCGCTGCGGGCGCTGCGGGCATAGTTCGGCGATCGATTCGCCGTGTCGACGATCGCGATCTCGGAGCCGGAGTTCGTCGCCCTGCGCGATGCCATTCGCGATCGCTTCGGAATCTTTTACGACGACACCAAGCAGTTTCTGCTGCAGAGCCGCCTGCAAACGCGGTTGCTCAAGCGTAGTTGCAGCGACTTCGGCGCCTACCTGCGCTTCCTCACCGGCGGCCTGGCGCGCGAGGAAGAGTGGGACGAACTCGCCTCGGTCCTCTCCAACAACGAAACTTACTTCTTTCGCGAGAAGGCCCAGCTCGACGTTTTGGTTGGCGAGGTGGTCGACGAATCGCTGCGTCGCGGCGGCAAACTGCGCGTCTGGTCGTCGGCCTGCTCCACCGGCGAGGAACCCTTCACCATCGCGATGATGCTGCACGAGAGCAAGCGCATCGCGCCCGCCCAGGTCAGTCTACGCGCCAGCGACATCTCGCCGCGCGCGCTGGAGCGCGCTGCGCGCGGGTTCTATCGCGAACTCTCGTTTCGCGCCACCCCGCCCGAAGTCGTGCAGCGCTACTTTCACCCCTTCGAAAACGGTTTCTTCGTCAACGACGACGTCAAGCGCATGGTCGAGTTCTTTCGCATCAACCTGCTCGATGCGCGCGCCGTCGAAGCGACCGGACCGCACGATGCCATCTTTTGCCGCAATGTCCTGATCTACTTCGATAAACCCACCCAAAAGCGCGTGGTCGAAGCCTTTGCCAAAGCGCTACGGCCCGGCGGATACCTGTTCTTGGGCCACGCCGAGTCGATCATGCGCCTCACCGATCTCTACGAGCCGACGATCACTTCCAAAGCCATCTTCTATAAGAGAAAGCCCGATGCCGATTAACGTATTGGTCGTCGACGATTCGGCCTTCATGCGCCGTGCCATCACCAAGATGCTCGAAAGCGAGCCCGATCTTCGGGTCGTCGCGACCGCCCGCACCGGCGAAGAAGCCGTCACCAAGGTGCAGCAGCTCAACCCCGACATCGTCACGATGGATGTCGAGATGCCCGGCATGGGCGGTTTGGAAGCCGTCCGCCACATCGTCGCGCACCATCGCGTGCCGATCATCATGTGCAGCGCGCTCACCAAGGAAGGTGCCGATACCACCTTTCGTGCGCTCGAACTCGGCGCCGTCGATTTTATCGCCAAACCCGACGCCGCCTACACCAACATCACCGAAGTCGCGCGCGATCTGGTCGCCAAGGTGCGCATCTTCGCACAGCGCGCACATCCGCTGGCCGCGCACGAAACGATCGAACGCCGCCCGCCCGGTCCGAGTGCGCCCGCGGCGGCGCCGCCGCCGCACCGGCCGGCCGCGCACGGCAGCTTCGAGTGCGTCGCGATCGGCACGTCGACCGGCGGCCCGGTCGCGCTCTCGCACGTGGTGCCGCGTTTGGCGCCGAGTTTCCCAACGCCGATTCTGATCGTGCAGCACATGCCGCTCGGCTTCACGCGCCCGCTGGCCGAGCGGCTCAACGCGCAAAGCCGCATCCGCGTCGCTGAAGCCGTCGAGGGCGGCGTGCTCGAAGCCGGCGCCGCCTTGGTCGTCCCCTCCGGCCGTCAGATTCGTCTCGAGCGCTCGCTCGGCGAGGTGGTGATCCGTCTGGTCGCCGACGACGGCCACTCGCTGCACGTCCCCAGCGTCGACGTGATGACGGCCGCCGTTGCCGATGCCTACGGCCCGATGGCGCTGGGCGTCATCCTCACCGGCATGGGGCAGGACGGCGTCGTCGGGCTGCGTCACTTGAAGGATCGCGGCGGCTACGTGGTCGGGCAGGACGAAGCCAGTTGCGTGGTCTACGGCATGCCGCGTGCAGCCGCCGTCGCCGGGCTGGTCGATCGCGTCGCTCCGCTCGATGAGATCGCCCCGATCCTCAATGGGCTGACCGGCGGCACCGGAACTTAACGAAAGCGGAAACGAGCCTTTGCGCAGCGATGACACGCGAGATAGGAGGGCAGGTGAACCGGCGGAAAGCGATCTGGACGACGCGCGCGCCGCGCGTCCCAGGAATCGTATGACGTCAGGTGCTTCCCGCCGCTACGTGATCGGCGGCGTCGAACTGACCCGCGAAGAGATCGTCCACAAGTACTTGCACCTGGTCAAGTACGTGGCCGGGCGAATCTCCGTGAACCTGCCGCCCAACGTCGAGCTCAACGATCTCATCAACGACGGCATCCTCGGCCTGATCGATGCCATCGAGAAGTACGACGACGATCGCGGCGTCAAGTTCGAAACCTACGCCATCACCCGCATCAACGGCGCCATTCTGGATGCGCTGCGCTCGCTAGACTGGGTTCCGCGCGCCGTCCGGCAGCGCGCCCGCGAACTCGAACGCGCCTATCAAGAACTCGAGCTGCAACTTGGGCGCGTGCCGCGCGCCGGCGAGCTCGCCGAGCGCCTCGGCCTCACCCGCCCCGAGTTCGATCAGCTCGTGCAGCGCGTGCGCGGCACCTCGGTGCTCTCGCTCGAAGAGTTTCTGCCCAACGAGAAGGGCTACGAAATTCCGCTGGTCGACACCCTCAAGGACGACGCCAGCGACGTCACCGCCGAGGTCGAGCTGCACGAAGTCCACGGCGAGCTGATCCGCGCGGTCGACTCGCTCTCGCCCCAGGAGAGCACCGTCATCCGGCTCTACTACTTCGACGGTCAGACGCTCAAGGAGATCAAGGGCGTGCTCGGCGTCTCCGAGTCGCGCGTCTCGCAGATCCACGCCCAGGCCGTCATCCACCTGCGCCAGCGCCTGCGCGAGCTGCAGGCCGAGCTCGGGTTCCGCGACGACGATCCCACCATCAAGCAGAAATACCTCAGAAAGCCGCCCCCCGAAGCCGATGGAAAAGTAGAGCGATCGCTTCGAGGAGAAGTGAGCCTGCATGGCGATCCAACCGGTGGATCTACAGCTAGCCTATCTGGCAGCGCCCGCAAGCGCGGCGGTGGTTAGCGTTGCGCAGCAGGCCCCGGCGGTAGCCGCCCAGGCATCCCAAGCCGCCTTCGCCGCCCAGGTCGAGGAGCGCGAAGAGACCGTCGAAGAGACGGCCAAGGCGCGCGGCAACGTGATCGACGCCAATGCCGGTGGTGGCGGCGGCGGTGCGGCCGGCGAGCGCCGGCGGCGCACCGCCTACGACGCCGACTCCGAAATCGAGCCCGACGCCGACCCCGGCGAGCCGCACCACTTCATCGACACCGTCGCGTAAGCGGCCGTGGCTGGTCTCGATCCGAGCATCGCCGTCGCCGCCAACGCGGTGCTGCAGTCGCAGGTGCAGGCGCTCGATCTGGGCGTCGAACTCGAGATCCTGCAGGCCCAGCTCACGATCGGCGACATCCTCACCGCCACCGTCCTGCCGCCCCAAAACGGCAGCGATCGGCTGGCGCTGCTCGGCCTCACCGTTCCGGCGCAGCTTCCGCCCGGTATCGCGCCCGGCGAAGAGTTGGCGCTCGCGATCACCGGCTTCGCCGGCAACGCCATCCTGGTGCAGAATCTCGGCCCGGTCGATCCGGCGCAGCCGCCCCCGGTCTCGGTCACCAGCCTGCTGCCGGCGCCCGCGCGCGCTCCGGCCGCACCGCCCCCACCGAGCGCGTCCACCGCGTCCGCGTCCACGCCGCCGCCGATCGCGCCGCCGCGCGCGGTGTTCGTCGCTGCCTCGGTGCAGCCGGCCGCCGCCCCGCCGGCACATGCGCTGCCCGGCGCGCAACCCGCCGCACCGACTGCGCCGCCCGGCGCGCCG
>DAIDGS010000067.1 GCA_027459845.1 Vulcanimicrobiota bacterium | reverse complement strand
CGTCGATCGGCCCGCGCACGACGATCAAGCCGGCCATGCCGCCGCTGACCTGCACGTCGGTCGAGCCGTGCTTGTGCGGATGGTACCAGTGCAATCCGCTGGGGTGATCGGTCGGGATGGGAAAGGCGTACTGCAACTCGCTTCCCGGATGAATCTGGATCATCATGGCGGAGGGATCGGAGGTTCCGACCGGATCGAAGAGGTGCGGTACCGTCTGAATGCCGTGGACGTGGATGTTGGTCGTGTTGAAGCCGTGGGGATTATTCATCTCATCGATCGGACCGACCGACAGGCGCTGGCCGGTGCGCGCGACTTCGAAGGGCATCATGGCCTGCATCTCGTCGTGAACGTCGGCGACGCTGGTGCGGCCGCGCGGTGCGTGCGCGGGCGGATCCTTCGGAAGCCGGTTCACGACCTTGATGTTGAGCTGGTGCCCGGGGCGCGTCACGAGGGTTGGTCCGTAGGTTCGGCCGCCGTAGGTGCGCGTGCGCATTCGAATGCCTTGGATCGTCGAGACGGCGTACTGCGCGGTAAGGGTATACGAGTCGATCGGAGCGACCGGGCCGGGTTGCGGCCCCGCGATGGTACGAACTAGGCTGCTCGAGCATGCATCGGTGCCCAAGGCAACCCCCGCCACGGCGGCGGTCACGACAAAGCGCCTGCGATCCATAGCCTTCCCCTTTCGAACGCCCCGAGGTTTTCACGGATAACGCCGGAACGGCAAAGATCGTTCGCCGGCGGTATCGGTAGCGCCGTCGCCTTTCGACGGGGCACAGCCTGCACCTAGGCCGTGGCCGGTTTGACGAAGCGATCGTAGAGCCAGAGCAGCGCCGCGGTTGCAACGCCGACCGCGGTGACAACCACCCAAATCAGTGCGGGCTGCCGGCCCGATTCACCGAAGTGCGCGAGCAACGTGCCGCCGAACCAGCCACCGGCGATCGAACCGATTCCGATCGGGAGAAAGGCGAAACCCATGTAGGTCCCTTGCTGGCCCGGTGGTGCCAAGCGCGAGACGTACTCGTAGTAGCGCGGCGACTGGACGATTTCGCCGACGGCCAGCACGACCAAGCTCAAGACCGCCGCGAGGACGCTCGCATGCGTGGCGATGATCAGCCAGGAGACCGACGTGATCAGCGTACCGAGGGTCAGCGCCTGGAACGAGGGGATGCGCTTGGTCAGCGCGTTCACGGCGACGGTCAGCGTGATGACGATCAGGGGATCGGTGATGAGAATCATCGGCGTGTTGGCGGTAGCGCTGACGTACTTGTTGATGTAGAGCGGCAGGATCAGATACTGTTGCCAGTACACGATCCAGTAGCCGGAAAAGATCGCGAGAAATAGAACGAAGCGTCCGTTGCCGACGACGGTCAGAAAGTTGCGCGCGGTCTGTTGCAGGGAGGGGGTTGCGACGATGTCGCCGCCGCGCGGTTCGCGGAAGAAGACGAGAACCACGAAGAACATCAGAAAGACGCCCAGTGCGGCCATCAAAAAGACGTCTTGAGGCGGTAGGCGCGCGTGCAGCCAGCCGGCGAGGAACGGGCCGAGCGTGCTGCCGACGTTGACCATGGTGTAGTAGATCGCGTACCCGATCGAGCGCACGCGTTCGTTCGAGGCGCGCGCGGTCGTCCCGACGACCGAGGGCTTGACCAGCGCGACCCCGAGCGCCGGCAGAAACAGAATGATGCCGACCAGCCATCCCAGCGGCATCACCGCACGCACCGGCGCCAGCCACGGTGCGCCGATCGAGCCGACCATGAAGTAGGCGCACGTCAACACGAAGTAGGCCGTCGCGAGCGCCCGCCGGAAGCCGATGCGATCGGCCAACGCACCGCCGAAGATCGCCATCACCCAGACGGCGCCACCGAAGATCCCGCTCAGGCCGGCTGCCTGGGCGCTGGGGAACTTTAACGTCGTGTTGAGGTAGAGCGCCAGCGTCGAGAAGACAGCGTAGTACGAG
>DAIDGS010000066.1 GCA_027459845.1 Vulcanimicrobiota bacterium | reverse complement strand
GGCATCGAGGCGGCCGTCGCGCGCCAGCGCATCGTAGGCGGCCATCGCGGGTCGATCGGCCGTCCACGGGAGGTGCTGCGCTTGGAGCGCGGGATCGCGCGTCATTCCCGGGACGCTGCGGAAGTCGTCGCGAATCGCGGCACGCGCGTTGGGGTTGGACGCGGCCGCGACCAGAGCGTCGTTGAGCGCCTTCACGTGCGCGGTCATCGCGGCAACTTTCTTCGGATCGAGGTCGAGCACGTCGAAGGCGGCCGCCGGACCGAACGCACCGAGCGGTCCGGCGTCGTACTTCGTCCGCATCACGTCGTTGACCACCGCACCGGCCATTGCACTCGGATCGCCCTCGTGGGCGGCAATCGCGTGCGCGACCGTGCTGGGAACGCCCGGCGCGAGCATCGTCTCGGGCGAGGCGGCCAGATACTTCACGCCGACGTGCGAGAGCGCATCGGCGAAGCCGAGCGTATCCATCAGGCATTGGTTGGCCACGACGCCGTCGACGCCGCGGCCGGCATCCTCGGGGTGCGCCTTGGCGTGCAGCGCAACGCCTTCGGCGATCGCCTTGGCGATATCGGGCATCGCCATGCAACGTCCGTCGTGCGTTTGCAGGCCGCCCCCATCGCCGCCGCCATGATCGACTAAGTCGATCCAGGTTTGCTTGGCACCGTTCGCCTCGGCCTGGTCGAGGGTGTGTGCGACGAACCGCGCGAGGTTCTGCGGATCGGACATATCCTGCGCGCGTCCGACGTGCGGATCGCCGATGCGGCCGCCGGCCAGATCGAAGGAGTCGGTGTGCAGCTTACCCTCGACGACGTCACCGTGCGCGACGTTCAACCCGGTCGTATCCTCGATGGCAAACGCGATGCGCGGATCGCGTGCGCTGGTCTGTAGCGCTTGGCCGAGCACCGCGTTTTGAACGGCGTCGAGGTTGTTGTCGCCGTCGCGGTAGATCCCGAACTCGAGTGCACGCCGAGGCGGCGTGGTGGTGACGTTGTGCAGCATGGAACCTCCTGAAGGAGTAGAGTCGGGAGGCCTATCGCGACGTCGCGCGCAAGTGACTAGGCCACCGCACCGCTTGAGGTAGCCGCGAATGCGCATCAGCCCAGGACGCCTCGTCTACGGCCTCGCCGCGCTCGGTTTAGGCATCGCCGCGCTCGTGTGGCACGATTTCGGCATCTGGCAGATTGCGCCGCCGGCGGCGATCGCGCACCGTGCCGATCTCATCGACGCGATCGCCGTGCTGCAGATCCTCGGGGCAGTCGCCATGCAGGTGCGGCGCACGGCACGCCTCGGCACGGTGGTGGTGGGAGGGCTGTATGCGGCCTTCGCGCTTTTTTGGTTCGTGCACTGGCTGGTGGCGCCGTTGGACTACGGCCCGCTGGGAAACTTCTTCGAACAGTTCTCGATGGCGGCCGGCGCGATGATCGCATTCGGAAGGCCGACGGTGCGCGTGGGCTACTACGGCTTCTGCGCCAGCACCGCCTCGTTTGCGATCGTTCAGGCCATCCACCTTCGCGCGACGGCCGCGCTGGTGCCGGCGTGGATTCCGCCGGGCCAAGCCTTCTGGGCGGTCGTCACGACCGCAGCCTTTGCGCTGGCCGCCGTCGCGCTGCTGACCGGACGCTGGGCGCTTCTGGCCGCCCGCCTGACGACCGTCATGTTGGCCGGCTTCGGCGTGCTGGTGTGGATTCCGTTGACCGTTGCGGCCTCGCACGCGCTGATCCCATGGGCCGAACTGCTCGAAACCTTCGGCATCTGCGGCGCGGCCTGGCTGTTGGCCGAGGCGCTGGTTGCGGGTTCGCTGCGTCCGGACGGACGACGGGTTACGAGCTAGGCGTTCGGTATCGCCTGCTCCTCGATGAAACGCGCGAGCTCGGCGTGGAGCGCGGCATCGATGCCGAAGAAGGCCAGGTTATTCGACCACTGTCCGGCCGACGTGCGCTGGTGCGCGACGATACGCGCCTTGACCGACCCTTCGCGCGATGGGTTGCCGGGCGACGCCGGCAGGGCAAAGGCGATCGTCAGCGTGCCGCCGACCGGGAGCAAGGGATCGCACACCATCAGCATGCCGCCGACGGAGAGATCGCCGGCCCGTCCGCGCCCGCCGGTTCCGTCGTCGGCGACGTACTCGACTGCGAAGTCGACCGGAACGCGCACCGTCGCGCGGGCCAAGCCGCCGCTTTCGGGGAGGGTGGGCGCCGCGCTGCGACGCGCGGCCAGCGTTTCGATCGAGCGCGCCAGCGTATCGGCGTCGGCCGGTGGGAGCGGATCGAGGGTGAGCGTAAAGTAGCGGCGCGGCAGATTCGCGCGTGCGTGCGCGACGGTCGCGCGCAACTGCACCTGCGCGCCGCGCACGTTCACGGCGAACGTCACCGGGGCGCCGACCGGAATGGCGACCAGCGCGCGCACGCGACATTCGCGTGCGTTCACCTGCTCGACGATACCCATCGCGGGGCTCGAGCCAAAGTGCAACATCACCGGAAACTCGAGCGATGCCGCTTCCGAAAGCGACGACTGGCCGGTTGACATAAACTCCACCCTCCTAGGCGCTTGGGCTCGCGAGCGATAGCCTACGTTCATGCCGGTAGCCCACGGCACGCCGCACGGTCAGCGATCGATTTCGGATAGCGGCGTTCCCGCGAACGCCGCGCAGGCTCTTTGCGGATCGAAACCGGATTCCGCAAATGGGATGGTCACGAACTCCGGTAGCACCTTTTTCGAGAAATCGAAATAGGCGCCGAGACTGGGTGCGCCGGCATCCAGAGCGTTGAGCGGTGCAACTCCGTACAGATCCTCGACGAACTTCACGACCGATGCGTACGTTCC
>DAIDGS010000065.1 GCA_027459845.1 Vulcanimicrobiota bacterium | reverse complement strand
GACCAGCGTGCAGGTCGTCTCACCGCAGCAGAATACGCCGCTGCTGAACTACCAGTTTCCCTATCCCGTCCCGGCCAGCGCCACCCCGCCGGCGCCCAGCCCGAACGGCGCCAATCCGATCGATTGGGAGGCGCCTGGCTCGACGGCCTACGTAAACACCGGGCGCAACGCGCTGGCGGCGGCCAACTATCTCTACGATGCGGGCTGCGGGAAAGTGGGATTTCAAGCGCTCAGCAGCGTGGCGCGCCGGCGTCTGCTACGAGCGATCGCGCCTTCCGGAACGTGACGCTCGCGCGCGACGGTCGCGCTCGCGCTCTAGTCGTCGCGTTCGGCGCGTAGCGTGGCGCCGCGCCAGCGGACGCCGCGACCGAAGTAACTCGCGGCCCATTTGACCAAACTGAGCAAATCGCACAGTGGGATCAGAGCGCCCGGGCACAATCCTCGGTGCCGAAGATGGCGATTCCCCGGTTCGGAGAGGCAAAGCCCCGCCGGTGCCGGCTTGCAAATACTCCATTCCCGGCCCGCTGTTCAGGTCTCTTCCGTGGAATCATGTATTCCGAAGGGGAGGTGCCCGAGATCGTGCGAATGCCCTAGCTCAATCTAACACGCGCGTCAGGTTAGAAAGCATGCATCGAGAAGGCAGCGACTGGGCAAGTGAACAGACAATCTCTTCAGATAGCCTCGTGGTGCTCGGCCCAGTCGTCGGAGAGGATCGCGTCCCGGCGCGTGGTGTATGAACCGCGGCCTGGCGAGGTGGGCGGTCAGTCGGTGATCACCGCTGAAAGCCTCGTTGTCTGATTGTCGCTCACGGCGTTCAGTCCTTCGAGCTGCATATACCGCCGCTGCAACTGCCATTCGTCGTTCTGTTCTAGCAGCAACGCTCCCACGAGGCGCACGATCGCCTCGTCGTTCGGGAATATTCCTACCACGTCGGTGCGGCGCTTCACCTCGGCGTTGAGGCGTTCAAGCGGATTGGTCGATGCGAGTTGTTTACGGTGCGCCTTGGGAAAGGCCATGAAGGCCAGGACATCGTGCTCGGCGTCGTCCATCAGCGCCGAGAGCTTCGGAAACTTCTCACGCAACTGATCGGCGACGACGCGCCATTGGGCGTGTGCTGCCTCGGAGGTCTCTTGCGCGAAGACGGTGTTGATCAGCGCCAGGACCATTTGCCGCTGACCCTTGCCGGCATGGGCGAGTGCGTTGCGCATGAAGTGTACCCGGCAACGCTGCCAGGCCGCGTTGGACACCTTCGCAATCGCGGCTTTCAGGCCGACGTGCGCGTCGGAGATCACCAGCTTGACGCCGCGTAAACCACGATGGGTCAGCGTGCGCAGAAAGTCGGCCCAGAACGGCTCGGCCTCGCTCGGGCCCGTCGTCAAGCCCAAAAGCTCGCGGGTGCCGTCGGTATTGACGCCAACGGCAATTATCACCGCGACCGACACGATACGCCCCGACGCACGCACCTTCACGTACGTCGCATCGATCCATAGGTACGGCCAATCGCCCTCGATCGGCCGATTCAAAAACGCCCCGACGCGCTCGTCGATTTCGGCGCAGAGACGCGAGACCTGGCTCTTGGAGATGCCCGTCATCCCCATTGCCTTGACCAACTCGTCGACCGAACGGGTCGAGATTCCCTGGATGTAGGCCTCTTGGATCACCGCCGTGAGCGCCTTCTCGGCGGTGCGCCGCGGCTCCAGAAAGCCGGGAAAGTAGGCACCTTTGCGCAGCTTGGGAATCCGCAGGTCAACGGTGCCGGCGCGCGTTTCCCAGGCGCGATCACGGTAGCCGTTGCGAGAGTTCTCTCGGGGGACGGAGCGCTCGCCGTAGGCGGCGCCGCAGAGGGCCTCGACATCGACGTCCATGAGCCGCTGCGCGGCGAACTGGAGCATGTCGCGCACCAGGTCGACGTCGGCCCCCTTTTCGGCGAGGTCGGTAAGTGCGATACTAGCCTTGGTCATCGTGGCATCCTTTCGTGACGGTCGTTTGGTTTTGCACAAAACAACCTTCGCCGAAAGCCACGGTGGCCGCTCTCTTAGACTACGAGGGCGGCCCTTTCATACACCACGGCCGGGGACACGATCACTGGCGGCGCGCGGTGTTCCCTTCCGGGCGATCGCACGCCGGCGCGACGTCCTGGAAGCGCGGCTTGCACCGTACGCCCCATTCGCACACGTCGTCGCTGCCGACATCGCGGATCCCGACCAAGCGCGCGCAGCCCTCGAAGGCATCAAGACGCTGATCTATCTGGTGGGCGTACCGTACCCGCAGTTTCGTCTCCATCCCCAGTATCTCCGGACCACGGTTGAGGCCGCCAAGCGCGCCGGCGTCGAGCGAATCGTCCACCTCAGCAACGTCTATCCGTACGGCTTGCCGCAAAGCGAGTTGGTCGACGAGACGCAGCCCTTGCTGCCCAACTCGTTCAAGGGCCGCATGCGCAAGGAGCAAGAGGATCTGCTCTTCGAAGCCGACCGGCGTGGCGACGTTCGCGCCTGCGTGGTGCGTGCTCCCGATTTGTACGGTCCCACCGCGCAGCTCAGCCTGGCGTGGCAGATTTTCAGCGCGGCGGTTGCCGGCAAACGTGCTGCCGTCAT
>DAIDGS010000064.1 GCA_027459845.1 Vulcanimicrobiota bacterium | reverse complement strand
CGTCAAGATCCCGGTGCCGGAGCAGTACAACGTGCAGTACTTTCTGCACGAGAAACCGTCGATGGTGCCGCCCGATCCCGACTAACGGCTCGCTCGGCCGAACGGCTCTCCCACTCGGGTGAGGCGCGCGACGGGAGTTCGCCCGGCGCGCGCCAAACCCGCAAAAAACCGAAAACGTAAGGAGATTCGCCCATGAATCTGCGGTTTGCCGCACTTGGCCTCGCGGCCGCGCTCCTGGTCAGTGCCTGCTCGGGCGGAGGAACGGTCGGCGGCAACGTCGGTCCCAATCCAATCCTCCCGGTCGCACCGACGCCGGTTCCCGCCAACCCGCTGGGAAAGTACATCAAGCACGTCGTGCTGATCGTGCAGGAGAATCGCAGCTTCGACAACCTGTTCGCGAACTTTCCCGGCACCAAACCGATCTCGGGCGGGCGCACCAGCACCGGCGGATTCTGTAAGCTCCACCCGATCACGTTTGCCGGCGGGGACATCGATCATAGCTACGCGACCGCGATCGCCAACTGGGATCACGGCAAGATGGACGGCTTCGACCTCAACCATCACGGCACGACCGGGACCGGCGCGCCGCTCGGCTGTTACGCCTACTCGTACGTCGCGCACGACTTGATCCAGCCCTACTGGCAGATGGCCAGCCAGTACGCGCTCGCCGCGCGGATGTTTCCGGGTGAGTTCGGGCCGAGCTATACGGCACACCAGTATTTGATCGCCGGCACCGCGGCCATCAACGCCAGCGAGTCGCAGGTCGACGTCCCGACCGGGCTGCCGTGGGGCTGCGATGCGCCGGCCGGAACCCACGTACCGCTGCTGCACAGCAACGGAGCCTACCAGCAGTTGGGCGGTCCGTTTCCGTGTTTGGCGTATCAGACGCTGGCCGACTCACTCGACGCCAAAAAGGTCTCGTGGCACTTCTACGCGCCGCCGATCGAAGCGCCCGGTCCCGGCTTCCAGGTCGGCGGCGACATTTGGTCTGCCTACAGCGCGATCCGTCACATCCGCTACTCGAAGTATTGGACCCAAGACGTGGTCAGCCCGCAATCGCGAGTGCTCACCGACATCGCCAACGGCAAGCTGGCGCGGATGACCTGGGTGATCCCGGACATCCAAGATTCGGATCATCCGCTGGGCGACTCCGATACCGGGCCGGCCTGGGTCGCATCGGTCGTCAACGCGGTCGGCGAGAGCAAGTTCTGGGATTCGACCGCAATCATCATCGTATGGGACGACTGGGGTGGCTGGTACGACCACGTGCCGCCGCCGCACCGCGACTACCTCGGTCTGGGCATCCGGGTGCCGGCAATCGTCGTCTCACCGTACGCCAAGAAGGGCTACATCTCGCGGACGGTCTACGAGTTCGGCAGCATCCTGAAGTTTGCCGAGGATGCCTTCGGGCTCGCGCGCATCGGCGGTCAGTCGACCGACGCACGCGCCAACAGTATGGACGACATGTTCAACTTCACGCAGAAGCCACGCGCGTTCACCCCGATCGCGGTCAAGTACAAACCCTCGTACTTCATCGAACGGCCGCCCTCGATGATTCCACCCGACAACCAATAGCCGCGCTGCGGTAAATGCGAAGTGGGCCGCCGGTTGCGTACCGGCGGCCCACTTCACGCCTGCAGACGCGGTAGGCTACTGCGTGATCGCGCGCTCGAAAGCGGCGGCGAGAATCCGATGCCCCATCGCGGTCGGATGGATGCCGTCGCTGATGAAACACTTCGCCCCACAGCGCTTCAGTGGAGCAAAGGTGAGGGCGACGCGCACGCCGCTACTCTGCGCGACCTGCGCGATGGCGGTATTGAACTCGTGGATGAGCGTGCGGTCGATCGTCGGCGTGGTCGCGTAGGGAACTTGACCGACGACGATCCGATCGAGCGGCAGACCGTAGGCGTGGCACCCGGTGATGATGTCCTGCAAGTCGGTCTTAAAGGTGGCCGGGGTCACTTGTTGGTCGAGATGCCGGTTGGCCGCCAGTGCATCGTTGGTCCCGAACATCATCACGAGGTAGACGTTCGGATCGCTGCAGTAGGAGAAGAGTCCCGGAAAGCGGCCGGCCGCCGACGGGACTTCGCTGCATTGCGACTGCGGCGTTGTGGTCGTCTCCATACACGAGTACCCCAGTCCCTCGTTCACCTCGAAGCCGTTGAAGTGCTTGGTGACGAGGTCGGCGTAGCAGCCGGTCGAGTGGGTCGGCGGCGAGCATGGCGTGACGCCCGGATTGCTCTTATTCCAACCCAATCCATAGGTGATCGAGTCGCCGAAGAACACGATCCACGGCCCGGCCGTCGTCGCCGTGGCCGGCGCGCCGGGAGCGCTCGGGAGCCCACTGCCAGCGGGGCCGCCGCTCGCGGCCATCCCGCCGCAGGCAGTCAGGACGAGCAGCAGCGCCGCGGCTGCCATCGATCGTGCGCGTTGCATGAAGAAGACCCTCCTGTCAAAGCCGGAAGCGCCGGCTACCGCGCGTTAGAAAGCGTGAACGTTACGCAAGCCGGCGGCTTGAAACGCGGCGACCGCACCGGCGGCGCCGGCGTCGTCGACGGCGAGCGTGACCACGCAGCGGCCGTCGTCGATCGCGTCGTTGTAGTTCTGGACTTGATCGCCCGGGATCGGGAGGCCGGCAAGGTAGTTGTTTCCGGCGTGGCCGCCGACCAGACCGCTCAGGCTGGTCGTGCTGTTATTGATTCCGGGAACGCCCGTTCCGCCGGCGTCGCCCATGATCCCCATGCCGCGCGTCAGATCGTCGGAGAGACTGTTCGACTCCATCGCCTGCGCGACGTCGACGAAGTCGATGGCCGAATCGTCATGGGCGTCGGTGGCGACGTCACGTGCGACCACGCGCACCTGCGCGGGGTCGATGCTCTGCGCCGCGAGCGCGCTTTCGAGCGCCTTGGGATCGCAACTCGGATAGATGCCGGTAATCAGCCGCTGAGCCACGGAAACTCCTTATGTGAGCGACGTACGGGAAAGCGAACGGATCGATTCGGCCAGACGTTCGATGCCCAGGCGAATCTTCTCTTCCGAGGCATTCGAGAAGTTCAGGCGCAAGCCATCGTGGACGTCGCGGTGCGGATAGAAGCTCACGCCCGGAACGAAGGCGACCTTGCGCTCCGCGCAGATCTGCAGCAGTTCGGTGGTGTCGGCACCGGGGATTTGCACCCACAGGAACATCCCGCCGTCCGGGTGGCTATAGCGCACGTCGGGCGGCATCGTCTCGGCGAGTGCCTGGAGCATGGCATCGCGCCGCGCGGCATAGGCCAGTGCGATGCGGCGCACGTGCGCCTCGAATGCGTCGCCGGCTGCATACTCGTGGAAGACGAACTGCGCGAAGGTCCCGGTGTGCAGATCGGCACCCTGCTTTGCAAGGACGACCTTTTCGCGCACCTCGTCGTCGGAAATCGATAGCCAGGCGACGCGTAGCCCGGGAGCCATGATCTTGCTGCCGGTCCCGCAGTAGATCACGATCCCGCGAGTGGCGAGCGTCGCCATCGCCGGTAGGTCGCTGCCTTCGAAGCGCAGCTCGCCGTACGGGTCGTCCTCGACGATCGGCAGCTCGTAGCGCTCGCAGATGGCCACGATCTGCTCGCGCCGCGCGCGCGAGAGCGTGCGCCCGGTCGGATTCTGGAAGTTCGGCACCACGTAGAGGAACTTCGGGAACGGCTGCGCCTGCGCGAGCACGGCCTCGAGTGCCGTGGGTTCCAGGCCTTCGTCGTCGGTGTCGACCGTGAGATAGCGCGGCTCGTAGGCGTCGAAGGCTTGAATCGCTCCGAGATACGACGGGTTGGTCATCACCACATGGTCCCCGCGATCGAGGAAAACCTTTCCGATCAGATCGAGACCTTGCTGCGAGCCGCTGACGATGGTCACGTGCTCGGCCTCGAAGAGCTTTCCGAAGCGCCGGGTCAGCCGTTCGGCGACCCATTCGCGCATCGCCGGTATCCCTTCGGTGACGCTGTACTGCAGCGCCGCCGGCCCGTAACGCTCCATCACCTCGCGGGTCGCATCCGCGATGGCGTCGGTCGGAAACAGCTCGGGGGCGGGCAGGCCACCGGCGAACGAGATGACGTCGGGGCGCTGCGTCACCTTGAGCATTTCGCGGATGGTCGAGGCGCGCAGCCGAGCGGTGCGGGCGGCGAACCTGGCGGCGTGCGAGAGCGTCGTCATCGGATTCGGGTGATTAGCCGGCGGGCATGGGAGGTCCGCCTGCCTGCGGGCGCGGCGTTGCGCCGGCGAAGGCCTGCTCGTTCACAAAGGCCAGGATTGCCGCTCCGAGGCCGATCAGGGCCAGCAGGATGGTGACGAAGGTTCCCAGGACCGGGATCATCTCGGCGAGCGTGAGCAGGATCAAGCCCACCAGGAGCGCTCCCAGCGGTGCCGGCGTGACGTTGGGCGTCACGGCTTCGTAGAGGCGCCGCCCGATCAGCAGGGCGACCGCGGCGGTCCCGATGCAGACGCCGGCGATCAGCGCGGCGATTTCGAGCAGCACCAGCGGCACCAGGATGATCGTGATGCAGAGCAGCAGCGCGATCGGGATGACTGCCACCCAGCCGAGTAGCCCGACCGCGGCGCAGAATCCGGGATGGTGCTCCAGGCGATCGAGCGTCATCCGGGCACGGAGCGGAAAGATCAGAAAGACCAGCAGCACGATGACGTCGGTCCAGACGTGCCACAGCAGGCCGTCGTGCCGATGGTAAGCGTCGCGCGCGATCGCGGCCGGAACCCACGGAATCACGTCGCGTACGACGCTGCCGCCGGCGGTGTTCACGTGACCGCTGACAATCGCGCCCGGCGCAATGGTGGCGTCGCCGCCCACGACGTTGACGTCGCCATCGACGGTCCCTTCGATCGTTGCGTTGCCGAAGACGACCGTCAGGTCACCCTCCACCACCTCGCCCGGCTCGACCACGACGTTGCCGAAATAGGTTCCGCCGTGATAGACGCTTTGCGTGGCGGCGCGCGCCGCCAGCGCCGAGGCGCCCAGCACGACGGCGAGTAGGAGCAACGTGAGGGCGAGGCTTCGCGGTTTCATGAGAACTCCGTTCGAACGAGATGCCGTGCGAGTCGAGGGCGGAGATGACGATAGAAGTAGACCACGGCGCAGGCTAAGGCGGCGTCGAGAAACAGCACGATGCCGACGAACGCCGCCAGCGCCGGAACCAGCGGCCCGAACGCGCGCAGCGTCGCGGTGTAGGCGGCGTAGGCACTCGCACCGGTCGTGCCGAGCGCCGCCAGCGGCGTACCCAGCGCGCCGGTCGCGCCGCTGGCGAAGAGTGCGGCGATCGCGAGCCAGGCGGCGATCAGGTAGAGCGCGCCCACCAGCCATAGCGGCGTGCGCGGTCGCTGCCTGCCGGTGTGCGCGCGCACGCCGTCCATTACCGCGTCGACCACGTCGACCGCCGGCGGGAGCGCGCGCGACGTGTGCAGCAAGCCGTCGACCACGCGCAACTCGTCGTAGAGTGCCGCGCACGCCGCACAGGTGCGCAGGTGCGCGGCGACCGCGCGGCGGGCGCGCCCCGACAGGGTTCCTTCTAAGTAGGCCGCGAGCCGATTCTCACACCAGGTGCAGCGCACGCGTCCCTCCCGCGCGGGGTGGCTCGCCGCGGTCGAGCGCTTCGCGTCGACGCATCGCCTTAGCCAAGGCGATTTTGCCGCGGTGAATCAGCGTCTTGACGTTTCCCAGCGTCAAGCCGGTGGTGGTGGCGATCGTTTGGTAGTCCATCGCGTCGAAGTAGCGCAACGCTAGGATCGTGCGCGTTCGCTCGGGGAGATCGGCCAGCGCCGCGCGCAGTTCGCGATCGGCCTCGGCGCGTAGGACTCCGCGAGCCGGATCGCTTTCGGGATTTGCATCAGGTAGCGTACCTTCGAGCAGCCGGTCGTCGGGGAGCTCGGCCACGGTCGGCCGGCGCAGCGATCGTGCCAGGTGCGTGCGCACGACGTTGCGCGCGATCTGATAGATCCAAGTCGAGAACTTGCCGAGTTGTGGATTGAACGTAGCCAGATGTCCGTAGGCGCGAAGGAATGTTTCCTGCGAGAGGTCGGCGACGTCTGCGCTGCTGCGGACGCTGGCACCGATGAAGTTTGCGATGCCGCGCTCGTACCGGCGAACCAGCTCGGCAAAGAGTTCGCGCTGACCGTCGCGCACGCAGCGCGCCAGTTCTTCGTCGCTGCCTCCGACGCCGGTCATCCCTCCCGCGTTTCGTTTCTGCAACGTGCTACCGGCGTGCGCGCTCGAAGTTACGCCCGGCCGCCGAAGCGCTCGCGGAACCGGGGGTTGGCGCGATCCTTGGCCGAGAGCAGCGGATCGATGCCCGCGAGCGGCCAGGCGATCGCGAGATCGGGGTCATCCCACGCGACGCCGACCTCGCTGCCGGGATCGTAGGTCGCGGTCTGCTTGTAGAGGAAAATCGTGTCGTCACTCAGCGCCAGGAACCCGTGCAGGAAACCACGCGGCACGTAGAGCTGCGTCGGGGTCGATGCCTCCAAACGCTGCCCGTGCCAGCGGCCGAAGGTGGGACTGGTGGGGCGCGCGTCGACGATGGCATCGAAGATGCTCCCCTGCACGACCTGCACCAGCTTGGCCATGCGTGGGTCGCCGTGGAGGCCGCGCAGGACTCCGCGCCGCGAATGGGAGAGGTTCTCCTGAACGAAGCGGTCCTCGATGCCGAGCGCGCGGTAGCGCGGCTCGACGAACGTCTCGCAGAACCAGCCGCGATCGTCGGCATGGGCGTCGAGCTGAAGGAGAAAGCTTCCACCCAGCGGCAAGGAAAGGCGCTTCATGTTCAGGCTGAATAGCGCGTCGGCGGACGCCGGCCCTCTCGGCCGGCTGCTTTCGCGCGTTCGGGCGAGTGCCATGGTGCGCCAGTCCGCGATCTTCTTCGCTGCATCGATGGCGCTCAACGTCGCGGGCTTCGTCTTCCATGCGATTGCCAGCCGTAAGCTCGGGGTCGACGAATACGGAACGCTCTACGCGCTGATCTCGGCGCTGGCGATCGTCGGATTGCCCTCCGGCGTGCTGGCGCCGGTGATCATGCGGTTCGCGGCCGAGTTTCGCGCGCTCCACGACGACGCCCACGTCCGGCGTCTGAGCGCCGACATCGCGCGCTGGTTCAGCCTGCTCGGCGTGCTCTACGTGGCGGTCGGGGTGGCGGCAGCCGGGCCGATCGCGGCGTTTCTGCACGTGCCGCGCTGGACGATCTGGATGATGGCGGCGATCGCCGGCATCATCGTGGTCTCCAACTCGCTGCGCGCGGTCGCCCAGGGGGTTCAGGACTTCGCCGGATGCGGCTGGTCGATGGTCGCCGAGGGTGCGACCAAGGTGCTCGCCGTGCTGGCGTTCTTGCTGGCGGGTTTGGGCGTGGCCGGCGGGATCGGCGCCTTCTTGGCCGGCTCCGCGCTCGGTCTGCTCGCGATCGCCGTGCGGCTGTGGCAGTCCTACGGCGGCGCGGTCCGGATCGGCGTGCGCTACGACTGGCGGCGGATCGCGATCTCGGGTGCGGGCGCGGCGACCGCGACGATCGCGTCAACCCTGATGAGCTCCGGCGACACGGTGCTGGTCAAACACTTCTTTACCGCGGCCGACGCGGGTATCTACGGCGCGGCCGCGCTGGGCGGGAAGATCTTGCTGTACTTCGTGAGCTTCGTGCCGGTCGTGTTGCTGCCACAGGCGACCGACCGCCACGTCCGCGGCGAACGAACTCGTGGCGTGATCGCTGCCACGCTGCTTGCGGTACTCGCCCTCAGCGCGGTCGTGCTCGCCGGCATGAAGGTCGACGGACTGCTGGTGCTGCACGTCCTGGTCGGCCATCAATACGACGCGGCTGCGGGACTGTTGGTGTGGTACTCCGCTGCGATGGCCTTCTATGCGACGACGTTACTGCTGACGTCGTACGGCATCGCAACCCATCGGCTGTGGTTTTGCGTGCCGGTCTTGGCCGGAGCGATCGCGACCCTCGGCGGCATCGTCGCCGATCACGCGACGCTGCTCACCGTCGTCCAAGTGCTGTTGCTCGGCAACGCCCTGACCGCGCTGGCGACCGGTGGAACGCTGGCGCTGCAGGCGGTGCTCGGCGAGCGCCGCGCCGGGGCGCCATCGTGAAGGTGCTGCTGATCGGCGGTTCGGGGCAACTCGGGCGCGAGATCCGCGTGCGCTGGAGTGCCGATCGCGTCGTCGCGCCGCCCCACCGCGAACTCGACCTCGAGGACGCCGCAGCGCTCGCTGCCGCGCTCGAGCGCGAGCAGCCCGACGTGTTGATCAACTGCGCGGCCTATCACAACGTCGATCTCTGCGAGACGACGCCGGAGCGCGCATTCGCGGTCAACGCACTGGCAGTCGAGCGCGCCGCACGGCTGGTTCGCGAGCGCGGCGCGGTCTTCGTGACGATCAGCACCGACTACGTCTTCGACGGCATCTTGGGACGCCCGTACGAGGAGCGCGATGCGCCGCACCCGCTCAACGCCTACGGCGCCTCGAAGCTCGCCGGCGAACTGCTGGTCGAGCGACTGCAGATGCGCGCCTTCGTGGTGCGCACCTGCGGCGTCTATGGCCGCCGCCCGTCGGCGGCAAAGGGGCATACCTTCGTCGATCGCGTGTTGGCCCAGGGCGGCGCCGGGGAACCGATGCGGGTGGTGAGCGATGCGACGGTGTCGCCGACCTTTGCCGGCGATCTCGCAGTGGCAATCCGCGCGCTGCTCGACACCGAGAGCTACGGCCTCTACCATGCGGTGAACGCCGGTGCGGTCACCTGGTACGCGTTCGCGCGCGAGGCGCTCGCGCAGGCCGGTATCGCCGGCAACCTGACGCCGATCGCGCGCTCCGACTGGAAGGCGCCCGCCGTGCGTCCGGCCTACTCGGCGCTGGCGAGTCGGGCGCTCGGCGCGCTCGGGATCGGCTTGCCCGACTGGCGCGCCGGGTTGGCCGGCTACCTTGCGGTCCGCGAACGCGAGGCCGAATAGATCGGGGGTTGAGCCCACGGTCGCTCTCCCCGTACACTAGGGTTCCATGGAAATCCAGATCGATCGCGCGCGCGTCGAGCGCGCCCGCGAGCTGGCCGCGCGCATCGCCGCGCCGGTCGAGGCCTTCATAGCCGCGCACTCGACGGTCTCGGTCGAGCGTGCCGTGCTGCGACTGCTGGGCGTCGACGGCGTCGGCGCCGACGAGGTCCCGGTACCCAACCTGCTGGTCGACGCCCTCGACCCCGAGTGCCGTACGCGCGGCGCCGCGCTGGCCTTTGGGCGCGCCTTGGCCGAAACCGGGCTCGATCCGGCCGCACTCGGCGCCGCGATCGCCGACGGAGCGCACCGGCTCGCCGACTTTGCCGACGTCCCGGAGGCGGCCGCGCGCGGCGCGCTGCGACCGCACGTCGACGCGGCCATGGCGCGGATCGGGGAGCGGCGCGCGCAGCGCCGCAGCCTGCTCGAGCGCCTGCCGCAGTTGCCGCCGCCGCTGCTCTACGTCATCGTCGCCAGCGGGAACATCTATGAAGACCGCACCGCCGCCATCGCCGCCGCCGAAGCCGGTGCCCAGATCATTGCCGTCATTCGCTCGACCGGTCAGTCGTTGCTCGATTTCGTTCCGTACGGCCCGACCACCGAGGGCTTCGGCGGTACGTACGCGACCCAGGCCAACTTCCGGATCATGCGTGCGGCGCTCGACGAGGTCGGCGAACGGTTAGGCCGCTACGTGATGCTGACCAACTACGCCAGCGGCCTGTGCATGCCCGAGATCGCGGCGATGGCGGCGCTGGAGCGACTCGACATGCTGCTCAACGATTCGATGTACGGAATTCTGTTCCGCGACATCAACATGAAGCGCACCTTTATCGACCAGCACTTCAGCCGGATGCTCAACGGCTACTCGGGAATCATCATCAACACCGGTGAGGATAACTATCTCACCACCGCCGACGCGGTCGAACAGGCGCCGGCGGTGCTGGCCTCGCAGTTCATCAACGAAGAGTTCGCCGAGCGCGCCGGTATGCCGGCCACGCAAATCGGCCTAGGCGACGCCTACGAGATCAACCCCGATCTCGAAGACGGCTTTCTCTTCCAGGTCGCGCAGGCCCAGCTCACGCGTCAAATCTTCCCAAATGCGCCTCTGAAGTACATGCCGCCGACCAAGCACATGACCGGCGACATCTTTAAAGGTCACTTGATCGACGCGCTCTTCAACCTGACCTCGGTGATGACCAAACAGCACATCCATCTCTGCGGGATGCTGACCGAGGCGATCCACACACCGTTCTTAGGCGATCGCGCGCTGGCGATCGAGAACGCGCGCTACATCATGGGTACCGCGCGGCACTTTGGCGACGAGATCGCGATCAAGCCGGGCGGGATCATCGAGCGCCGGGCGCAGCACGTGCTCGCGGAATGCGTGGCGCTGCTCGAACGCGTCGCCGACATCGGGTTGATGCAGGCCATCGAGCGCAAAACCTTTGCCGACGTGTCGCGCCCGCCCGACGGCGGACGCGGCTTCGACGGCGTCTTCGCGCGCCATCCCGAGTACTACAATCCCTTCGAGGCGGCGCTGCGCGGTGCGCGCGAGGTGCCGGCGTGAGCGCGCAGATGGTGAAACCGTACGGCGACACGATGAACGACGGCAAGGTGCAGCTTTCGTTTACGCTCCCGGTGGAGTGGAGCGAGGCTGCCGACGAGGCGGCTCGCCAACTGGTCGCGCGGATGGGTTTCTCCGATGTGTCGGTCGTCGAGGGGCGCGCGATCGCGACCGGCTTTTCGTTTTTCGTCGTCTACGCCTCGACCCCGCACGCGATCGACGTATCGGCCATCAAGGCGCCCTCGGCGCGCACCCACGCGATGTCGATGGAAGAGATCGACGCCTTCGTGGCCGAGCGGATCGGGCGCAAGGTGCGGATCGCGGGAGCGTGCATCGGGACCGACGCGCACACCGTGGGGATCGACGCGATCCTGAACATGAAGGGCTACAAGGGCGACTACGGACTCGAACGCTACCACATGTTCGAGACCTACAACCTCGGCAGCCAAGTTGCGACCGAGGATCTGGTGCGCTTTACCAAGGAGCGCCAGATCGACGCGCTGCTGGCGTCGCAGGTGGTCACCCAGAAGGGCAGCGACGTCCGCAACTTCACCGAGCTCGCGGAACTGCTCGAGGCCGAAGGGCTGCGCGACCGCGTGGTGCTGATCTGCGGCGGGCCGCGCGTGACCAACCTGATGGCCAGCGAACTCGGCTACGACGCGGGCTTCGGGCGCGGCACGTTGCCGAGCGAGGTTGCGGCCTTCGTGGTCACCGCTCTGGCCGAGCGCGTCCGACAGTAACCGGCCGCGCGGGCGTCAAAAGGATCACCCAATGCTCGACGAGCTTCTCGGGTGGTTTACCGGGAAAGAGCCCAACCGCCGCAAGTACCCCCGCAAGCGGAAGCCTTACCGTGCGACCGTCTCGCTCGACGGCGGCACGACGCAGAAGCCGGCCATCGGCCTGGACCTCAGCGGCGGTGGACTCTGCTTGCTCACGCAGGACCCGACCGGCCGCGACGAGTTCGAGGTCCGCGCCGCGATCGAGAACCGGCCGCTGCGTATTCGGGCGCGGGCCGTCTGGCAAGACACGGTCACCCATCAAGGCAAGTCGGTCTGGCGCTACGGGATGCGCTTTACCGGCATCTCGGCCGACGACTGGGACGCGATCATTCGCTACACCACCGACAAGCCGGTCGCCGAGCAGAACAAGGCCCAGGACGAACTGGTCTCGGTGCGGATGACGCCCGACGACGCCAACCGTCTCTTGCCGATTCAGCTCCAGCGCAAGCTGCTCTCGATGCTGGTCGAACGCCGTCGCCTCGCGCCGCTGCAAGACAGCGTCACCCCGCTCGTGCAGTACTTTTATTCGGGCGTGGTTCGCTACAACAATCAACTGGTGCATCGCCTGACGATTCAGTCGAAGGTCGTGGGCCCCGAAGGCAGCGAAATGTTCGAAACGCGCTTCGTCTTCGACGATAACGGCGGAAGCATCCAGATCCTCAACTGATCCGCGCTTGCGCGGTCCCCGACCCCGGAGAACCTCTTTGCAAAAGACCGCGCTCATCACCGGAATCACCGGTCAAGACGGCTCGTATTTGGCCGAGTTCTTGCTCGATCACGGCTACCGCGTCGTCGGTATGACGCGGCGCACCAGCACCGAGGTGCACGAACGCATCGAGCATCTTTTCGGGAAGATCGAAATCATTTCGGGCGACCTGCTCGATCAGTCGTCGATGCAGGCGATCGTCGCCGAGGTGCGGCCGGTCGAGATCTACAATTTGGCGGCGCAGTCGTTCGTGCCGGCGTCGTGGACGCAGCCGGTGCTCACCGGCGAGTTTACGGCGCTGGGCGTCACGCGATTGCTGGAAGCGGTACGCCACGTCGATGCCTCGATTCGCGTCTACCAGGCCTCGAGTTCGGAGATGTTCGGCAAAGTCACCGAGGTTCCGCAACGCGAGTCGACGCCGTTCTATCCGCGCAGTCCGTACGGCGTGGCCAAAGTGTACGGTCATTGGATCACCGTCAACTATCGCGAATCCTACGATCTGTTCGCGTGCAGCGGCATCCTGTTCAACCATGAGAGCCCGCGGCGCGGCAAGGAGTTCGTCACCCGCAAGATCAGCGACGGTGTGGCCCGGATCAAGTGCGGGCTGGCAACCGAGTTGCGTTTGGGCAACCTCGAGGCGCAGCGCGACTGGGGGTTCGCCGGTGACTACGTCGAGGCGATGTGGCTGATGCTGCAGGCCGAGCGTCCCGACGACTACGTGATCGCCACCGGGCGAACGCACAGCGTGCGCGACTTCGTGCGGATCGCCTTTGAGGTTGCCGGATTGGGCGCGTACGAGCCGTACGTCACGATCGATCCGCGCTTCGTGCGCCCGGCCGAAGTCGACATGCTGATCGGCGATGCCGCCAAAGCGCGCGAGCGGCTGCAGTGGACACCGAAGGTTTCGTTCGAGGAGCTGGTCGAGATGATGGTGCGCGCCGACGTCGATCGGCTCGGCGCCCACGCGCGCTAGCACGGTGCGCGCGCTGGTCACGGGCGCCGGGGGCTTCGTCGGCACCCATCTGGTGGCGGCGCTGCGCCGCGCCGGGGCCGAGGTGGTGGCTGCGGCCGGACCGCACGAAAGCGGCGACGTGCGGTTCGACCTCGACGACGACGCTTCGATTGCCGCGGCGATCGCCCGCGCCGGGCCGAGCGTCGTCTTTCATCTCGCCGCGCAGACCTTCGTCCCGGCGTCGCTCGCCCAGCCGGGCGACACCTATCGCGTCAACGTGCTCGGCACCGCGCGCGTCGCACGGGCGGTGCGCGACGCCGGTCGTCCGATCCGGCTGCTCTTTGCGAGTTCGGCCGAAGTCTACGGCGCGCACGACGCCGCCGAGTTTCCGCTCACCGAGCGCGCCGCGCTGCGACCCGAGAACCCGTACGCCGCCAGCAAAGCCGCAGCCGAAGCGATTCTGTTGGCCGAGTCCCGTGCGTTCGGTCTCGATGTGGTCGTGGCGCGCGCCTTCAACCACATCGGACCGGGCCAGTCGCCGCGCTTCGTGGTCGCCGGTCTGGCGGCGCAGCTGGCGGCGCGCGCCGGCGGTGAGCGCGGCGCCCTGCTGGTCGGCAACCTCGATTCGGCGCGCGACTTCCTCGACGTGCGCGACGTCGTCGAGGCCTACCTGACGCTGGCCGAGCGCGGTGCCGCGGGTGGCGTCTATAACGTCTGCAGCGGCAAGGCCGTGCGGATTCGCGACGTGCTCGGCGAACTGGTGCGCATCGCCCATATCCCGGTCGAAATTCGCGAGGATCCGGCGCGCACGCGGGCGGTCGACGTTCCGATTTTCGTCGGCAGCAACGCGGCGCTGCGTGCGCAGACCGGATGGGAACCACGCATTCCGCTCACGCGTTCCCTGGCCGACGTGTATCGCGCCGCCGTGGAAACGGGAAACGCGGCGCCGGGCTCGTAACCCCACGGCTCAATGAACGACGAGACCTCGAGCGCCCTGCGCGCGGCCGTATTCAAGTATCGCGGAACGTTGCTGGCGCTCCCGGCGGCGGCGCTCGCGGCGTGGGGGAAGCCCAGCGCCTTCAGCGTCGCGGTCGGGCTTCCGTTGGCACTGGCCGGCGAAGCGATCCGGTGTTGGGCGGTTGGATACTCGGGAGTCACCACGCGCGGCGACGTGGTCGAGGCCCCACAACTGGTGACCGCTGGACCGTACGCGCACGTGCGCAATCCGCTCTACGTCGGGAACGTCATCACGGCCGCCGGCTTCGCGATCGCCTTCACCGGAGGAAACCGTAGCGGCGCGCGCTGGGCGCTGCGGCTGGGCGGACTGGCGCTGATGGGCGCCGTCTACGCGACCATCGTCCCGCATGAGGAGCGCTTTCTGCACGGGCAGTTCGGCGAAGCCTTCGAGCGCTATTGCGAGCGCGTCCCGCGGGTCGTCCCGCAGGTCGATCCGATGCCGGACGGGCACGGACGCTGGGACCCGTCGGTGATCCGCGAGGCCGAAAGTCGTACCTTTGCGACCTTCGGCACGATGCTCGGCCTGCTGATCCTGCGCGCGCTAAAGGCCTAACGAAACTCGCGCTAGGTGCGCCGAGCGCTCCAGGCGAAGCCTGGCTCGCTATGAGTTCCAACCCACCCAAAACCGTCGTCCTCGGCCTCGCGCGCACGCCGTTCGGCCGTCTGGGCGGCGCCCTGGCGCCGCTCGAGTCCACGACCCTCGGCGCCGTCGCGCTGGCTGCCGCGATCGAACGCGCCGGCATCGACCCCAGCGATCTGGAGCACGTCATCATGGGCCAGGTGCTGCAGGCCGGGGTCGGGCAGAATCCGGCGCGGCAGGCGCTCTTCAAGGCCGGACTCGCCAAGACCGTGACGGCCGAGACCGTCAACAAGGTCTGCGCTTCGGGAATGCTGGCCGTGGCGGGCGCCATGCGCCTGATCGATGCCGGCGCCAACGCGCTGATCGGCGCCGGCGGAATGGAATCGATGTCGAACGCCCCGTATTTGTTGCGCGGCGCGCGCTTCGGCTATCGGTTCGGCAACGGCGAGTTGGTCGATGCGCTGATGTATGACGGGCTGTGGGATCAGTACTTTCCGATGGCGATGTCGACGCAGGGCAACAAGGTGGCCTCTGAACTTCGTTCCACCCGCGAGGAGCAGGATCGCTTCGCGCTGGAGAGCCACCGACGCGCGACCGCCGCGCACGAGCGCGGCGATTTCGCCGACGAAATCGTACCGGTCAACGTCGCGACCAAGGCGCGCGGGAAGGTGGTCGTCGAGCGGCTGCCGCGCCAAGGCAAGGCGCGCGTTCCGGCGACGGTCGGAGCGAAGAGCCGTATCTGGGATCACGAACCCTCGCCCGAGTTCACGTTCGATTACGCGGCGTACGCGCCGTTCGTCGTCGGCGACGCGCCGTACACGCGCGTGGATCGCGACGAAGCGGTGCGCACCGATGCCAGCCTGGACGCGATGGCCAAGCTCAAGCCGCTCGAACCGGGCGGCACGATCACGGCCGGCAACGCGCCCGGTGTCAACGACGGCGCGGCCGCGTTGGTACTTGCCTCGGCCGAGTACGCCGCCGCGCACGGATGTACGCCGCTGGCAGCGGTGGTCGATCACGCCACCGCGGCGTGGGACTCGCCCTACATCGCGCTTACGCCCGCGATGGCCGCGCAAAAACTGCTCGACGCTCACGGGCTTCACGTCAAGGACGTTGCGGTTTGGGAGATCAACGAAGCCTTCGCGTCGGTGGCGATTACGTCGGCGCGCAACCTGGGTCTGGACGAAGCGGTGATCAACGCATTTGGCGGTGCCGTGGCGCTCGGTCATCCGATCGGAGCGTCGGGTGCGCGCATCGTCGGCGCGACCATCAACCAGTTGCGCAAGCGCGGCGGTGGCTGGGGCATCGCCACGATCTGCTCGGGCGGCGGCCAGGGCGACGCGCTGTTGGTGCGGGTGGACTGAGTGCAGCCGCTGCGCATCGCCGTCGTCGGTGCCGGCCAGATGGGCGCCGGCATCGCTCAGGTCGCCGCGCAGAGCGGCCACACCGTGCTGCTCAACGATCGCGAACCGGCGCTGATCGAGCGCGGCATCGCCACGATCCGCAAGAACCTCGAGCGCGCGGTCGAGAAAGGCAAGCTCGCCGGCGAGGTGCGCGACGCCGCGCTGGCGCGCATCGCGGCGACGCCGGCGCTCGAGGCGCTCGACGTCGATCTCGCGATCGAGGCGGCGACCGAGCATCTCAAGACCAAGCTCGCGCTCTTCCAGACGCTCGATCGCGTCTGCGCGCCGCGCGCCGTTCTTGCCAGCAATACCTCGTCGATCTCGATCACGCTGCTCGGCGGGGCAACCCAACGTGCGGATCGCGTGATCGGGATGCACTTTATGAACCCGGTGCCGGTCATGGCGCTGGTCGAGGTCATTCGCGGCATCGTGACCTCGCAGGAAACCTTCGATTTCACCGACACGCTCGCCCGGCAGATGGGCAAGACGCCGGTCGAGGTGCGCGACTTCCCGGGTTTCGTGGCCAATCGGGTCCTGCTCCCGATGATCAACGAGGCGATCTATGCGGTCTACGAAGGCGTCGCGTCGGTTGAGGCGGTCGACACCGTGATGAAACTCGGCATGAACCACCCGATGGGACCGCTGACCCTGGCCGACTTCATCGGCCTCGACACGTGCCTGGCGATCATGGAAGTCCTCCACGACGGCTTCGGGGATTCGAAGTACCGGCCGTGCCCGCTCCTGCGCCAGTACGTGGCAGCGGGGTGGCTTGGAAGGAAGACCGGTCGCGGGTTCTATACCTACGGGGGATGATCGGCGAGCGCAACCAGTTCGATTTGACCGACGAGCAGCGTCAGGTGAGCGAACTCGCCGCCGAGATCGCGCGCCGCGAGATCGCTCCGCACATCGCGCAGTGGGATCGCGAGCACTACTTCCCGCGACCGCTTTTCGACCGTCTCGGCGCGGCTGGGCTGATGGGGATCGTGATCCCCGAGCCGTATGGGGGCGCGGGGCTCGACTACGTCTCCTACGCGCTGGTCGTGGAAGAACTCGCCAAGGTCGACGCCGGCACCGCGACCACGGTCTCGGTGCATACCATGATCTGTGCGGTGCTGCTGGCGCTGGGTTCCGAGGCGCAGAAGTCGCGCTGGCTGCCGCGCCTGGCGAGCGGTCGGGAGATCGGCGCGTTCGCGCTCACCGAGCCGGACGTCGGCTCGGATGCGTCGCAGCTTCGCGCCAGCGCGCGCCGCGACGGCAACGAATACGTACTCAACGGGCGCAAACAGTGGTGCACCAACGGCTCGCAGGCAGCGCTGACGATGGGTATGTTCCGCACCGGCGGCGCCGGTTCGCGTGGCGTCAGCGCGTTCATCGTCGAGAACGCGCTCCCCGGCATCCGCGTCGAAAAGGTCACCGAAAAGCTCGGCATTCGAACCAGCGACACCGTCGACCTGACCTTCGACGACGTACGCGTTCCGCTCGATGCGATGCTCGGCGACGAAGGTGAAGGCTTCGTCAACGCGTTGCGGACGCTCTCGGGCGGCCGGATCGGGATTGCCGCGCAGGCGACCGGCATTCTCGCCGCCGCTTTGGATGCGTCGGTAAAGTTTGCCGGCGAGCGAACGGCGTTCGGCAAGCCGATCGGCGCTTTCGAGGGCGTTTCGTTCAAGATCGCGCAGATGGCCACCGATCTCGACGCCGCGCGCCTGCTGACCTATCGCGCGGCGGCGCTGGCCGATGCCGGGCGCCCGTTTGCGACCGAAGCCAGCAAGGCCAAGCTGTTCGCGTCGACCGCCGCGCGTCGCCACGCGGCCGAAGCCTTGCAGATTCACGGCGGCTACGGCTATACCACCGAGTTTCCGGTCGAGCGCTACTACCGCGACGCCAAGATCACCGAGATCTACGAAGGCACTTCTGAGATCCAGCAGATCATCATCGCCCGCTCGCTGCTCGGGAAGCTCGCATAGCCGCTGCACATCGTCGCTTCGCATAGCCGCTACTCGTGTAACGCATGGCGCGCGTGCCAATGCTCCCGGGAGCCGCTCGCGATTCTCGCATCGTGCGAGCATCGCTGCTGCCTTCCTCGCGCCTCTCGCCCTCCGTGGCCGGCGCTCGTTCAGAGCCTCCCGTGGGAGCATCGGCACGCGCGGCCACGCGCTCGCGCGGCGTGTAGCCGCTGCGCGCGTCGTCGCTACGCATAGCCGCTGCGCGTGTAGCGCATGGCGCGCCTGCCAATGCTCCCTGGAGCCGCTCGCGATTCTCGCATCGTGCGAGAATCGCTGCTGTCTTCCTCGCGCCTCCTGCCCTCCGTGGCTCCGGCGCTCGTTCAGAGCCTCCCGTGGAGCCCCGGCACGCGACGCCACGCGCTCGCACGGCGCGCGATGCGACCTTAGCGGCAAGGGGCGCAGTGCCCGATTCCCCGAATCTCGCGCGCATGAATCTCATGGAGTATCAGGGCAAGGAGCTCTTCAGACGCTCCGGCATCCCCGTGCCGCGCAGTCAACACGCGCTCACACCCGAGGACGTCGCTGCCTTCGTGGCGAGCACCCCCGGCGAGTGGGTCGTCAAGGCACAAGTGCTGATGGGTGGTCGCGGCAAGGCAGGGAAGATCAAGTTCGCGACGTCGGCCGATGAGGGGCGCACGGTCGCGCGCGAGATTCTGGCGACGCCGATGCCGCCGAATCGTCAAAATCCCAAGGGCGAGCCGATTAACTCGCTGCTGGTAGAAGAGAAGCTTGCGATTCGGACCGAGGCGTACTGCGCGATTGCGATCGATCGTGCCGCCAAGAAGCCGGTCATCATGGTGAGCCGGTTTGGCGGAATGGACATCGAGGAAGTCTCCGAGAAACATCCCGAGTCGATCGCCAAGTTTTACGTCGATACCGCCATCGGGTACTCGCCGTTCATCGGTCGCGAGCTGGCGTTTCGCGCGCAACTCGATCCGGGCTACCGACGTCAGTTGCCGGGAATCCTCGGCTCGCTCTACGAGATGTTCTTTCGTTACGGCGCCAAACTGGTCGAGATCAATCCGCTCGCGCTGACCGCCGACGGCGACGTGGTTGCATCGGATGCCAAGGTCGAGCTCGACGACGACGCGCTCTTTCGGACGCCCGAGTTCAAGGAGTGGCACAAGACGCTGCCGCTCGATGAAGACGAAACGCTGGCCAGCAACGCCGGGCTAGGCATTCGCAACTTTCGGCGCTTTCCAGGCAACGTCGGGACGTTGGCCAACGGCGCCGGCCTGGCGATGGCGACCATGGACGCGGTCAGCAACGCCGGCGGTGCGATCGCCAACTTTCTCGATGTCGGCGGTGGTGCCAACGCCGAGCGCGTGCGCAACTGCTACGAGCTGGTCGTCAATAGCACCGGGGCGACCGCGTTCTTCATCAATATCTTCGGCGGCATCACGCGCGGCGACGAGGTCGCGCGCGGCATCGTGCAGGCGATGGCGGAAACCACCTCGCGCAAGATTCCGTTGGTCATTCGCTTGACCGGCACCAACGAAGAAGAGGGACGGCGCATCTTGGCCGAGGCCGGGATGCAGCCGGTCGAAACGATGGATGAGGGCGCGCGCGAAGCCGTGCGTCTCGCGAACGCGGCGTCGGCGAAATAACGCGAGCGCATTAGGAGTTTAACGATGTCGATTTATTTGGATAAGAACAGCAAGGTGATCGTGCAAGGGATCACCGGCGCCGAAGGGTCGTACCACACCGAGCGGATGCTGGCCTACGGCACCGCGATCGTCGGCGGCGTCACCCCCGGCAAGGGTGGGCAGCAGAGCAAGCACGGCTTGCCGGTCTTCGACACGGTGCGCGATGCGGTGGCGGCGACCGGGGCGACCCATACCTGCATCTTCGTGCCGCCGCCGTTTGCCGCCGACGCGCTCTTCGAGGCGCACGATGCCGGCATCGAGCTGGCGGTCTGCATCACCGAGGGCGTTCCGGTCGACGACATGCTCAAGGTGGTCGGAACGACGCACGGGATGCGGATCATCGGTCCCAACTGCCCCGGGCTGATCTCGCCCGGCAGGGCGTCGATCGGCATCATGCCGGGCCACGTCTTCAAGGAGGGCAACGTCGGGCTCATCTCGCGCTCCGGCACGCTGACCTACGAAGTAGTCGACGGTCTCACCCGCGCCGGCCTCGGCCAGTCGACCTGCGTCGGGATCGGCGGCGACCCGATTATCGGAACGACCTTCGTCGACTGCCTGCGCGCGTTCAAGAACGACCCGCAGACCGAGGCGATCGTGGTCTGCGGCGAGATCGGTGGCTCCGACGAAGAGGATGCGGCGGCCTTCGCGGCCGAGCACCTGCGCGACGTTCCGGTGGTGGCCTTCATCGGCGGGCGCAACGCCCCGCCCGGAAAGTCGCTCGGCCATGCCGGTGCGATCATCTCGGGCAGCTTCGGCACCGCCGCCAGCAAAATAGCCGCCTTCGAGGCGGCCGGCATCCCGGTCGCGGAGCGCCCCTCGGACATCCCGCGGCTGCTGAGCGAGCGCATGGCGGCTTTTGCCTAAGAACCTTTGAAGAAAAGTCGCAATCGACTCAACGATTCTCAAAGGAACGCATTAAGGTTGCATGAATGTGACGGGTAACCGTCACCCTGGGAGCCGTCTGGGTCCGGGCAGGCCCTAGTCGAGTTCCACCTACAGGGCGGCGTGTCAACACACAGACACTTGAACTGAGGGCTATGCATGCATAACAAGCGAAGCCTGCGTCAGGTGGTCGTGGCGATCATGCTGTTCGC